>CAYUIZ010000031.1:0-26934 GCA_964444885.1 uncultured Sphingobacteriaceae bacterium | reverse complement strand
TCCTTGGTAAGGAAGAGGTCATGGGTTCAAATCCCATCATTGGCTCGTAAGCGTATATATAATAGGATGTATATAAAAACTAAAATTTTAAATTACTAATTCGCATAAAACATGGCAAAAGAGAAATTTGACCGGAGTAAACCCCACTTAAACATTGGTACGATCGGTCACGTTGACCACGGCAAGACCACGACTACAGCAGCAATTACAAAAGTATTGGCTGATAAAGGATTTTCCCAAGCCCGTTCTTTTGATTCGATTGACTCTGCTCCAGAAGAAAAAGAGCGCGGTATCACCATCAATACTTCGCACGTAGAATACCAGACGGAAACCCGCCACTATGCGCACGTTGACTGTCCAGGCCACGCTGACTATGTGAAGAACATGGTAACGGGTGCTGCCCAGATGGACGGCGCCATTATCGTGGTTGCGGCTACTGACGGCCCAATGCCGCAGACTCGTGAGCACATCCTGTTGGCCCGTCAGGTAGGCGTTCCTGCATTGGTTGTGTTTATGAACAAAGTAGACTTGGTTGACGACCCAGAGTTGTTGGACTTGGTTGAAATGGAAATCCGCGAATTGCTTTCTTTCTACGAGTACCCAGGTGACGATATCCCAGTTATCCGCGGTTCTGCGTTAGGCGGCTTGAACGGCGAAGAGCAGTGGGTAGACAAAATCATGGAATTGATGGACGCGGTAGACAACCACATCCCCATTCCTCCACGTCTGACTGAGCTTCCTTTCTTGATGCCTGTCGAAGACGTATTCTCGATCACTGGCCGTGGTACGGTTGCTACCGGACGTATCGAGCGTGGTGTTATCAACTCAGGTGATCAAGTAGACATCTTGGGTATGGGCGCTGAGAACTTGAAGTCGACCGTTACAGGTGTGGAGATGTTCCGCAAGATTCTGGACTACGGTGAGGCTGGTGACAACGTAGGTCTGTTGCTGCGTGGTATTGAGAAAACCGATATCCGTCGTGGTATGGTTATCTGCAAGCCAGGTTCCGTAACACCACACACCGACTTCAAAGCTGAAGTTTACGTGTTGTCAAAAGCAGAAGGTGGCCGCCACACGCCATTCTTCAACAAATACCGTCCTCAGTTCTACTTCCGCACCACGGACGTTACAGGCGAGATTTCGCTTCCTGACGGTGTAGAAATGGTCATGCCTGGTGACAACGTCACGATCACCGTGAAGTTGATCAACGCTATCGCTATGGAAAAAGGTCTGCGTTTCGCTATCCGCGAAGGTGGCCGTACCGTAGGCGCTGGACAGGTGACTGAAATCACAGCCTAATTTTAAGGCTAGTTATCAAATAAAGATAGGATTAGCTAACTGGTCTACGGTTAGCTAATTCTTTCTAATTCTACGGGCATAGTTCAACGGTAGAATAGAGGTCTCCAAAACCTTTGATCCGGGTTCGAATCCTGGTGCCCGTGCAAATACGAATAGCAGCATGGCAAAAGTACTTGAATTTGTAAAGGACTCCTACGTGGAGATGACGCAGAAAGTAACCTGGCCTACTTGGGGCCAATTGCAAAACTCCGCGGTAGTGGTACTGATTGCCTCGGTAATAATCGCCTTGGTGATCTTCGCCATGGATAAAGCCTCAAGTAACTTGCTGGAGCTTTACTATCAGATCGGTTCTTAAAACATTTCAGTAGTAGCGGAGATTAACATGGCAGAGCAAGGATTAAAATGGTATGTGGTACGTGCCGTCAGTGGTAAGGAAAAGAAAGTAAAGCAATACATAGAGGCCGAAGTTAACCGGATGGGCATCAATCACCTTGTCCCTCAAGTGTTGATCCCGATGGAGAAGTACTATCAGATGCGCGATGGCAAGAAAGTAGCCAAGGAGCGTAACTTCTACCCCGGATACGTGCTGCTGGAAGCAGCGCTAGACGGCGAGCTTGAGCACGTCATCAAAAATGTAAATAGCGTAATCGGTTTCCTGGGCGGCAAGGACGGCATCCCAATTCCGCTTCGCCCCGCTGAGATCAACCGCATTTTAGGCAAGGTGGACGAAATGTCCGAACAAGGCGAAGCCATCAACGTACCGTACTACGTGGGCGAGCTGGTAAAAGTAAACGATGGTCCGTTCAACGGATTCACCGGCGAGATCGAGGAAATCAACGAAGAGAAGAAAAAGCTCAAAGTGATGGTCAAAGTTTTCGGACGAAAGACGCCCCTCGAATTAAATTACATGCAAGTAGAAAAGGAATAAATGCCCCAGGAAAAACTTTTTCATCCCCTTATTTCGGGATACAGATAATTTTCCATACCTTTGCACTCCATTTTGGGGTGCTTTTGCAGTATAAGGCAAACCGCCTCAAAATCTAAATGTTACGTTATAATGCTTCCAACTTACTAACAAACATTTAATTATTTAAATCAAGAACGAGAATGGCAAAAGAAGTCAGTGCGTTAGTAAAATTACAAGTAAAGGGCGGCGCTGCAAATCCATCACCTCCGGTAGGCCCAGCATTGGGTGCTAAAGGGGTGAACATCATGGAGTTTTGCAAGCAGTTCAACGCACGTACGCAAGATAAGCCAGGTAAAGTATTGCCTGTCGTTATTACCGTGTACAGCGACAAGTCTTTCGACTTCATCATCAAAACCCCGCCGGTGGCTATCCAATTGGTCGAGCTTTCTGGCGTGAAGGGGGGATCTGGCGAGCCCAACCGCCGGAAGGTAGGTTCGGTCTCTTGGGACCAAGTAGAAACCATCGCCAAGGATAAGATGACAGACTTGAACGCATTTACCATCGAAGCCGCTATGCGAATGGTGGCCGGCACGGCCCGCAGCATGGGCATTACGGTAAGTGGCGACGCGCCCTGGAACAATTAATTTAACGAAATCAGTGTAAGAAAAGTGGCTAGATTAACAAAAAATCAAAAAGCGGCACTATCCAAAATCGAAGCTGGTAAGTCGTATACCCTACAAGAGGCGTCTGCATTGGTAAAGGATATTTCTTTAACAAAGTTTGATGCGTCCGTTGATTTGGACGTACGCCTGGGTGTCGATCCCCGCAAAGCGAACCAAATGGTTCGCGGCATCGCTACCTTGCCGCACGGCACGGGTAAAACCGTACGCGTGCTGGTGCTCTGCACCCCAGACAAGGAAGAGGAAGCGAAAGCGGCAGGAGCTGACCACGTAGGGCTGGATGACTACATCAGCAAGATTGAGGGTGGATGGACGGACATTGATATCATCATTACCATGCCTAGTGTGATGGCAAAAGTAGGTAAGCTCGGCCGTATCCTCGGTCCGCGCAACCTCATGCCTAACCCGAAAACAGGTACCGTTACTACAGACGTAGGCAAGGCGGTGACTGAGGTAAAGGGCGGTAAGATCGATTTCAAAGTAGACAAAACCGGCATTATCCATACCTCCATTGGCAAAGCGTCGTTCCCCGCGGAGAAAATTTATGAGAACGCGCTGGAAGTACTCCAGACGATCTCTAAGTTGAAGCCCTCGGCGGCCAAAGGGACTTATTTTAAGAGCATATACGTCTCTTCTACGATGAGTCTGGGTATTCCAGTAGAAACTAAATCAGTAGCAGGTATTTAATCATGAAAAGAGAAGAAAAACAAGAAATTGTTAAAGCTTTAGCTGAGCAGATTAAATCGTACGGTAATTTTTACGTTACTGACACTGCTGATTTGACTGTAGCCAAGATCAATGGGATCCGGCGCAAGTGCTACGACAAAGGCATAGCCATCCAAGTAGTGAAAAACACGTTGATCAAGAAAGCGTTGATCGAGGTAGGTGTTGATTCGGAAGAAATTTTCGGCACGTTGAAAGGAGCTTCTACGCTCTTGTTTGCCGAGATCGGAAATGCACCCGCCAAGTTGATCAAAGAACTTCGCAGAGAAGGCAACAAGCCCATATTGAAGGGCGCGTATATCGACTCTGCCGTGTTTATCGGCGACAACCAGATCGATGCGTTGAGCAAGCTCAAATCGAAAGAAGAGCTCATCGGCGAAATCATCGGATTGCTGCAGTCTCCTGCTAAGAATGTTATTTCCGGATTGAAATCCGGAGGCGGCACGATTGCAGGTTTGGTTAAAACTTTACAGGAAAGAGGATAGTCGGATATCCCGCGCAAGCAAAAATCCGGCACGGTAAATTAACAAATTTCAAAAAAGCACATTCAAAAAAATAGAATAAAATGGCAGATTTAAAAGCGTTTGCTGAGCAGTTGGTAAACTTGACAGTAAAAGAAGTTAACGAGTTAGCTCAAATCCTAAAAGACGAGTACGGCATTGAGCCTGCCGCTGCTGCAGTTGCAGTTGCTGGCCCAGCTGCTGGTGGCGATGCTCCAGCTGCTGCAGAAGAGAAAACGGCATTCGACGTGATCTTGAAAGAAGCTGGTGGCCAGAAACTGGCTGTGGTTAAGTTGGTTAAGGACTTGACCGGACTTGGCCTGAAAGAAGCCAAAGAATTGGTTGACGGCGCACCTAAAGAATTGAAATCAGGTGTTTCGAAAGACGAAGCTGAAGCTTTGAAAAAGCAACTCGAAGAAGCTGGAGCCGTTGTTGAGATTAACTAGTCCCAACATATCGTCAAAAAGCCTCTAAATGGTTTAGACTCTGACGAATATTCGTCAGAGTCTATTCCTGTTTAAAGACATTTTCCCCCAGGATCGCGTGGTGTCGTACGCGGTCGCCCGCTACCCACTGCGGGCAGTATAATCTGCGGCACGAGCTCAGTTTAATGATTAAACTAAATTCTTATTCCATTGGCAAATAGCATTCAACAAAACGAAAGAGTAAATTTTGCAACCAGCAGAAAAGTCATCGACTATCCTGATTTCCTGGATGTACAATTGCAATCTTTCAAGGAGTTTTTTCAACTGGAAACGACTTCTGACAATCGCCACCAGGAAGGGCTGTTTAAGGTATTTTCGGAAAACTTCCCGATTTCTGACTCCAGGAACATCTTCGTTCTCGAGTTTCTGGACTATTTCATTGATCCGCCCCGATATGACATACAGGAATGTATCTCCAGGGGGTTGACGTACAGCGTGCCACTTAAAGCGAAGTTGCGCCTGTCCTGCAACGACGAGGAACATGAAGATTTCGAGACGATTGTCCAGGACGTGTATTTGGGCACCATTCCGTACATGACGCCAAAAGGCACCTTCGTGATCAACGGCGCAGAGCGGGTCATCGTATCCCAGCTGCATCGCTCGCCGGGTGTGTTTTTCGGCCAAAGCCGTCATACCAATGGTACCAAACTGTATTCGGCTCGTGTTATTCCGTTCAAGGGCTCTTGGATAGAATTTGCGACAGACGTTAACAACGTCATGTACGCGTATATTGACAGGAAGAAGAAATTTCCGGTTACTACCCTCTTGCGGGCTATCGGCTACGACTCCGACAAGGATATCTTGGAGCTGTTTGAGCTGGCCGACGAGGTGAAAGTAAGTAAATCCGGACTCAAGAAGTACGTCGGGCGCCGGCTGGCCGCTCGGGTATTGAAAAAATGGATCGAAGACTTCGTAGACGAGGATACCGGCGAAGTCGTATCCATCGACCGTAACGAAATCATCCTGGAGCGCGAAACGGTGCTCGAAGAGGACCACATCGAGGTCATCATCGAGGCGGGCGTCAAAACCATCATCCTAACCAAGGAAGACGGTGCCAACAACGCCGACTACTCCATTATATATAACACGTTGCAGAAGGATACGTCCAACTCCGAGAAGGAGGCTGTGGAGCATATCTACCGGCAACTGCGTAACGCCGAACCACCAGACGAAGAAACTGCGCGGGGCATTATCGACCGCCTGTTCTTCTCCGACAAGCGTTATGACTTGGGTGATGTGGGGCGCTATCGCATCAACCGCAAATTGCAACTTGACACGCCAGAGGAAACGAAAGTACTGACGCGCGAGGACATCATCGCTATCGTCAAATACCTCATCAACCTGATTAACTCCAAGGAAGAGGTAGATGATATCGACCACTTGTCAAACCGTCGAGTACGTACCGTGGGCGAGCAACTGTACGCCCAGTTTGGCGTTGGCTTGTCGCGTATGGCGCGTACCATCCGCGAGCGGATGAACATTCGCGACAACGAGGTGTTTACGCCGACGGATTTGATCAACGCGAGGACCCTGTCTTCGGTGATTAATTCGTTCTTCGGTACCAACCAGCTGTCGCAGTTTATGGACCAGATCAACCCCTTGGCCGAAATTACGCACAAGCGTAGGCTTTCTGCGCTCGGGCCAGGCGGTCTGTCGCGCGAGCGTGCCGGGTTTGAGGTACGGGACGTTCACTATACACACTACGGCCGTCTTTGTACAATCGAAACACCGGAAGGCCCGAACATCGGTTTGATTTCGTCCCTTTGCGTGCACGCTAAGATTAATAACCTTGGCTTTATCGAGACCCCTTACCGCAAGGTGCATGAAGGCCGCGTGGTTGTCGAAGAGCCTGTTATTTACCTCTCTGCTGAAGACGAAGATGGCAAAACCATCGCACAGGCAAACGCGGAGTACGACGATAAGGGAAATTTCATCACCCCGAAAGTAAAAGCACGCTACGAAGGCGACTTCCCGGTCATCGAGCCTGAGCTCCTTGACTTGATGGATATTGCTCCGAACCAGATCACGTCTATCGCGGCTTCATTGATTCCATTCTTGGAACACGATGACGCCAACCGGGCCCTGATGGGATCAAACATGCAGCGCCAGGCGGTTCCATTGTTGCGCCCTGAGGCACCAATCGTGGGTACGGGGCTGGAAGGCCGCGTAGCGCGCGATTCGCGTACGCTTATCAATGCCGAAGGCACGGGCGTAGTCGAATATGTCGATGCTGAGGAAATTAAGATACGTTACGACCGTAACGAAAACCAGCGTTTGGTTTCTTTTGACGGCGATGTACGTACCTATCGATTGACGAAATTCAAGAAAACGAACCAAAGTACCTGTATTAACCTGAAGCCGATCGTTAAGAAAGGCCAAAAGGTGGAAAAAGGCCAGGTGCTTTGCGAAGGATACGCCACCCAGAATGGTGAGCTGGCCCTAGGCCGCAACCTGAAAGTAGCGTTCATGCCTTGGCAAGGATATAACTTCGAGGATGCGATTGTCATCTCCGAGCGTGTCGTCAGCCAGGATATCTTTACGTCCTTGCACATTGAAGAGTTTGAATTGGAAGTGCGCGACACGAAGCGTGGTGAGGAGGAATTGACCGCCGATATCCCGAACGTGTCAGAAGAAGCGACCAAGGATCTCGACGAGAATGGTATCATCCGCATCGGTGCTGAAGTACGCGAAGGGGATATCCTTATCGGAAAGATCACGCCGAAAGGCGAATCGGATCCTTCGCCGGAAGAAAAACTGCTTCGCGCCATCTTTGGTGACAAAGCGGGTGACGTCAAGGACGCTTCGCTGAAAACCCCGCCGTCTATCAATGGCGTGGTCATCGATAAGCAGTTGTTCTCCCGTGCCAAGAAAATGGGCAAGGAAGAAGAAAAAGCAGCGCTTGAAAAACTCGATACCCACCATAGTGCGGCATTGAAAACGTTGAAAGACCAACTCGTCGAGAAGCTGTTTGCCATTACCAACGGTAAGACATCACAGGGCGTGTACAACGTGTACAAGGAACTGCTGATCGCTAAAGGTGCTAAGTTTACCCAAAAGCTCCTGTTGGAATTGGATTACAACAACATCAATCCGACAGGCTGGACGACCGACGAGGAGAAAAACGAGTTGATCAAGCAGTCGTTGCACTTCTATAACATCAAGCTCAACGAAGAGCTGGGTGCTTACAAGCGCGATAAATTTGCCATTAGCGTCGGTGACGAACTCCCATCGGGCATTGTTCAGATGGCGAAAGTCTATGTGGCTAAGAAGCGGAAGCTGAAAGTAGGGGATAAGATGGCCGGACGCCACGGAAACAAAGGCATCGTAGCGCGTATCGTGCGCGACGAAGACATGCCGTTCCTGGAAGACGGTACCCCTGTTGATATCATTCTCAACCCGCTGGGTGTACCTTCACGGATGAACCTTGGGCAGATCTACGAGACTGTCTTGGGCTGGGCCGGACAAAAATTGGGTGTCAAGTTCGCTACACCGATTTTTGACGGTGCAGAAACCGACCAGGTAGAAGAATGGGTGAAAAAGGCAGGACTGCCGGAGTCAGGCAGTACATACCTGTACAATGGCCTCACCGGCGAGCGTTTTGACCAGAGTACGACCGTGGGCGTCATTTACATGCTCAAGCTGGGTCACATGGTTGACGACAAGATGCACGCTCGTTCCATCGGACCGTACTCCCTGATTACGCAACAGCCATTGGGCGGTAAAGCTCAGTTTGGTGGGCAGCGTTTCGGTGAAATGGAGGTCTGGGCACTTGAAGCGTTCGGAGCGTCCAATATCTTGCAGGAAATCCTGACGGTGAAGTCCGACGACGTGGTAGGTAGGGCGAAAACCTACGAAGCCATCGTCAAAGGCAACAACCTGCCGACGCCATCGGTGCCCGAGTCGTTCAATGTACTTGTGCACGAGCTTCGCGGACTAGGATTAGATATCACATTAGATTAAATAAGCACGAAGGTGGCAGGGGCGCGAATCCGTTTTGCGCTCCCGCCAGCTTTGACCCTAAGCTTTAACTTGCAATACGTATGTCTTACAAAAGAGATAACAAAATCAAAAGTAACTTTACGTCCATCACCATCAGCTTGGCGTCGCCCGAAACGATCCTGGAGCGCTCTAGCGGTGAGGTTGTAAAGCCCGAAACGATCAACTACCGTACTTACAAGCCCGAGCGCGATGGCTTGTTCTGCGAGCGCATCTTCGGCCCTGTCAAGGACTATGAGTGCCATTGCGGTAAGTACAAGCGGATCCGCTACAAAGGAATCGTCTGTGACCGTTGCGGTGTTGAAGTAACGGAGAAAAAAGTACGCCGCGAGCGCATGGGCCACATCGCCCTTGTTGTTCCGGTAGCCCATATCTGGTACTTCCGCTCCCTGCCTAACAAAATCGGATACTTGCTCGGCCTGCCTACCAAGCGGCTGGACATGATCATCTACTACGAACGCTACGTAGTCATTCAGTCCGGTGTTAAGGAAGAGGACGGCGTACAGTATATGGATTTCCTCACCGAGGAAGAGTATTTGGACATTCTGGACACGCTTCCCAAGGAGAACCAGTTCCTGGACGACAACGACCCCCAGAAGTTCATTGCGAAAATGGGTGCCGAGGCGTTGGAGGAATTGTTGAAGCGTTTGGATTTGGACCAGTTGTCATACAACCTGCGTCACCAAGCAGCTAACGAAACCTCGCAGCAGCGTAAAAACGAGGCTTTGAAACGTCTTCAGGTTGTCGAGGCCTTCCGTGGCTCGCGCGATCGTATCGAGAACAGGCCGGAGTGGATGATCGTCAAGATTGTTCCCATTATTCCGCCTGAGCTTCGCCCGTTGGTTCCGTTGGAAGGCGGACGTTTTGCGACGTCTGACCTTAACGACTTATACCGCCGCGTGATTATCCGCAACAACCGGTTGAAACGGCTGATGGAAATCAAGGCGCCGGAGGTTATCCTTCGCAATGAGAAGCGGATGCTGCAGGAAGCGGTAGACTCGCTGTTTGACAACTCACGTAAAGTAAACGCCGTTAAGACAGAAGGCAACCGCGCCCTCAAGTCCCTATCGGATATTCTCAAAGGCAAGCAAGGCCGTTTCCGCCAAAACCTTTTGGGTAAGCGGGTTGACTACTCCGCACGTTCGGTGATTGTTGTGGGCCCAGGCTTGAAACTGCATGAGTGCGGATTGCCAAAAGATATGGCAGCGGAGCTTTACAAACCGTTTATCATCCGCAAGATGATCGAACGGGGCATCGTCAAAACGGTAAAGTCGGCCAAGAAAATCGTCGACCGAAAAGATCCGGTCGTATGGGATATTCTGGAAAACGTACTGAAAGGACACCCCGTATTGCTTAACCGCGCACCAACACTGCACCGTTTGGGTATCCAGGCGTTCCAGCCTACACTGGTAGAAGGCAAGGCGATCCAGTTGCACCCGTTGGTGTGTACGGCATTCAACGCCGACTTTGACGGTGACCAGATGGCCGTGCACTTGCCCCTGGGCAACGCCGCCATTTTGGAGGCTCAGATCCTTATGCTGGCCTCGCACAACATTCTGAACCCGGCCAACGGTACGCCGATCACCGTTCCCTCGCAGGACATGGTTTTGGGACTGTACTACATGACCAAAGGCCGCCGTTCGGACGCGACGCGAAAGGTGAAGGGCGAAGACATGGTCTTTTATTCGGCCGAAGAGGTGATCATCGGATACAACGAGCGCCGGGTCGACTTGCACGCGTACATTAAAGTCAAAACGCGTGTACGTACAAAAGGTGGCGAGTTTGAAGAGCGGATTATTGAAACTACGGTAGGACGGGTCTTGTTTAACCAAGTCGCGCCTCAGGAGCTTGGCTTTGTCAATGAACTGCTGACCAAGAAGTCGTTGCGGGATATCATCGGCGAGGTAGTGAAGAACACGGGTATGGCCCGTGCGGCACAATTCCTCGACGATATCAAAGACCTTGGTTTCCAAAGCGCGTTTAACGGCGGGCTTTCCTTCAACCTCCAGGACTTGAATATTCCCGATGCGAAAGCCGATCTGATTGATCAGGCTACCCGGGAAGTAGAAGAGGTGATGGGCAACTATAACATGGGCTTTATCACCAATAACGAGCGCTACAACCAAATCATCGACATCTGGACTCGTATCAACAACCGCTTGACGGCCAACGTAATGGAGATCCTCTCGACGGATAACCAAGGGTTTAACTCCGTGTATATGATGCTGGATTCAGGCGCTCGGGGTTCGAAAGAGCAGATCCGGCAGTTGTGCGGTATGCGGGGTCTGATGGCCAAGCCGCAGAAGTCGGGCACATCGGGCGGCGAGATTATCGAAAACCCGATTCTCTCCAACTTTAAAGAGGGCCTGTCCGTACTTGAGTACTTTATTTCTACGCACGGTGCACGTAAAGGTTTGGCCGATACGGCATTGAAGACAGCTGATGCGGGATATTTGACGCGTCGTCTGCACGACGTAGCCCAGGACATGATCGTCGTCGACGAGGACTGTGGCGGCTTGCGTGGCGTGTTCACCACCGCATTGAAAGACAACGAAGACGTGATCGAGCCATTATACGACCGTATATTGGGCCGGGTATCCCTGCACGATGTGCATGATCCCGTAACGAACGAGTTGCTGGTGGCGGCTAATCAGGATATTGACGAGGAGATCGCCCGCCGGATCGAAGATTCGGCAGTGGAAGGTCTGGACATCCGTTCGGTGCTGACGTGTGAAAGCAAGCGCGGGGTCTGCGGGCTGTGCTACGGACGCAACTTGGCCACGGGCAAGCGGGTTCAAGCCGGCGAGGCTGTGGGTGTTATTGCCGCACAGTCCATCGGAGAGCCTGGTACGCAGCTGACGCTCCGTACGTTCCACGTGGGTGGTACGGCATCCAACATTGCCGCTGAATCGCAGATTACGGCTAAGTTTGATGGTATCATCGAATTGGAAAACATCCGTTCAGTAGCCCACGAGGGCGAAGAAGGACCAGACCAAGTCGTTCTCGGACGCTCTGGCGAGGTGCGTATCATCGATCCCGAGTCGAAGAAAGTGGTCATGACCAACAACATCCCTTACGGATCGTTCCTCTATGTCAACCAAGGCGACAAGGTGACTCGTGGACAGCGTATCTGCTCATGGGATCCTTATAACGCGGTAATTATCTCCGAATTTGGCGGTAAGATCGAGTTTGAAGCAATTATCGAGGGTGTAACCTACCGCGAGGAGTCGGATGAACAAACCGGTCACCGCGAGAAAGTGATTATCGATACCCGCGATAAAACGAAAAACCCGGCCATTAAGGTATTGGACAAAAAAGGCGCGGTCATCCGTACCTATAACATTCCGGTGGGTGCCCACGTTTCGGTCAGCGACAAAGCTACCGTTAAAGAGGGCATAATCCTGGCAAAAATCCCACGTTCGACGGGCAAGACCCGAGATATTACGGGTGGTTTGCCACGGGTAACGGAACTGTTCGAAGCACGTAACCCATCTAACCCCGCAGTCGTTACTGAAATCGACGGCGTAGTGACGCTGGGCGGCGTGAAGCGCGGTAACCGCGAGGTTTCCATCGAGTCGCGCGACGGCCAGATCAAGAAATACCTGGTGCCACTATCTAAGCACATCCTGGTACAGGACAACGACTTCGTCAAGGCGGGCATGCCCCTGTCTGACGGATCGATCTCGCCAGCCGATATCTTGTCTATCAAAGGCCCATCGGCAGTGCAGGAGTATCTTGTCAACGGTATCCAAGAGGTGTACCGCTTGCAGGGTGTGAAAATCAACGATAAGCACTTCGAAACAATCGTGCATCAAATGATGCAAAAAGTGCAGATCGAGGATCCGGGCGATACCCGTTTCTTGGAGAAGGACGCTGTCAACAAGTGGGACTTCATGGAAGAAAACGACGAAATGTACGACAAAAAGGTCGTGGTGGATCCGGGAGATTCTACCGAGCTCAAATCCGGGCAGATCGTTACCTTGCGCAAGCTGCGTGATGAGAACTCGAACTTGAAGCGTCGCGACCAAAAACTGGTAGAGGTTCGGGATGCGATTCCTGCTACGTCCAGCCCCATTTTGCAGGGGATTACCCGCGCGTCGTTGGGTACCAAGTCGTTCATCTCGGCCGCTTCGTTCCAGGAAACCACGAAAGTGCTGAACGAGGCTGCTATCGCCGGTAAGCGCGACGACCTGTTGGGCTTGAAGGAGAACGTTATCGTCGGGCACTTGATCCCGTCAGGTACTGGCCTGCGCAAGTACGAGGGCCTCATCGTCGGTTCCCAAGAGGAATACGACCAGCTGATGGCTTCGAAAGAAGAGGACTAAGCGCCCTTCTATCGACAGATAAAACACAACCTGCCAGTGTCCTTTTACTGGCAGGTTTTTTTTTGCCCAAAACGGCATCCCACGTCTTGCGGCGTATTGCAACTCAAATCTGTTGCCCCACGTCTCGTATCTATCCCGTATCTTTGCATTTATTATGGCAACGCAACTCGATAAGGTAGGGCAGACCTACCAGCGGTATGGTAACTATCTGCGTGAGAAATACGACGGCAAGCGCGTATTCAAGGTAATTGTTGACGGGCACTTTACCTGCCCCAACCGTGACGGAAGCAAGGGATACGGCGGATGTACCTACTGCAACGTAGATTCCTTCACGCCCGATTCCGCGCGCAAACTGCCTACCATACAGGAGCAAGTAGCGGAAGGGATTCGGCGGGCGGTCAATGGGTACGGGGCTGAGCGTTTTATTATTTATTTTCAGCCCAATACGAACACCTACGCGCCCGCGCATTACCTGAAGGCCCTGTATGACGAGGCGCTTGCCGAAGCCGAACGGGTCGCGCCTGGCCAGATCGTGGGGCTATCCGTGGGGACACGCCCCGATTGTATAGATTTTGAAAAGGTGGCGTTGCTGGAAAGTTACGTGGATCGCTACGATGTGGATTTGGAAATGGGGATGGAGTCTATTTACAACGATACCCTCAACCGGATAAACCGCGGCTGCTCGCACGAAGAACTCGAAACGGCATTAGCCCTCGTCAGCAATAGTCCAGTGGATGCCTGTGTGCATACGATCTTTGGTTTTCCGTGGGAATCGCGGGAAATGATGTTGCGTTATGCCGATGAAGTCAATCGTTTTCCGCAGATAAAATTCATCAAGCTTCATCATCTTCATATCGTTGAAGGATCGATCATGGGGGTGCACTACAAGCGGGAGCCGTTCGAGTTGTTCAGCTTGGAAAGCTACACGGATTTCCTTTGCGATTTTATCCCATTGTTGCGTCCGGATATCGTTATCCAACGTCTTTTCGGATTGGCCGACTTGGAACTGCTGATTGCTCCCCGTTGGGACAAGGGCAAATCAGCGGTACAGACTTATATCGACAAGGAATTCGAACGCCGAGGCATTGTGCAAGGGAGCGCATACCGCCCCGCCCTCTCCAGTGCCGGCTAGGCCGCAGCAGTGCTGCGCTTATTTCCCTAAAATTCGTGCTAAATCGGCAGGTGAATACCGGACGGACTTCAGCGTCTTGCGGTCCTCCGTGCGGTAAACAAGATACAACCCGTCCTGCTCTTCGTAAAAACAAGGCGTATTGCGCTGTTCCGAATAATATTTAACGGTTTCCTCGGCTTCTTCCACGGTCTTGCACGCCTTGCTCATGTTGGAGCGTTGTACCTCGTCAAACAGCGTGGCAAATTTATCCGCCAGCCCAAACTCCAGCACAGCGCCTGACAATACGTATTGTATGTCGCATAGCGCATCCGCCACCTCCACCAAGTCGTTATTAGCGATAGCCTCCTCCAGTTCCTTCAGCTCTTCTGCGATGAGCGATACGCGCAGTTTGCAGCGTTGCTCATCAGGAATTGTTGGAGCAGGTAGGATTGGATGCTTAAACGTCTTATGGAATTCGGCTACCGAAGTAAGGGATTTAGGGTCTGTCATGATGCTAAAATACGGATTTACGGCTAATACGCAGCGCCGATTATTTAGAGAAGTGCTTGAGCTGGATGATTTCCTTGTCAGTTAAGTATCGCCAGCGGCCACGGGGCAGGTCCTTTTTGGTCAGGTGGGCATAGACAACGCGGTCTAGCTTGATCACTTCATAACCGAGGTGCTCGAATATCCGGCGCACAATCCGGTTTTTGCCGCTGTGTATCTGTATGCCTATCTCCCGTTTACTGCCACCCTGCACATAGCTGATGTCGTCGGGTTTAACGAAGCCGTCCTCCAGTTCCAGTCCGAAAGCAATCTTGTTCAAGTCGCCCTGGTTAAGGTTTTTGGTCAGCTCCACATGGTATATCTTGCTGATATTGTTGCGTGGGTGCGCCAGTTTTTCGGCCAACCCGCCGTCATTGGTCATGAGTAGCAGACCCTGCGTATTGCGGTCTAACCGGCCAACGGGATAAATCCGTTCGCTAGACGCTTTCTCCACCAAATGCATGACGGTGCGGCGCTCCTGGGGGTCATCCATGGTGGTGATATAATCTTTCGGCTTATTGAGCAGTACGTAGACCAGTTTTTCGCGCCGGAGGCGCTCGCCATTGTAGCGCACGTCATCCTTGGCGGGATCTACTTTGGTGCCCAGTTCCGTAACGACGGTGCCGTTGACGGATACGACGCCCGCTTCGATCAGTTCGTCGGCCTTGCGGCGCGAACAGATTCCGGCATTCGCGATATAACGGTTGAGCCTGATCAGGCCGTTGTCTTCCGGTGTTCCGCTTGTACGGGACGACGCGCTGCCCTGGCGCTTGCGCATCGTGGTGCCTTTTCCGCGCCCGTCTGCGTCAAACCGGGGGCGATCGTCGTAGCGCCGGTCGCCCGTACGCCCGGGTCTGTCTGACGAAAATTTTGGACGATCGTCGCCAAAACGGCGGTTCGTGGGTTTGTCGCGGTTGTCCGACCCAAACCGGGGGCGGTCATCGTTATAGCGCCGGTCGCCCGTACGCCCGGGTCTGTCTGACGAAAATTTTGGACGATCGTCGCCAAAACGGCGGTTCGTGGGTTTGTCGCGGTTGTCCGACCCAAACCGGGGGCGGTCATCGTTATAGCGTCGGTTGCCCGTGCGCTCGGGTCTGTCTGACGAAAATTTTGGACGATCGTCGCCAAAACGGCGGTTTCCAGGGTTGTCGCGGTTGTCCGATCGATGCTGGGGACGATCATCGTGCTGGCGACGGTCGTCCGAGAAGCGATTTTTGTCACGGTCACCAAAACGGTTGGCTCCGGGGCCCTCGTCCCGCCACTTGGGCGATCCGCGAAAAGGCTTGTCCGATTTGGACGGGAAAGACGGCCTGCCGTCAGGCGCTGAACGTTGGTCGTTTCGTGGATTACTGTCTTCCCGGTAGCTTTTTCTGCTAGCGGAGGTAGAGGGCGCTGAGCGCCGGGGGGTGCCGGATTTGTCGTCGCGACTATTCCTTTTATTGTTGAATGGCATGATCGTTGTTAACTTAAGCAAGACAAGTTGCAAAGGTAGTCAAAATATACGGTCAAAATGCCTAAGTGCCTGAATTTTATAGTCGAAAGCAACCCGTTAAAATATGTTAAATTTTCCAAATTAGCAAACACTATTTTGTAACTGTTTGGAGATTAAGCTGATATTTTTTACCTTTGCCCCGTCTTTCTAATCAAGGTAAGTTTCGCCCCTCTTATTTTTTGGGCCAGATTTATCAGAAGAGGAACTGAATGATAAAAAAACAATTGCTGTGTAGCAGTGTAGTTCTCATGTTCGTGCTTGCCGCCAAGTTGTATTCGTACAACAACGCTGTACCGACCGACGATCACATCGTCAAGGAAGCACGGAAGGCCGAGCGGATGGTGAGCGAGATGAAGGGAGCTGCAGCCGACACGAAAGCTGAAAATGCGCGGTCTTCGTACTTCGCATCCCTAAGCTTTGTAGACAAAGAATTGCCTGTCGATAATGAGCGGGTGGAAAATACGCTGCGCAGGCACCTGCGCACCCTGTCTTACAACAACACGCGCACGTACCGGCTGCATCGGGTGGCCGCTAGTGCACTCCCCAAGGTAGCGTCGATTCTCAAGGCGCATGGCATCCCCGAAGATTTCAAATACATTCCTTTGGTAGAGAGCGGTCTGGCTCGTGGCACGTCATCGCATAAAGGGGCGTCTGGTTATTGGCAGTTTATGCCCGCCACGGCGCGTTCGTTCGGCTTGCGCGTAGACGAGGAGGTCGACGAACGCCAAGACCTTGAGAAATCTACCCGTGCCGCCGCGAAGTACCTCAAGGCACTCCATCGCGAATTTGGCGACTGGACGTTGGTGGCTGCTGCGTACAACGTTGGGGAAGGTCGTCTGTCGCGTGCCATCAAGGCCCAAGGCAAGCAGGATTATTTCACGCTGAACATCAATAAGGAAACGAATGCGTATGTGTATAAACTCGTTTCGATGAAGGCCATAATCGAAAATCCCGAGCAACACGGTTACAACCGCGGCAGGACGATCATGGCCCAAGCCCAGCAAGAAGCAACCGCAAACGAAGCTCACGTGAATCGGCTCTAGTCCGGAACGCGTCTTACCGCGAATAACGAAAAAAAGGCTTTGGATTTTTCACCAAAGCCTTTTTTTATGCCCGTCTGGTCCGTTTGTTAACGCAAGTCGACGATTTCCATACCCGGATAGGCCTGCGTGCTAAACGCGAATTTGCTAGCCGCTACCGTTGGGTTTGCCTTGAAATTCTGGATTTCATAGGTGTAGCGCGTTCCGTTTTTGTCAAACACCGTCACGTCCCGAATCAGGTTGTCCGCTTTGTTGATTCGCAGTTTGATTTTAAAATACTGGGACTTGCGCGGCTCTTCTGGCGAAAGCTCGACAACATGGAGCGCAATGCCTCCGTCGCGCTCGTCTGCGGCCGATACGTATTTGTAGCCCGAATCAAAAAACGAGAAGATGTTCGTCGGCGAAATAGCTTGGCTGCTATTGTCCACGTCGGATACGTGCACTTCTTTTACATCTTTCAGTACCGTCCACTGCGATTTTCCGTCGCTGATCAAGTCCTGTTCCGCCATGCTGATATGGTATTTGTTGGTGGCTGCCTGCATCAGCAGCTTGCCTTGGTCCGAATAAGCTGCCGATTGTGCGTCACCTTGGGATGCCTTAATCGTAAAGTCAGCTTGAACGGTTTGGTACCCTGCGTATTGCTTAGAAACCTTGTCGAGGAGCACCTTGGCGGCGGCATCGTTTTGTGCCATGGCAACCTGTCCGCCGGCGCTTGCCAGCAATACGAGCAACAAGATGTGCTGTATAGTTTTCCATTGTATATTCATCGCGTTAATGTTTAGTCTTTCTTTAGACTATCCAAAAACTGTTCCAATGAATGTTCGTCAGGGTATAAAACTTCACGGGCCTTGCTGCCTTCGAACGGGCCTACTATGCCAGCCGCTTCCAATTGGTCGATGATGCGCCCTGCCCGATTGTACCCAAGCTTAAGCTTGCGTTGGATGAGCGACGTAGAGCCTTGTTGGTGCATGACCACGAGGCGTGCCGCATCTTCAAACATGGCGTCGCGGTCGCTGCTGTCAAAGTCAGCCGCGCCACCTTCGGCATTTTCGTCCACGTACTCCGGCAGCAGGAACGCTGAGGCATAGCCGCGCTGGCTACCGATAAACTCGGATACACGGTCTACTTCGGGCGTATCCACAAACGCACATTGAATCCGAATCAGGTCACTGCCGGTGGACAGCAGCATATCGCCGCGCCCGATTAGTTGGTCGGCTCCGCCCGAATCCAGGATGGTACGGGAGTCAATCTTGGAAAGCACGCGGAACGCAAGGCGCGCCGGGAAGTTGGCTTTGATCGTACCCGTGATAATATTAACCGATGGACGCTGGGTGGCGATAACCAAGTGTATGCCTACCGCGCGGGCAAGCTGGGCCAGCCGTGCGATGGGCGTTTCCACCTCTTTGCCGGCAGTCATCATCAGGTCGGCAAACTCGTCGACGACAAGCACGATAAAAGGCAGGAAGCGGTGGCCTTCTTCCGGGTTGAGCTTCCGGTTGACGAATTTGGCGTTATACTCTTTGATATTGCGCACCTGACCGTCTTTCAATAGGTCATAGCGCGCATCCATCTCGATGGTCAGCGAGTTGAGGGTGTTGATCACCTTTTTGGTGTCGGTAATGATGGCGTCTTCTTCGTCCGGCAATTTCGCCAAGAAGTGGCGTTCGATTTTCTTGAAGAGCGACAATTCGACCTTTTTAGGGTCGACCAACACGAATTTCAGTTCGGCAGGATGCTTCTTGTAGAGGAGGGACGTCAGGATGGCGTTGATACCGACCGACTTTCCCTGTCCTGTGGCTCCGGCAACCAGCAGGTGGGGCATTTTGGCCAAATCGGCAATGTACACTTCATTGGAAATCGTTTTGCCGAGCGCGATGGGGAGATCCATGTCCGTGTGCTGGAATTTCTCCGTGGCCAATACAGAACGCATGGAAACCATTTCGGGATTGCTGTTGGGCACTTCGATGCCGATAGTGCCTTTGCCGGGCATCGGTGCGATGATGCGGATTCCCAAGGCAGCAAGGCTCAGTGCGATGTCGTCTTCCAGGTTTTTAATCCGCGAGATGCGGACGCCCGGTTTCGGAATGATTTCGTATAGCGTGACCGTCGGTCCGATCGTGGCCTTGATCTTGTCAATCTCGATGTTGTAATTGCCCAAGGTCTCGACGATCTTGTCTTTGTTTTCTTCGAGTTCGTGGTTGTTGATCGTTATTTTGCCCGAACCGTAATCGTTCAGCAAGTCGAGTCCAGGGTGCTGATAACCGGATAGGTCCAGCTTGGGGTCGTATTGCCCGAATTCCTGTACCAGTTCGGATGCTTTGTCCACTTCCTTTTCTTCCTTGACGGTCTCTACGGTCATGGCGGGCCCCGCCGTTTCGACAGGCTTGACGGTATTGCGTGCGGCAGGTGTTTCGGCCACTTCCACGGGAGCCACCGCAAAATCCGGCTTGGGTTCCTCTGGCCTGGAAACGCCTTGCGGTCTCCTTTCTTTGGGTTCTTCTTCTTTCAGCCCGTTGACGTTGAATTCGACTGGATCAACGCGGTATTCCGATTCCTCCAGGTAATGCTCTTCCTCGCGCACACGGTTTGCCGCGACGACATCGTCCGGCTCAGGCGCGGCGGGCTTAGTTCGGGGCGTGTACTTAAAATCGAGGTTGAAGATGATGATCAGCGCGGTCAGCAGTACGAATACCAACAGGCCGCCCACGCCGGCTACGCCGATTTGGGCTTCCAGCAGGCGGTTGCTCCAATATCCGAATTCGCCTTCTAGAAAGTGCGGATATTGGGATGCAAAACCGTGGATAAAGCCCAAGGCCACCGACAGGAAGAGCAAGCCGAAACCGGAATAGGCGAGGAGTTTCCATGCCGAAAAAATCTTGACCTTAAACAGCAAACGGTAGCCGATGATGAACAATACGCCGATAAAGATGAAGGACGCCACGCCAAACCACTTGTAAATAAATTGATGGGCGAGTAGGGCGCCAAGTTTGCCCAGCCAGTTGTGTACCACCGGTGGCGCGCCGTCGACCGCTATCTCCTCGCGCGTTTTGAAAAGCGTATCCCAACCGCCGTTAGCCGATGAAATATAGCTTTGGTCTTCTTGCCAAGTGAATAAATAGGAGGTGAATGCAATGAGAAAATAGACGGATAGGATCAGGAGAAACAGTCCGGCTATCTTGATGGCTTTATCGCCCACCTCTGATGCGGAAACGGTATTTGGACGCTGTGGCCTTCTGTTTCCCGACCTTGACTGTCTCTTCCCTGGCTGGGGTGCATTTCTTTTGAAAGAGTTCCCTTTAACGGACATTACTGTGCGTATTGTTCGAGACAAACTTACGCAATTTTGCATGAATGGCCCCAAAATATTTCCGGACCCTTTTTAGCGAGCAACTGTAGCGTTTTGGCGCGGCAATACGTTTCACCTCTATGAAGAAGGCTCGCATCGTACCTGCTCCCCGGTGGTTTCGCCCCGTCGGGCTGGGGTTTCGGTGGCGAGATTAAATGTTGATAAAAAATCAGAACAATGAAACATGTAAATCAATTCAAAACGATTTTTCTCCTCTTGGCCGCGGGCATGCTGACGCTGAGTTCCTGCCTCAAAGGAGGTGACCCCACCGAGATTCAAGTGGCTCGGCTGGCATTTCTGAATGCCTCGCCTGGTTCCGAAGGGCTGGATGTGGGGCTAGACCAGCGCCTGGTTAACGGGATTAGCCCGGATAACCCCGATTTTGCTTATGGTGACACGCTCGGGTACTTCAACGCGTTCCCCGGCCAGCGCTTGGTTCGCGTGTTTGATCCGGAGGCGAGTGCGGGCATCCAGCCATTGGCTCAAGGCACCATAAACTTGTCGCCCGGCGATGCATACACCGTCTACGTGGTCGGGCATGAGGAGCTCAGCTTGATGGCCACACCTGACGACCTCCGCGCACCCGAATCGGGCCAGGCAAAAATCCGCTTCGTCAACCTCAGCCCAGACGCGCCAGCTTTGGATTTCGGCATTCGAGGAGGGGAGTCGTTGCTGACCACCGACAAGGAGTTTACAAAGTATTCGGGCTTTGTGGCCGTCGATGCGGGCGCCACGCAGACCTTCGACATTACGGTGCATGAAGGCGGCGAGTTGGCCCACAGCTTCACGCTGGCGCTGGAAGATGGCGGTATCTACACCGTTTGGGCCAAAGGCCTTTACGAGGACGATACCCAGCCTGCATTGGCGTTCGGCCATGGACTGATGGAATACAGCACGCCCCCGCCGGCTACGACGGAATAACGGCGAGCGGGCGGGATTGCCGCGAAATCGCTTTTTTATAAGGAGGCAGGTAGCAGCGATTTCCGTGGGCCGGATTGCCAACGGCCGGAAAAGAGAAACGGGGCGCGATGCAATCATCACGCCCCGTCCTTTTTTGCAATGAGCCTCGCCCTTAGTTTGCGATCAGCAGGAAATAATTCTTCTTGCCACGCTGCACAACGAGGTACTTGCCGTTGACCAGCTGGCTGGCAGACACCGTGCGTGCTGGATCCACGACTTTTTCGCGATTAATCGCTACGCCGCCGCCTTGGATCATCTTGCGTGCTTCGCCCTTCGACGGGAATACGGACGAGGCTACCGCGAGCAGTTCAAGCACGTCTATGCCATTTTCCAGATCCGCTTTCGAAACGTTGAACTGCGGCACGCCGTCAAAAATGTCGAGCACGCCTTCGTGCGGCAGCTGATTGAGGAAGTCCACCGGCCCATTGCCAAACAGGAATTCCGAGGTGCTGACGGCAGTCTCGTAGTCGGCTTCGGAGTGGGTACGGATGGTAATGTCCTTGGCCAATGCTTTTTGCACGGTGCGCAGGTGCGGCGCGGCATCGTGCTCGGCAATCAGGCTATCGATTTCTTCTT
Organism: uncultured Sphingobacteriaceae bacterium; assembly: GCA_964444885.1. Classification (GTDB taxonomy): domain Bacteria; phylum Bacteroidota; class Bacteroidia; order Sphingobacteriales; family Sphingobacteriaceae; genus CAYRGQ01. Next base: position 4,948 of record CAYUIZ010000031.1, on the reverse strand, counting down.
TGCTTTTAAGCGTGAATATCTTGATCCAGGTTTTGGCGTCATCATCCGATGCATTCAGCCAAAACTGGTAATACTTGTAAGGCGAGGTCTTGTCGGCATCGAGCCATACCGCACCGCTTTCCGTCTTGCCGAATTTGGTGCCATCGGCTTTCTTAATCAATTGGGTGGTCGCACCGAAGGCCGACCCGCCGTCGCGACGACGAATAAATTCCGTGCCGGTGACAATGTTGCCCCACTGGTCGGAACCACCCATCTGCAGGCGGCAGTCGTGGTTTTTCCACAAATGGTAGAAGTCGTAACCCTGGATCAGTTGGTAGGAAAACTCCGTAAACGACAAGCCGTTTTCGCCTTCCAGTCTTTTCTTGACTGAATCCTTGGCCATCATGTAATTGACCGTGATCAGCTTGCCGACATCGCGGATGAAATCGAGGAATTTGATGTCTTTAAACCAGTCGTAGTTATTGACCATCATAGCAGCGTTTTCGCCCTTGCCAAAATCGAGAAAGCGGGCCAGCTGTTTTTCGAGGCCCCTAACATTGTGCCGCAGGGTATCCTCGTCCAGCAAATTGCGCTCCGCGGATTTGAAGGACGGGTCGCCGATCATTCCCGTAGCGCCACCGACCAATGCTACTGGCTTGTGGCCCGCGCGCTGGAAGTGGATCAATGTCATGATTTGGGTCAAGTGCCCGACGTGCAGGGAATCTGCGGTCGGGTCAAACCCGATATATCCCGCTGCAGGGCCTGTCGCTAAAAACTCTTCGGTGCCAGGGATTATATCCTGCAACATCCCTCGCCAACGTAGTTCCTCGATAAAGTTCATATCTCCTAAAACATTGTAGTTCGACCAATAAAATGACGGCAAATATAGGGGATTATGGCCGGAATATTGATGAATTGCATTATATTGGCACAAAAAAGCGTAGCGGGGTGGGTTGTTTTTTAACAGGAGGAGGCGTATGAATTTTCTTTCGCATTTTTATTTCGAGCGGTTTAGCCGCAATCCTGAATTAGTGGTCGGGAGTGTGTTGCCCGATCTGCTTAAACACGCCCGCCGGGGCGCGCAGATACATCCCCGAAAATACCCGGAACGCTTCACGGACCATCCAAAAATTCTCAGCATCTATACCGGATGGCAACGCCATATCGAAACTGACCGGATTTTCCATACCACCGATTTTTTCTACCAGCACGCGCATGGGCTGAAGGAGAGACTGGCGCCCATCGTTGTCAATACCCCGATACGGCCGTCTTTTTTTTCGCACATCGCGCTGGAGCTCCTGCTTGATCATCTTCTTCTGGTCGACGGCCGCGTACACGAGCGCGTGTTCTACGAATTGCTCGCCACCGCTGATAAAGACGCCCTTGCTAAATTCCTCGCGCGCTGTGGCGTGGAGGATACAGGGTTGTTTTTCCGTTTCTTTAATAGCTTCTTGCGCTCCCAGTATGTGGGCAGTTACCGGCAGTTCGACCAGATCGCTTTTGCGCTGGGGCAAATTTGCCGCAGAGTGTGGCCCGTGCGTCTTGACGCCGCACAGGAGAAGGCCGTTAGCGGGGCCTTGGAAGAATACGCCGGTATTTTATCGCCGGTGTACACGGAAGTTTTTGGTGAAATCCAGCCGCAGCTACCGCTCGTCTAGTTGCGTTTTAATTCCCATAACGTGGGAAAACGAGTGTTTTGAAGGGTGTTTTCGTGTAACAATAGCATGGCGGCTAGCGTGGATTTACTGCAGGCGACATGGCTGTAACGCATAATCCTGTTAAAAATTGTTAAAATATTCATTTTTTTTAGGGGTGTATGTAGGAATTGTTTGGGGTATGCCCTATCTTTGTTTAAGAAGATGCTACCTATATCCAATCCGCATACAACAAGCGGGAGCTTTTACTGTTAGCCGCCTAAGTCAATAAACAACGAATGAAGAAGGTTTTACTACATGCTTTACTAGCTATATTCGTCCTTACCTTGGTCTCGACCCATGGAAGCGACGTGTATGCGCGCAGCGTGTCTTCTTCGGTCGTGACACCGGTGCAAGAGAACCCCCGCGGTGCGCGTTCGATCTTCTCGCCGTTCAGACAATTCTTTCCTTCGCGCGCATCCCGTGTGCAAGAAAAGCTGATTAGCAACGTCAAGATATTCCCGAATCCGGTTGCCGACCAGATTAACCTGTCGTTTCGCCTCGATAAGGCATCGGAAGTATCGATCAAGGTGATGGATGCGCTAGGCAATGAGGTGATGACCTTGCTTAACCAACAATTGGATGCAGGCAACCAAAGCCACGTATTCGAGACGCACAATAAGTTGTCTAAGGGTTATTATTTCATCCGTGTGGCAGCCGGCACCGAAACCGTAGTGAAGCGGATATCCGTTTTGTAATCCCTGTTTTATTTTCATCCCTAAGAATCCGGCGACTTCGGGTGCGGGCATTCCTATGCGCCAAACTGCCGCAGGTGATGGTCCGTATGCTTGTAGACCAGTATGCCGATTTCGTCTCGTGTCATTTTGCCGAAAAAAGCATGGGTAAATTCAGGGTTTGAATAGTGCGCGTAGGCCCTAACCCCGCGGAGGCATCCTAACCGGCAGTTTGGCCGCCGTCAGGTTCCGTCCACAAGCCGTCTTCGCGGATGATTTCGATCAGTTCATCCAGCGCGTTGGCGGTGTTTACGTTTCGCTTGACGACCTCTTTGCCCCGATATAGGGTGATTTTACCAGGCCCGGAGCCCACATAGCCGTAATCGGCATCCGCCATTTCGCCCGGCCCGTTGACGATACACCCCATGATGCCGATCTTCAATCCCTTGAGGTGATTTGTCCGGCTGCGGATCATCTGGGTGGTTTCCTGTAAATCGAACAGCGTGCGACCGCAGCTGGGGCAGGAGATATATTCGGTCTTGGATATCCGGGAGCGCGTCGCCTGCAAAATGCCAAACGAAGCCTGCACCAGCCTATCCGTTGCGATGGACGGCGCGTCTATCCAGATTCCGTTGCCCATCCCTTCAATCAGCAGACCACCCAAGTCCGTGGCAGCATGCAGTTGTAGTTTCGATACCGGCTCTTCGGGGTCCATTAGGTCGCCCATCGGCCCCGAGAATTCGGTGGCGGGATAATGCTGTGACAGGATGACCGGATTGTCCAGGACAATTTCATTGCAAGCGATAAAGAACGCCCGTTGGTCAGCCATCCCGTGTATTTCGTCTGTTTGGAGTACAAAGACCACCGTCTTGTCCAGCGGCAATTGTCCGAAGGGTTCCGAGTCCAAATCCTTGTTGGCAATCCGGACCAGATTCATCGCGGGGTCTTTCTCTTCGGCGTGCACAAATTCAGCCAAGGAAAACACCGGATGTGCATTCATCCGGTTGGTCAGCTTCAGCCAGATCGGGTAATCGTAGAGCTGCTTGATATTTCCAGGCATTTGGAACGAGGGCAACTGGTTGGCCAGGTAAACAAAATCAACGGACTGGTCGCTGATATGGTATTTGTCTAGCAGGGCGTCGTATCGGTAGCCAACGTCCGACAAGATGGCGGGGTCTTTCAGGTTGCGGTTAGAAATGTCCACAACGACGCGCGGCACTAACGAACCGCCTATAAACGCGTTGACCTCCGCGGATTCGTACGGCGCAGGCCTGTTTGCTGGCTCGGGTAGGGGTGGTCGTTCTTGCTTGCGGGAAGCTTCGGCGCGTTGTTGGTAACGGCTGATAAGCGCAATAGCCACGGGCGCTTCGAATTCGGGTTCCTCGGTGAGCGAAACGCGTACCGTATCGCCGATGCCGTCCTCGAGGAGTGTGCCAATGCCTACCGCGGATTTGATGCGGCCATCCTCGCCGTCGCCGGCTTCGGTCACCCCGAGGTGCAGGGGATAGTTCATGCCCTCGGTGGCCATCTTCTCCACCAACAGCCGATAGGCAGCTACCATTACCCGCGGATTGCTCGACTTCATCGAGATGACCAAGTCGTAATAGTTCAAGTCTTCGCAGATGCGGATAAATTCCAGCGCAGACTCGACCATCCCTTTGGGCGTGTCACCATAGTGGCTCATGATGCGGTCGGAGAGTGAGCCGTGGTTTGTGCCGATGCGCATGGCGGTGCCATATTCCTTGCAGATCTTGACGAGTGGTGCAAATTTCTTATAGATACGGTCAAGCTCGGCCTGATAGGCTTCAGGCGTGTAGGTGAGCTGGTCGAATTTTTTCTTGTCGGCGTAGTTGCCGGGGTTGATACGCACTTTTTCCACGATTCGCGCGGCCGCTTCGGCGGCATTAGGCGTGAAGTGGATGTCTGCTACCAACGGGACTTGATAGCCCCTTCTGCGTAGCTCTTTCTTTATTTCGGCCAGGTTATGCGCTTCCTTGATGCTCGGCGCGGTCAGGCGCACATATTCGCAGCCGGCTTCGACCATGCGGATGGTCTGCTCGACCGAGCCCATGGTATCCATGGTATCCAGCGTGGTCATACTTTGTATACGGATGGGGTTACTCCCGCCCATCGGCACATCGCCAACGTTGACTTCGCGCGTTAGCAACCTGGAGTAATTTGTCAAGGAATTGCAGTATACGCCAGGTAATGAATATATTGTTTTGGTCTCCATGGAATACGTACAAAGTTAGCTATTAGTTGCGACAAACGTAGGAGGTTTGTGGGATCACCTTCGATTCGCCCCCCCCCCCGTCATGCCGGGCTTGACCCGGAATCTGTTTCATAGTAAGCACTAGCATCCTGACTACAGGCGTCGTTTGCCTTGGGTGGGGGCACATGCGTTTCCGCGGGTGCACGACAAATTTCCCTTTTGTCATGCTGAATGAAATGAAGCATCTCACATTTTGGGTATTTTACGCCTTTAGATCCTTCCTGTCGTCAGGATGACAAAATGATTTTTGTAATGAAGGGGAAATCTGTCGTGCAGGGTGCAATTCAAATTGTCGCTATGCAGCCCTTTTCCTTTGACTGTTCATCGTT
>CAYUIZ010000030.1:0-27060 GCA_964444885.1 uncultured Sphingobacteriaceae bacterium | reverse complement strand
AAAGCAGTTATTTACATTTTTAAGCGGATTACTATGAGTTTTACTGGAAAAAAATTTCCAAACATTGCTGTAGATGCAATCGACCACATGGGTGACAACCTGTCTATCAATATTTTTGAAGAAGCCACGAAGAAAGGCAAAAAAGTCCTGTTGTTTTGGTATCCGAAGGATTTTACTTTCGTCTGCCCTACGGAGCTGCACGCCTTCCAAGAGGCTGCGGCTGAGTTGGAGAAGCGCAACACCATCGTGATTGGTGCGTCGTGCGACACCAACGAAGTACACTTTGCTTGGCTGAACACGCCAAAGGACAATGGCGGTATCGAAGGCGTTGAGTATCCAATTTTGGCGGATACTAACCGCAACCTTTCCCGTATCCTCGGCATCCTGGACAGCGAAGAAAAAGAGCATCCGGAATTTGGTTATATCGTTGAAGGCGCTAGCATCCCTTACCGGGCTACGTATCTGATCGATGAGGACGGGCGCGTGTTCCACGAAAGCGTCAACGACCTGCCTTTGGGCCGCAACGTTAAGGAATACCTCCGTTTGATCGACGCGTACGCACACGTGCAGAAGTTTGGCGAGGTGTGCCCTGCCAACTGGGAAGAGGGAAAGGATGCGATGAACGCAACCCGCGATGGCGTAGCCTCCTACTTGGCTAGCCAAGCGACGTTAAGCTAGAAAGCTGGATCGTTTGGGCAGCGCCGTCCAAGGCGCAGTCCCGTCTGGTTACCTTATTTATACACCGGTTAAGCCATGCAGTGCGGGCGCATCACGCCCGCGCTGCCCGCTTATCCGCTCAATCCTTAAATTCATTATGTTACAAGAATTAGAAGCTGATAATCTGGACGCCATTGTCCAGGAAAACGACGTGGTCGTAGTTCAATACGCTGCTGGCTGGTGTGGCAACTGCCGGATCATGAAACCAAAATTCAAAAAACTGGCCGCAGAAAATACGGATGTCTCTTTTGTGGTAGCCGACGCTGAGCGGTTTCCGCAATCGCGGCAACTGGCTAACGTGAGCAACCTGCCTACGTTTGCTACGTTTAAGAATGGAAAGTTGGTCAACCAAGTCCAGACCAATAAAATGGATGCCCTTACCGATTTGATCAATGAAGTTACCCATAATTAAACACCTCGTCGGGTTCATCGACGAAAACGACCAGGACTTTGTGCTGGAAACCATCGAAACCCTCGAGTCGCTTACCGAGGTACCCTCCCTGAAGGACGAGGAACTGGATGTAATCGGCGAGCTGATTTCGAACATGTACGGCGCCATCGAAGTCAATAAGCTGATGAAGGAAGACAATCTTTCGCAAAAGGATGCGCTAAACGCCTTCATGAAGCGGGTATTGGGCTCGATTGATTCCTAATTCGCGAGTCGCAGCGGGGGTTGGATCCTGATGTGTTCTCCACAAAAAAGTGTTTATAACCTGTGTTTTTGTGGAAAACTTATATTGCCGCCACTCGGGTTTTGCCTTTATTTTGTCGTAACTTTACTAGCGTTAAAGGTTAGTTTCTTAAAGCTAATGTATGCACGAGTAATTCTTATTGGTTAAAACAAGTAATTTGGCCCCGATTACGGCCGCGCGCAAAACAGGTTTTAAGAAAGAAATGATTTTTTAATTGTTAATTTACAAAAAGCCGTCCCGAATTTCGAGACGGCTTTTGTTTTCGATCAAATTATGGTGAATCTGCGTTGGCGGCGTTCTGCTGTTCTCTTTTGCCTTTCCCAGCCATTGGCTTTCTTGGTAGTTGTTTTGTGCTTGGTATCGGCGCTCCCGGCCGGCGCGCAGTCCCAGCCATCGATGAATTCGGCCGATATCCGGCTGGGGATTGACAAGTTGGGCACGCTGGGATCGGTACTCTATTTTGCGGCCCACCCGGATGATGAAAATACCCGGCTGATCGCGTGGCTCGCCAAGGAAAAACAATACCGGACGGCTTATCTCTCACTGACGCGGGGCGACGGCGGCCAAAACCTGATTGGCACCGAACAGGCGGCCGAACTGGGCCTGATCCGTACACAAGAACTCCTTGCCGCGCGCCGAATAGACGGCGGGGAACAGTATTTCTCCAGGCTCAACGACTTTGGTTTCTCGAAGACCGCGGAAGAAACGCTGCGGATCTGGGACCGCGACCAAGCCCTCGCGGATGCGGTTTGGGTGATCCGGCAGTTTAAGCCGGACGTCATCATCACGCGATTTCCACCCGACGAGCGCGGCGGACACGGCCACCACCAAGCGTCCGGGCAACTGGCGATCGAGGCATTTTCTGCTGCGGCCGACCCGACGCGTTTCCCCGAACAATTGCGGCACACCACCGTGTGGCAGGCCAAGCGCCTGCTGTGGAATACCTCCCCGTGGGCCCGCAGCACGGCGGACGCAGATCAGCTCTTTACGCTGTCTATCGGTGATTTTAATCCACTCGTGGGGCGCTCCTATGGCGAGGTGGCGGCGGAAAGCCGTTCGGAACATAAAAGCCAGGGTTTCGGCGCGGCGCGGCAACGCGGTGAGACCAGCGAAACATTTGAGGCGCTGGCCGGCGATTTGCCCAGTCGCACGTTAATGGACGGCGTTGATGCCTCGTGGAGCCGGGTAGCGGGTGGCGCATCTATCCAGGTGCTGGTGGAGCGGTTGCGTGCGGATTTTGATTTTCTGCAGCCCGAACGGTCTGTACCGGGCTTAATTCAGTTGCTGGACGCCGTTGAGGCGGTGGAGGATAGCTATTGGCGCGAGCAGAAAGCGAAGGAAATCAAGGGCTTGATTTTGGCCTGTGGCGGTATTTGGTTTGAGAGCTACGCCGGACGGCCGCAGTTTGCAGCGGGTGAGGAGCTGGCCGTATCCACATCGTTTATCGTACGTCGGCCCGGTGTGGAGGTGGTGCTGCAGCACATCGGCAGCCCCGACGGGACAAGCGAATTTTCCAACGCGCGTACGCTGCCGTTCAACCAGGTCGTAGACGAGCAGATTACCCTGCGGCCCACGCGTACGACACAGCCGTACTGGCTGGCGCGTTCCGGCACGCTAGGCGCTTATGCGGTGGATGATCTGCTCGATATCAGCCATGCGGAGAACCGTCATACGCCCCAAACCAGCATTACGCTGGCCATCCATGGCAAGCCGATCTCCTTCGACCGTTCTGTGTGGCATAAATATACGGATCCCGTGCGCGGCGAGGTGTACGAGCCATTGGCCATTGTGCCGCCTGTAACCGCGACGCTCAGCACCCGATCGGTGGTTTTCAACGGCGACGAGCCGAAGACCGTAGCCTTATCGTTAGTCAATCATACATCGCAGGCGGTGCAGACGCGCGCCCGTGTTGAATTGCCCGCCGGATGGGAAGCCGATGCGACGGAATTTGATCTTGTTTTCGAACGGTCGGGTAGTGAAATCGTTCGCCAAGTGACGGTACGCCCCGGCGTGGCACAGCCCGGTGACGCATTGCGTATCGTGTTCGATACGGACCATGGTGAGGAGCCCGCCCAAGGTATTCGGCAGATCACTTACGAGCATATATCGCCCATTACGTGGTTTCCGCAGGCACAAGCGACATTGCACCGCATTGAGACAGGCATTTCGGCTCGGCGCATCGGTTACATTGCAGGGGCTGGCGATCTCGTTGCCCAGTCCTTGCGGGAGATCGGCCTGTCGGTCGACATCCTCGCTGAATCGGACATCCAGCCAAGCGTACTCCGTCAGTATGACGCCATCGTGACGGGCGTTAGGCTGTACAATGTCAACCCGAATATGCGCCGGTTCCAGCCCATGCTGATGGATTATGTCGCGCAGGGCGGTACGCTGGTTGTGCAGTACAACGTCAACGGTGGCTTGGTCGTCGATGAGTTAGGGCCTTACCCGCTGACGCTTTCGCGCGGCCGGGTTACTGAGGAGGATGCACCGGTACGGTTGGTGCAACCGGATAGTCGCGTGCTCAATTACCCCAACGCAATTACCCAGGCGGATTTTGAAGGCTGGGTGCAGGAGCGGGGCTTGTACTTCGTAGCGGACGCAGACAAACGATATGAACGGCCGCTGTCGATGAACGACACGAATGAATCGCCTTTATCAGGCTCGCTGTTGGTAGCCAAGCATGGCCAAGGTAACTTTGTTTATACATCCCTGTCTTTTTTCCGGCAATTGCCCGCCGGGGTGCCGGGCGCATACAGATTATTTGTAAATTTGCTGGCTAAGCCCAATTAGAACGAGATAACATAACCCTGAGGGGGAGTGAAATTATTATTGAGAACGATATGAAACACACACAAGACCACCCTGCCGAAATCAAAAACTTTGAAAGCTATTTTTACGTCATCGGCGCAGTATTCGGTGCCCTCACAGGCTGGGTCGCCCGCGATAGCGTTTTGGGTTTGGTAGTCGGCCTGGTGGTCGGATTGGTGTTCGCCGCTTTCTTCGTGAAGTCTTTACTGCCCCAGCGTGCGCACGACAGATAAAGGCCTCCCGCCATTTATCAAAAATTGGCGACGATTCTATGGCTTAGTGGTCGTTTGGCTGCTGGTCCTGATTGCCCTATTTTATTGTTTTACTAACTACTTCGGATGAGCGCGGTCGATTGGATAGTCCTTTCCCTGACTCTGCTGCTGATCATCGCCTACGGCGTATACAAAAGTAGGGGCATACGGAATATCGATGGCTACCTGCTGGGCAACAAATCCCTCCCTTGGTACCATATTGGTTTTTCGGTCATGGCTACCCAAGCGAGCGCAATTACGTTTCTGTCCGCGCCGGGCTTAGCGTATTCGTCGGGGATGAGTTTTGTCCAGTTCTATTTCGGCCTGCCGTTGGCGATGATCGTGCTGAGCATTACCTTCGTGCCGATCTTCCACCGCTTGCGCGTATTCACGGCTTATGAGTTCCTGGAAAGGCGATTTGATGTGCGCACGCGTGCGTTTACGGCGTTCCTGTTCCTTATTCAACGGGGAATATCCACCGGTATCACAATCTACGCACCCGCCATCATCCTGTCCAGTATTCTGCAGATCAACGTGACGTACACGACACTCTTTATCGGGACGATTGTGGTGCTATATACCGTCTATGGAGGCACGAAGGCCGTGTCGTACACGCAGTTGCTGCAGATGAGCATTATTTTCGGGGGATTGCTGGCCGCGGGTATCATGGTGGTGTACATGCTGCCGCAGGACATCGGTTTCGGCAAGGCATTGCATATCGCGGGCAAGTCCGGCAAGGCCAATGCCATCGATCTTTCATTCGATTGGAACAACCAATACACGCTCTGGAGCGGCTTGATTGGGGGCTTTTTCCTCCAGCTGTCGTATTTCGGCACGGACCAGAGCCAGGTCGGGCGTTACTTGACCGGATCATCCATCCGCGACAGCCGCATCGGCTTGCTGATGAACGGCTTGCTTAAGGTGCCCATGCAATTTTCGATTTTACTGATCGGGATATTGGTGTTTGCGTTTTACCAGTACAACAGTCCGCCCATTTTTTTCAATAAGTACGAACTGAACAAGATCGAGCAAAGCGCATATGCCGACGACGTGGATGCGCTGAAGGCGCAGCATGAAGCGATATTTGCCCAAAAACGCGTGCAGGTAGAGCGGTTGACTGCCGCGCTGGATGCCGACGACCAAGCCGTCATCGACGATGTGCGCGTGAGGTTGCGCGACAGTGACCATCAGGCGAAGCTGGTGCGTGCCGATTTGGTCAGTCTGATGCAGCAGCACGATGCCGATGCCGACACCAACGATAACAACTATATCTTCCTGTCATTCGTAACCGAAAACTTCCCAAAGGGGCTGATTGGCCTGCTCGTCGCCATCGTGTTTATGGCCTCCATGGGTGCGACGGCTAGTGCGATTAACTCCCTTTCGTCCACCACGGTGGTCGATATCTACAAGCGGTTCGTCCATAAGAAGGGCACCGACAAACGGTACCTAGGGGCTTCGCGCCTGTTTACGCTCATTTGGGGTGTGGCGTGTGTGCTCGTCGCGCTGTATGCGAGCAAGCTGGGCAACTTGCTGGAAGCCGTCAATATCCTGGGTTCCCTGTTTTACGGCACGATACTGGGCATATTCGTCGTCGCCTTCTATGTAAAGCGGGCTGGCGGGAAAGCCGTATTATCCGCAGCGATCCTCACGGAGATTATTGTCATTTCGCTCTGGTGGACGGACGTGATGGCCTTCTTGTGGCTCAATCTTGTGGGGTGTGTGCTCGTCGTGCTATTCGCATTGCTGTTGCAAAGCCTATTCCGCCTGGATAAGGCCAAAGTCCTACCGTCGACATCGGAGACTACCTAATGTTTTAAATAGAGATTGTAAAGCACGCTCTCGTCGTATAAGGTGAGCGTGGGTGAAACGTCGTTCTGGATATAACGGCGCTTGAAGGCTGCGATGGCTGCAGGTAAGTTGCTGGTGTCGTACCCGATGATCCGTAGGGCGTCTATGGCGTTAAAATTATCGGGCGGGGTTACCAGTGCCTCGTCTGGCCATTGCCCGAAACCATAGGCTGCCAGCCGCTTCCACGGAAAATGGACACTGGGGTCTACTTTGCGGCCCGGAGATACGTCGCCATGGCCCAGGAAGTTAGCCGTGGGGATATTGTAATTCGTTTTCAGGGTATCGAGCAAGGTGAGCAGGCTGTTGATTTGGATTTCAGGGAACGGCTCTTTGCCGTTGTTGTCCAACTCGATGCCCAGGGAAACCGAATTCAGGTCGGTCAGGCTTCCCCACTTGCTGGCGCCGGCGTGCCACCCTCGCAGGTAATCGTTGAGCATTTGGTAGACTTTCCCGTCGCGGCTGATCACGTAGTGCGAACTAGCCTTGACGTGGGGCAGGGTAAAGGTACGAATCGTCTGCTCCACGCTCTCCTGGGCCGTATGGTGTATGATGACGTAGTTGGGCTTGCGCAGGTCGAAATGAATAGCACCGACCCAGTCTAAATCCTCCCGCACGCCTTTGGAATCGCCGAGTGCATTGTGCGTCCCTGCGCTAGGTGCCGGCGGTTCGGGCACCGTTTCCACCACGGCGGGGGCTGTGGGGAGTTCTTTGGGCGCGGGTGGTGTTTCAGGCGCCGGCAAAGGCTGCTGAATCGTTTGGGCCGCTTCCTTTACTTGCCGGGTGTATATTTTGTTGGTGGCCGCGTACCGGTTGGTCGAGCAGGCGGTGAGAAACACCATGCCCCACATCACGATCCAACCCACACTACTGATACGTTTCACAGTCAACCTTTCTGGCCTAAGCCGTTTATGGGATACGGTACACCAAGCCTACGGCTAGCCCTTGGCTGTATTGCACCTCCGAACGCGTTTTACCTTCGGCAATATAATCGCTGTCATAGAGCATACGCCCACTGAGCGTCACGTTGACAAAGCGCGCCACGTTGGCAGTCAGCGTAGCCTCTAAGTTGTGGCTCGGGTTATCTAGTTTCTTATAGTTCGCAAAGAGCATGTACCGGCTTTTGAGGTTGAGGTTGCTGGACAAGTTGCGGTCCAGGTTGGCCACGAGTTCGAAAGCGAGGTCGTTCTTCACGCGTTTGCCCTCCTCAATGTCGTAGCGGGCGGGGTCAATGCGTTCGTCCAAGACGAGCGTCTGCCGGGCGGTGCCCGTACCGAAGCGCAGGGAGAAGGTCTTGTCCGGAATGTACTGTATACCGAACGACTCGGTGATACGGGCAGGCGCCATAAAGTTGGATATGATACCCGTAATGGTGTCCCGACCATCGGCCGTCCTGCCGTAACTGTGTCCTAAATCGAACTGGCTTTCGAAGCGCAGCGACGTAAACAGGGACCACGATTTGGAGATACCGAGCGAGAAGCTGTTGTCCCAGAAGATGCGGTCATTGTTCTTGCGCGGCAATTGGTCTTTGTTTTTGGCTTTCCCGTATTCGAGCGCGAGGTCCGTAACGAAACGCACGTTATTGCGCAGGTATTCGGATTTGTGGTTAATGTTGCCCCGAACGGATACCGAGTTGACACCCCCTGCCGCCCAATTGTCGCTAAATGACGCTTGGTTGGTATTGATGCCCAAGGAAGTCCAGTGTTTCCAATAGATAATGCGCATGTCAAGGGCGGATGCGGACAGGTCAATGGGGTCTACCGTCAGCGCAGGAAGATCCACCTGCAGGATATTGGAGTCGGGCTTGACCCGCAGCTCGTTTAAGTCGTATAGCTGGGCGCTGGCCAATAGGCTACTCAGCAATAAGGTCAGTGTAAGGTAAAGGTAACGGGAAATGCTCATGACGTAAACCTAAATTTAAACCATTGTTGGTGTGAATCGTGCAAATATACTGCCGTTAACGCACTATCCCTAAAAATAGTTACGGTTCTTCGGTTATTTCCTCGAGTTTGGGCAACGGTGGCAGCCTGCGCAATGTCGGGCGCTGGCGGTATTGCGCGTAACTGGACCGAATGTAGAACACCATGTTGTAATCATTGGCACTCAACACGAAGAAGTAGGACGGGCGGTACTGCCGCATGAAATCCCGTAATGCCTCGCCGGTAAGGCCGGTCGAGCGGCTAACCAGTTCCGGCGTGAACCGGTAGTCAATAACCGACTCGCGATAATCCTCTTCGATAATCTCCTGCAGACGCCGCGCGTTGCGCCCCTCCCGGCTGATCAGCTTGTACAGGGCGTCGATACTAACGCCGGCTCCCGTAGGTGCCACCGAAAAAATCGAGCCTGGCGTGCCTCGGGAGTAAGCCGTGCTGTACTCCCGTTGGTTCTCGCGCAAGCGTTCCTCGGGCGACCGCCGGGCAACGACGGACACCTCATCGATCAGGATGGTCGAGCGTTGCAGCTGGAATACCACGACTTTGCTGTCAGCTACCCGCAAGGTATCGGCATAATATCCGTTGGCCGCGGCGATGAGGATGTCGCCAGGTTTGGCGAGGATTTCAAACTCGCCGCGCGTATTATTGTAGCCGCCTTCATCGTTGGCCGGGTTATAGACAAATACCCGTGAAACACGCTGCTTGGTGTTTTTGTCGAATATGAGTCCCTGAATGGCCTCCTGCGCGGCGGCAGGCTGCACGCTCAAGGCCAAAAGCCACAATAGGGTTAGATGCACGGACTGTTTCACTGTCGTAAAACTACATTTAAGTTCGCATTCGGCGAAAAAATTAACATCATTTAAGGTTTTGTGGGGGCTTCCGAGTCTGGGATCTTCCAGGGTTGGGGACTGGGTGTGGCTCAGGAAGGAATAGGAACGGTCATGAGTCAAGAGACGCGCGCCAGCGGCGATTCGTCTGTCTTTCGGGTAGGTTTACACGTTTTGACACGTCGCCAAAGCTTTCGCATGTCAGCCCAAAACCGTACCTTTGCGCCCATGATTAATGTATCGAACCTATCGCTTCGTTTCGGCAAGCGCGTCCTGTTTGAGGACGTCAACCTGAAATTCACCTCCGGCAACTGCTACGGCATCATCGGTGCCAACGGCGCTGGCAAGTCGACTTTCCTGAAGATTATCTCCGGGGATGTTGACCAAACTACCGGATCGGTCTCTTTCACGCCCGGCGAGCGTATGGCCGTACTTAGCCAAGATCACTACGCATTCGACGAGTTTTCCGTGTTGGAAACGGTGATGATGGGGCACAAAGAGCTCCATGATATCATGAAGGAGAAAGATGCGATCTACCTGAAAGAAGATTTTTCGGATGCCGATGGCGAACGCGCTGGCGAACTGGAAAGCCGGTTTGCAGAGATGGACGGATGGAATGCGGAGAGTGACGCAGCCTCGCTCCTGAGCAACCTGGGCATCCCCGAAAACCTGCACGATAAATACGTGAAAGAGCTGGACGGAAACCAAAAAGTACGCGTGCTATTGGCACAGGCACTCTTCGGCAACCCCGACATCCTGCTGCTGGACGAACCGACCAACGACTTGGACATCGAGACGATCGCTTGGCTGGAGGATTTTCTGGCCGGCTACGAAGCCACGGTATTGGTCGTGTCCCACGATAGACACTTCCTAGATGCCGTGTGTACCCACGTGGTCGACATCGACTTTGGCAAGATGACCATCTACACGGGTAACTACACCTTCTGGTACGAATCAAGCCAGCTGGCGCTGAAGCAGCGGACCGAGCAAAACAAGAAGATGGAGGATAAGGTGAAGGAATTGCAGGAATTTATCCGCCGTTTCAGCGCCAATGCGTCCAAGTCCAAGCAGGCGACCAGCCGGAAGAAGGCGCTGGACAAGATCAACTTGGACGAGATTAAGCCGTCTAACCGCAAGTATCCGGCGATCATGTTCAACAACATGGAGCGCGAGCCTGGCGACCAAATATTGCAAATCGAAAACCTGGGCAAGAAGATGGGGGACGATGTCCTCTTTCGCCAAGTGGATCTGATGGTCAACAAAGGCGATAAAATTGCCGTGCTGTCCCAAAATAGTTTAGCGACCACCGCTTTTTACGATGTCCTGACCGGGCGCGACACGGATTACGAAGGTTCGTTTAAATGGGGGGTCACCATCAGCATTGCTGATATCCCGATGGATAACAGCGCATATTTTGACGGCAAGAGCGAGAACCTGATCGACTGGCTGCGCGAATATTCGGAAACCGACAAAGACGAGCAATTTGTTCGTGGTTTTCTCGGCAAGATGTTGTTCTCGGGCGAGGAAGTGTTGAAAAAATGCTCCGTACTGTCCGGAGGCGAGAAAATGCGGTGTATGTTTTCGCGGATGATGCTTCAGCAGGCAAACATGTTGCTCTTCGACGAGCCGACCAACCACCTGGACTTGGAATCGATCACGGCGTTGAACAACGGCATGAAGGAGTTCAAAGGAGCGATCCTGTTTACATCGCGCGACCATGAGTTGACGCAAACCGTTGCGAACCGCATTATCGAGCTGACGCCGTCTGGCATGATCGACAAGCTGATGAGCTATGACGACTACATCAGCAGCGAGGCCGTGAAGGAACAGCGCGCCGCGATGTACGCCTAACTCCTTTTGCGCGTAGCGATGGGTACATGCCGGGTAACTTCGGCGTGAACCGTATTTCCGACACTTTTTTCGAAAACTGCACGTAGCACTACCGTACAAAAAGGCCAATACTGATAAACGCATTGTGCTGGCTGAAGGGCGCTAGCGAAAAGCGGGAATCAAACTGCTGGAATCCATAACCGACGGAGAACAGCAGATCTGACCGGTCGGCCAGCATGTGGCCGTAGGAGAGGCCTGCCTTGCCCGTAAAACCACCAAAGTATTCGGCGCCCATTGGCGGTGCATAGCCTGCGCTGGCCAGTGTGCCCAGTGACCCCAGCATGCCGATGTTGGTTAGCGGCACGCGTATTTCGGCAAATATCGGGAGGGTGTTAATGCGCCGGGTAGACCGCCTGCCGTCGGCAAGCTCGGACGTGCCGCGGTAGATGTCTTGGCTCAGTCCGAGGCCGGCATACACGCGGTCCTGAAAATTGCGGCCAAACGATAGCTGGACTTGGTATCCGTGCATGGGGCTGTGGGCGCTCGTCGTCGCCATTCCCAGTATACCACCAGCCTGAATAACCGTGTACGTGCGGCTTTGGGCGTGCACATTCGGCAGAAGTCCTGCGCACAGCATCGCAGTCAGTATACCATATAGCAGTGAGGTGTGTTTTCTTGCTCGCATATCAGGTCTTAACACTTGTTTTTTTAAGTTACGTGCTCAATATCTTGTAGACTAGCTCCCGCCACAGGTCACGCGCTTCCAGGTTATAAGCGTTGACGCCTTTTGACTTCAGGTCATACGTCCGCAGGTGGCTAATCACCTGCACGGTTTTCCATTTGTTGTAGGTGCGCGCGGCGGTTTCATAATCGCGCATAAAATACGGATTCACGCCGAGTGCTTTTGCCGCCCGATCGGACGTTTTGTCGGGCAAGTAATGATATTTCAGTAGTTTGGTGAAATAGTTATTGAGGGCAGCAAACACCAGCGGTGCGGGGTTGTTTTTCGGATTGGCACCGAAGTAGTCCGCGATTTGCAGGGATTTCACCAAGTTTCGGGTGGCCAGGGCGGCCGTCAGCTCAAAGGAGTTGAAATCTTTGCTAATGCCGATATTGTCCGACACATTCTTGACGGAAATTTGCTGCGCTTTGGGTACATTGAGGATGAGCTTTTCGAGTTCGTTGGCCACCTTTGACAAGTTGTTGCCGAGGTATTCGCCAATCAGGGCTGCGGCCTGCGGATGGATTTTCCAGCCCTTGTTATCCAGATATGCCGTCACCCATGCGGCAATCTTGTTGTCGTAGACCTTGGTCGACTCGATGGCCGTACCCACCTTGTCGATCAGCTTGTAGAGCTTCTTGCGCTTGTCGAACTTGCTGAATTTGTAGGCCAATACAAGTATCGTGGTCGGCGTGGGCTGCTCCGCGTACCGCTGAAAAAGCTCGTCGTCCTTCCATTGCAGATGTTGGGCTTCCTTGACGATGACGACTTGGTAATCGCTCATCATCGGGTACCGCTTGGCCGTATTGATGATCGTCGCAAAATCGGTGTCTTTGCCGTAAAGGACGGTTTGGTCGAAGCCACGTTGGGCTTCGTTCAGGATGTGGTGCTCGATGTAGTCGCTGATCACATCGATATAGTACGGCTCTTCGCCGTGCAGGAGGTATATCGGGCTCGGTTTGCCCGCTTTAATATTCGCTATGGCTTTATTGCTGTCCATTATGGGGAATTGCGCTTTCTGATTTTAGTCGACCAAGATAAAGATTATTTTTGCAACATGTTTGTCCCCACACCGCTCAATTTGCCTCCATTTGACGCCAAGATCGTTAACAAAGGGGGCAAACTGTATATCTTCGATGCCTTGCGCAAGAAGCAGCTGGTGCTGACGCCCGAGGAGTGGGTGCGGCAACATTGGGTGCATCACCTCACCGACGCGATGAAGTACCCCAAATCGCTCATTTCGCTTGAAGGGGGCTTGCGCTTGCATGAGCTTAACAAGCGGAGTGATCTCGTGGTGTTTGATCCATCGGGCCACAAGATTCTGATGGCCGAATTCAAAGCGCCTTCCGTCAAGATTTCGCAGGCTGCTTTTGATCAGATTGCCAATTATAACATCGTGCACCGCATACCCTTGTTGCTCGTGAGCAATGGGCTGGACCATTATTATTGCGAAGTGGATTTCGAGACCCGCACGTTCCGGTTTCTGCCTGAGTTGCCCGTGTATACGCGCTAAAGTTGCACGCGTGAACCCGCGGCATTCCGACAGGATGTCAGCGCGAGTTTCGGATAATATGGCAGGCTGGCGGGTATTTGCGCTGCGCCCATACGGTGGCTTGATGTTTGATGCTGTTTGAGCACTTCTTTTTAATTTTTCGACAGAATACGCTAACTTAGTAAAAATTACCAGCAAATGAGTTCAAAAATAGATAAAAACGAATTTAGAAAATATGCGATAAAGCACCACCGTATCGGCAGCCAGCACGTTGACGGGTTTATCTCGCGCGTACAGCAAAAGTCGCCCGTGGGGCTCACCCCGTACATCATCGAAGAGCGGCAGCTCAACGTGGCGCAGATGGACGTTTTCTCCCGGTTGATGATGGACCGTATCATCTTCATGGGTGATGCCGTCACCGACCAAGTGGCCAACATCATTCAGGCACAGCTGCTGTTTTTGCAGTCGGCCGATGCACACCGCGACATCCAGATTTACATCAATTCGCCGGGCGGCAGCGTCTACGCCGGATTGGGGATCTACGACACGATGCAGTACATCACGCCAGACGTCGCCACGATCTGTACGGGCATGGCGGCATCGATGGGCGCGGTTCTGCTGTGTGCCGGTGCCAAAGGCAAGCGCGCCGCGCTGCGCCATTCGCGGGTCATGATTCACCAGCCTTCGGGCGGTGCGCAAGGGGTAGCCTCCGACATGGAGATCAACCTGCGCGAAATGCTTAAGCTTAAAAAGGAACTGTACGAGATCATTGCACTCCACTCCGGCAAGAGCTACGATTGGGTAGAGAAGTCGTCCGACCGCGATTACTGGATGACTTCGTCCGAAGCGAAGGAACACGGGATGGTGGACGAAGTGCTGACCTCGACAAAATCAAAATAGCATGCCGAAGACCAATAAAGATATCACCTGTTCGTTTTGCGGTATACGCAAGCAAGACGCCATGATGCTGATTGCCGGCGATGGCGCGCATATATGCGACCGCTGTATTACGCAGGCTGGGG
Organism: uncultured Sphingobacteriaceae bacterium; assembly: GCA_964444885.1. GTDB lineage: Bacteria > Bacteroidota > Bacteroidia > Sphingobacteriales > Sphingobacteriaceae > CAYRGQ01. The sequence goes on along the minus strand of CAYUIZ010000030.1, from coordinate 12,921 downwards.
AGATCTTGACGGAAGAGATGAACCTCCGCAAGAGCAAGGTGTTGCAAACCGCGCTTAAGCTCATTAAACCGGTCGAAATCAAGCAGCACCTGGACGAATATGTGATTGGGCAGGATGACGCCAAGAAAGTCATGGCCGTGGCTGTGTACAATCATTATAAGCGGTTGAACCAGAAGGTCGAGAAGGACGAAGTCGAGATCGAAAAATCGAATATCGTCATGGTCGGGGAGACGGGCACAGGCAAAACCTTATTGGCCAAAACCATTGCCAAAATCCTGAACGTACCGTTCTCCATTTGCGATGCTACCGTGCTGACGGAGGCAGGCTACGTGGGCGAAGACGTGGAAAGCATCCTCACGCGATTGCTGCAAGCGGCCGATTACGACGTAGCCGCGGCAGAACGGGGCATCATCTACATCGACGAGATTGACAAGATCGCCCGCAAAAGCGACAACCCCTCCATCACGCGCGACGTGTCGGGCGAAGGTGTACAGCAGGCTCTCCTGAAGATTCTGGAAGGCACCATCGTCAATGTACCGCCTCAGGGCGGGCGCAAGCATCCCGACCAGAAGATGATTGCGGTGGACACGAACAACATCCTCTTTATCTGCGGTGGCGCCTTTGACGGCATCCAGAAGAATATCGCCAAGCGCCTGCGTACGCAAACCGTCGGGTACAAAATGAACAGCGACGAAGAGGATATTGACGTCAGTAACCTGTATAAATACATTACACCTCAGGACCTGAAGAATTTTGGGCTGATTCCTGAGCTCATCGGCCGGTTGCCCGTGCTTACGCACCTCAATCCACTCGATAAGGGAACCTTGCTTAGTATCCTGACCGAGCCGAAAAATGCCCTCGTTAAGCAATACGAAAAGCTGTTTGAGTACGAGGGTGTCGACCTCAAGTTTGACGAGGAGGTGTTTGAGTTCATCGTGGACAAAGCCAACGAGTATAAGCTAGGCGCGCGCGGACTGCGGTCCATCTGCGAGGCCATCATGCTCGACGCGATGTTTGAGCTGCCGTCAACGGTGGCGGATGACGCACAAGAAGAATTGGTTATCACGGTCGACTACGCCAAGCAGAAGCTAGCGAAGTCGGACCTGAAGAAGCTCAGGGCCGCCTAACGAAACTCCCTCGCCACATCAAGCGGGGGATTTTTTTACGAACCCATAGCCATACGCAGCATGAAGAAGAAAGAAGTTAAACCCGTGCAAAGCCCAATCAAGCCGGGGCTCAAAACGAAGGAGGATATTGTCAACAACTGGTTGCCCCGCTATACGGCACGACCGCTGAAGGAGTTTGGGGAATATATTCTCCTGACGAATTTTTCAAACTACCTAACCCTGTTTTCGGAAATGCACGACAATGCACCGATCATGGGGCTGGACAAACCCATGCAGAGCGTCACAGCGGAAGGAATCACCATCATCAACTTCGGTATGGGAAGCCCAATGGCGGCAACGATTATGGATTTGTTGTCGGCGATATCCCCCAAAGCGGTCCTCTTTCTCGGTAAAGCCGGCGGGCTGAAACGCAAGAACAAGATCGGCGACTTCGTGCTGCCCATCGCCGCCATACGCGGCGAAGGAACCTCGAACGATTATTTCCCGTCCGAAGTGCCGGCGCTGCCGGCTTTTGCGTTGCAGAAGGCGATTTCCACCACTATCCGCGACATGTCCCTCGATTATTGGACCGGCACGGTTTACACCACCAACCGTCGCGTATGGGAGCACGATAAGGATTTTAAGAAATACCTGAAGACCATTCGGGCGATGCTGGTAGACATGGAAACGGCCACTATTTTTTCGGTCGGGTTCGCCAACAAGATCCCGACAGGGGCCTTACTCCTCGTGTCGGACCAACCCATGATCCCCGAAGGGGTGAAGACCGTCGAAAGCGACTCAAGCGTCACAGCCGACTTTGTCGAGACGCACCTCCGTATTGGCATCGAATCGCTCCGCCAGCTTATTAATAATGGGCAAACGGTCAAGCATTTGAAGTTTTAGCTAAGGGGCTGCGCTACGGTGTCCGAAAATCTGCCTATCGGCGTGGGTGGGCGCTCAACGTATATTACTTTTGGCATTCACGTTCCCTAGCAACGGATTGGCTGGTGAGCGTGGAAGGCGGCGACTGATACCAACCGAATAACATATGTGGTATAACAACATACTGGAAACCATCGGCCATACGCCGCTGGTCAAACTCAACAACATTACCAAAGACGTCAGTGCCACTGTCCTGATGAAAGTGGAAACAACCAACCCGGGAAATTCCATCAAAGACCGGATGGCGCTGAAGATGATCGAAGATGCGGAAGCATCCGGCGCATTGAAGCCGGGCGGTACGATCATTGAAGGCACATCGGGCAATACGGGAATGGGATTAGCCATTGCGGCGGTCGTCAAAGGGTATCGCTGTATTTTTACCACGACAGACAAGCAGTCCAAGGAAAAGATCGATGCTTTGCGCGCGTTTGGCGCCGAGGTAATCGTCTGCCCCACCAACGTGGATCCGGAGGATCCGCGTTCGTATTATTCCGTATCGAGCCGTTTGGTAAAGGAAACGCCGAACTCGTGGAAAGCCAACCAATACGACAACCTGTCGAACACGCAAGCGCATTACGAACAAACCGGACCGGAAATTTGGGAACAGACCGAGGGCAAAGTCACGCATTTGGTGGTCGGGGTAGGTACGGGCGGCACGGCGAGTGGCGTGGGACGCTACCTGAAGGAGAAGAATCCGAACATCCAGGTGTGGGGGGTCGATACGTACGGTTCGGTGTTTAAGAAGTATAAGGAGACGGGTATATTCGACAAAAACGAGATTTACCCGTATATCACCGAGGGGATCGGTGAGGACTTTTTGCCCGAGAACGTAGATTTCAGCGTGATCGACCTATTCGAAAAGGTAACGGATAAGGATGCAGCCCTGATGACGCGGGAGATTGCCCGCAAGGAAGGGATATTCGCCGGAAATTCGACCGGTGCCAATATCGCCGGACTACTCCAGCTCCAGGGCCGCCTGCAAGCGGACGACCTTGTGGTGGTTATCCAGCACGACCATGGTTCGCGGTATATGGGCAAGATGTTTAACGAGGACTGGTTGCGGGAGCGTGGTTTTCTTGAGGATGAAAAGCTGACCGCACAGCGCATCCTGCGTGCCCGCGGGGATATTGCCATTGTCACGGTCGACGCCGAACAAACCGTCCTGGAAACCTTTAACATGATGAAATCCATGAACATTTCCCAGGTACCCGTGACACAGCAAGGGATGGTCATTGGGAAGGTGACCGAGTCAGATATCCTGGAAGCACTACTGGACAGGCCTGCGCTGAAGTCGGGCACCGTGATGGAGATCTGTACCGCTCCGTTTCCCTTCGTCGACCTGCGCACCTCCATCGACAAGATCTCTGCGCTGATCAATAAGGACAATCAGGCCGTACTGGTGGAGGACGAATATGGCCGCATCGCCATCATCACCCAATACGATATTATCAATACCATTGCGGGGTAGTACCGCATGCACACATTCATCATAAAGAAAGCCCGGCAGATGTACTTCTACCGGGCTTTTTTATGGCTTGCTTCTGCTTAGTTGCCAGCTACGAGGTCAATTTTCACGTTGAACTCTTTGCTGATCAAGTCGTCAGCTTGTCCGGCGTAGCTCACGCCCCAATCATCGCGTGCGATGTTGAAATCGGCATTGGCACGAACGGATGTTTCGGTGATTTCCGTAATATTCGCATCAAACGTGATGTTTTTGCTAACGCCACGCATCGTCAGGTTGCCTGATACGACGACAACGTTGTCGCTGGCCCCGTCAGTAACACTCGTGATGACGAACGTCGCTTCGGGGTGGTTGGCGACATCAAAGAAATCTTCGGAGCGCAGGTGGCCATCCAGCTTATCTTTGTATTCGCCTTCCATGTCCTGGACGTCGATGGTGTTCACGTCGACGACGAAGTTACCGCCAGTCAGTTTGCCTCCGTCTACCAAAAGCGTACCCGAAGAGATGTGCACCTCACCAAAGTGTTCGCCAGTGACTTTCTTTCCGAGCCACTTAATGGTCGATGCTGACGGATCGACCGTGAGCTCCGTGCCTGTTGCCGCTACTTCCGCTACACTGTCGGTTGTTTCGGCTCGCTGGCCTTCCGGATTGCCTACGCAGGAAGTTAAAACAAATGCTCCTGAGATAAGGAATAATGTTGCTTTTTTCATGATGTTAATTTGATTAATTAATGATGTAAGGTTAAACATGTATTAGGGGTGTGTGTTGCGTTTTGTGCCGCGTTGTGTATACTAGTCATCGGTTCGTATGTCCGTTTCCTTTTGTGAATTAGTGCGCAGGGCTAGCGTCTACCCGCTTAATGCGGGCACCCAAAGCTGTCAGCCGGGCTTCGATATCCTGATAGCCGCGTTCGATTTGCTCGATATTGTAAATGGTCGACTTGCCTTGCGCGGACAATGCGGCAATGAGCAGGGACACGCCGGCGCGGATGTCGGGCGAGGTCATTTGTATGCCGCGCAATTTAACGGCCTTGTCCAGCCCGATCACCGTGGCCCGGTGCGGATCGCAAAGAATAATCTGTGCGCCCATGTCGATCAGCTTATCGACGAAGAAGAGCCGGCTTTCGAACATTTTCTGGTGAATCAGCACGTTGCCTTTGGCTTGCGTGGCCACGACCAGCACGATGCTCAGCAGGTCGGGCGTGAAACCGGGCCAGGGTGCATCCGCCACCGTGAGAATAGACCCGTCAATAAAGGTTTCGACTTCGTACGACTGCTGTGCGGGGATATAAATATCGTCGCCGCGCCGCTCTATTTGTATTCCCAGGCGCGAAAAGACGGCGGGAATCATGCCCAACTCTTCGTAGTGCACGTCCTTAATCGTGATCTCGGATTCGGTCATCGCCGCCAAGCCAATAAACGAGCCGATCTCGATCATATCCGGCAGCATGCGGTGGGTAGTACCACCGAGGCGGTCCACGCCTTCGATCGTCAGCAAGTTGGACCCGATGCCTGATACCTTGGCCCCCATGCGGTTGAGCATTTTGCAGAGCTGCTGCAGATAGGGTTCGCAGGCGGCGTTGTAAATGGTGGTTGTGCCTTCGGCCAATACGGCCGCCATCACGACGTTGGCCGTACCCGTGACCGACGCTTCCTCCAGCAGCAGGTACGTGCCGCGTAGCCGCGTAGCGTCCACTTGGAAGAAATGGGAGTCCGCGTCATATTCAAATGTGGCGCCTAGCTTTTGAAAACCGAGGAAATGCGTGTCCAGCCGCCGGCGTCCGATTTTGTCGCCGCCGGGTTTCGGGATAGCCGCTTTTCCAAACCGCGCAAGCAGGGGGCCGACAATCATGATCGAGCCACGCAGGCCGCCTCCCTTGGTCTTGAACTCCTCCGACTGGAAGTAGTCGATGTTGATGTCCTTAGCGCGGAAACTGTAGCTGTCTTTGGTCAGGCGGTTGATTTCGACACCCAGCGCGCCTAACAGCTCAATCAGCTTGTTGACATCCTTAATGTCAGGAATGTTGCTGATAACGATTTCTTCCTCCGTCAATAACACGGCAGAAAGGATTTGAAGCGCTTCGTTTTTAGCGCCTTGAGGAATAATCTCTCCTTTCAGTGGAATTCCACCATGTATCTCAAAAGCATTCATCGTTGTAGGTACGGTATCGTTCTATTTTTTATGCAGGCATCGGCAAGCCTAAGGAAGCGGATGGCCATTGCGTTCGAAGCTTATTGCGGGCCTCGCTTGCCGCCGCCAATGATCCTTTTTTTCTGTATTTTCTTGCCTTTGCCGTTGTGGGATCCTTGCTGATGTTGGGGCGCGCCGCCTTTCGTCCGGCTTCCTGGAGGAGGTGTTTTGAAATCCAGCTTTGTCAGCACGAATCCCGGTTCGAGCACCAGCTCGCCGTTTGACAGTTCGGTAAGGTCAGCGATAATCGATTCGTCAGCAACCGAATCCTTGTTCCATGTGACGTAGGCCATCTTCATGAAATTGGCGATCGCTTCGGTCATCTGCTGGCGTTTCTCGCTTGGAGGCATTTGGCGCGCACGGGCAATCATATCTTCGACGGTATGGCCGTAGTGCTTGTACCTGATGCGGTGTTGCGGATACTCCAATGTGTCCGGTTTGGGATGTATGGTGTTCGGATCTGGTATCGGGTATGGGGAGTCCACATCGATCTTGAAATCCGAGATGATGTGCAAGTGATCCCACAGCTTATGCTTGAAATCGGATACGTCGCGCAGGTGCGGGTTTAGGAAACCCATCATTTCGATAACGATCTGCGCAAGCCTGTTGCGTTCTTCCTTTGTGGGCAACGTGCAGATATGGTCTACCATATTCTGGACGTTTCGCCCATATTCCGCTAAGATCAGCTTCGGGCGCGTACTGTTATAATCAAAATCCATAGTGTCTTATTATCAGCCGTTAAGGCTCAACGCTGAGCCGTAAAAAACGGGAAGTGCAAAGATACGCTTTATCAGCGTCATTGCCTGTATGTTATGCGTCATTTTTAGTTGACAATCCGCAATTTTGCAAACTTGAGCAGCAGCTGCTTCTGGCCGGATTCCCTGAAAAACACCGTGGCTTTGACGTCGCCTTTGCTGCCTTCCATGTTGATGACTTTCCCAAACCCAAACCGTTCGTGCTCAACTTCCATGCCGACTTGCAGGGTGGAAGTGTCCGAGGGGGTAAAGCCTGGTGTGGGCGTGTGCGCTTTGGGCAAGATGGCGGTCGTGCGTGGCGTGGTTTTGGGTTTGGGCGACGTGAAAACATCGCGTTGTTGCCAGTTGACGCGTTCGCGCTCGAATGACTTTCCCGCTGGTGGGGTAGCCTTGGGCTGGAAGTCGATATCCAGGTATGCGGCATCGATCTCGTCGAGGAAACGGCTTGGTTCACAGTTGTTGAGCGTGCCCCAGCGATAGCGTGAGGTAGCGTAGGTCAGTGTCAGCTTCTTTTCGGCGCGGGTGACCGCTACGTAAAACAGCCGGCGCTCCTCCTCCAAGTCGCTGCGCGAATTGAGGGATAATTGCGAGGGGAAGAGGTTTTCCTCCATGCCGACGATAAACACCTGGCTGAACTCCAGCCCTTTGGAGGAGTGGATAGTCATGAGCGACACGGTGTCGGCGTCCGGCGTCTTGTCGTTGTCGTCGTTGGTGAGCAGGGCGATATCCTGCATGAAGATATCCAATGATTTCTCCTCGATGTCTTCGCGCTCACTGAATTCCTTGATGCCGTTGAGCAATTCCTGGATGTTCTCGTGGCGACTGACGCCTTCCACCGACTTGTCGTTGTACAGCTCGCGGAGTATGCCCGAGTGTTGGGCGATGTGCATGGCCGCCTCGAAGGCGTCGTGGTTCTTGGCGACGACCTGGAAACTCTGGATCATGGTGGCAAAATTGCCTACGGAGCCGGCGCTGCGTCCATCGAGGTAGGTGGCAGGTTGGCTGATCACCTCCCACAACGTTTTCTGGTGCTGGTCGGCCGCGATGATGATGCGCTCCAGCGAGGTGTCGCCTATTCCCCGCCGTGGGTAGTTGATCACGCGCTTGATGGCCTCTTCGTCATTCGGGTTGAACGTGAGCCGGAAATAGGCAATCAAGTCCTTGATTTCCTTGCGTTGGTAGAAGGAGGTGCCCCCGTATATCTTATACGGGATGCCCAGCTTGCGCAGGGCTTCCTCCATGGCGCGCGACTGGGCATTGGTGCGGTACAGGATGGCGAAATCACCATAGGAAAGCCCGTTGAGGGCGCGATCCTGCGCGATGGCTTCTGCCACGATTTTCCCTTCCTCGTTGTCGCTGAAAGCCCGGTATATCTTGATTTTGTCGCCGTCCTCGTTGTCGGAGAACACGCGTTTTTCCAACTGGTTTTTGTTGTTGGCAATGATGCTGTTGGCTACGCGGACGATGTTCTGCGTGGAGCGGTAGTTTTGTTCGAGTTTGAATACGTGCAGGTCGGGGTAGTCCTTCTCAAAATTGAGGATATTCTGGATATTGGCACCCCGGAAGGCGTAGATACTCTGCGCGTCGTCGCCCACCACGCAGATGTTCTCGTTGATGGCGGCCAGCTTCTTGACGATGAGGTACTGGGAGAAGTTCGTATCCTGGTACTCATCCACCATCAGGTACTTGAACTTGTGCTGGTATTTGTGCAGTATCTCGGGAAAATCGCGCAGCAGGACGTTGGTCTGGAAGAGCAAGTCATCAAAATCCATGGCGCCGGCTTTGAAGCAGCGCTGTACGTAGGTGAGGTAAATCTGCCCCAGCTGACCCCGGCCGCTCGAGAAATCCTCGGCCTGTATCTGCTCGTTCTTGTTGTATTCGGCAGCCGATATGAGGTTGTTTTTGGCCGAGGAAATGCGGTTGTACACGAAGTTGGCGTTGTACAGTTTATCATCCAGTTGCATCTCCTTGAGGATGCTGCGCACGAGGCTCTTGCTGTCGTCGGTATCGTAGATGGTAAAGTTGCGCGGGTATCCGATGTGCTCGGCCTCCACGCGCAGTATCTTGGCGAATACCGAGTGGAACGTGCCCATCCAGATATTTTTTGCCTCGGGGCCCACGACGCCCATGATGCGCTCGCGCATCTCGCGTGCCGCCTTGTTGGTAAAGGTGAGCACGAGGATGTTGAACGGGTCTACACCGCTGCGAATCAAATGGGCCACCCGATAAGTAATGACCCGGGTTTTGCCCGAACCGGCACCCGCCACAATCATCACCGGGCCTTCGGTCTGTGCTACCGCCGCACGTTGGGAGGGGTTTAATCCTGCTAAATAATCCAAATTCTTACTCCTTGGTTTTGCTATTCTCCGTTGGAGGCGTAAAGGTACGGATTTGTACGGAGATGCAGATGGGGTGTTGGGAAATTGGGGGATGGCATTATATGCCGCCCCCGCAGGGCGTATTGGCTGGGGTGTTTGCACCCAAGGCGTTGCCATTGGGTTGGGGGGTATGAAAGGCTTTCAGCCTTTTTCGGCCGGGCAATGCCGCCAAAGATTCTACTTCAACTCCTCGGCTAGCATGGTTTTTACTGTCGAATCAAGATCAAAAACCTCGAAATGAATTAGGCGTCATTTACAATTTTTGTCATCTTTTGTAGGTCGCATTTTCCTGAAAGGGCATTTTTAATTTTTGATCGGAGGCAAATCCCTTTTAATACGTGGGTCGGTCAGGTCTTTTTCCTCGATTTTCAAGGTTACATGGCTTGTGGATAAGGCGTCATAAATCGGAGGAAAGATGATCACTGGCCCCTCCATTGTTTCATGGTTACCGTACGTCCACATGGTATTAATATTGGTGAGCGAAAAGTGATAGTCTGGTTTTGCCGTGGTAAATAAGAAGACAGGCACAACAACAGCGATATCTCGATATCCCATTTTTACAAACAGGTCGTTTTTGATTTTTTGCTTAAGCCCTTCGATCTTACTTTCAAACACGTTGTCCATATTCTGGCTAGGGGAAATATTCGTGATCATGCCTTCAGCGTCCAAATCGAATTTAATGCTGAAAATGAAATGTTGCGGCGTCTCATAGAGAAAGTTGACATCGCCTGATTGCATAAATATTGCATTTATCTCACTTAAAATAGAGTCCTTTAAGGTTTTGGACACCGTGTCGCTATCATGGACAACCACTTGTTGACTATAACCTGCGTTGATGCATCCAACGGATAACAATGCGATGCATATAAGTTGTTTAAGGATTACAGAGGGGGGTGCCTTGTGTTGCATCTTGATGATTAAATAATGTGTTCAAAATCCTGCTACTTATACTCGGAGAAACACTGCTCATATGCCAATCCCACCAAGCGTAGCCAGGTTGTTTGCTTTCCTCAAGGGTTAACCCTGCAAAGGCTAAATCGTGGGCAACTTGTTCATGTGTTCCATACATCTGAATTAGTGCATTTGATATTGTTGTCCTATATTTCAAGTACATCTCCCCATGGTGAAGAGCCACATCGAGATTGTGTTTCGCCAAATATGCATGAATATACAGGTGATTTTCCATAACATCCGGTCTTAATCGACCTCGTGTTAGAACCGTCCTAAATTAAAGTATGTAACTTGCCAAGAACCGTCTATTTTTTTTAGTTCATAATCAAAGAGACTGGTAAACACCGCCATATTTATTCGGCAGGAAGCGGTATCTCTTCGCGTTTCAAAGCCTCCTATGTGTAAATCCACGTATATCGGTATATAGCCATTGTCGGCATACCCCTTTGGAATATCGATGACTTTCAATATTTTTCCGGTCGGTACAGGGATTTTATCCGTGGACAGAAAGTCGTTTTTGATTAGCAAAACGGTGTCGAGCGGATATTCTGAAATCATCTGTGACAGGGAGGAGTATCCATTTTCCCTGTCGTACTCCGAAAAGTCATCGTATTGAAAAATGGCTTCCATAATGGCCGTGGTGTCTACGGAACTGAAGCCCGATTCATTTTCGCCATTGCTATTATTCCGTGAGGTGTCCGCGCATGAATAGTACCCAAAAGAGAGTACAAACAGTACGAGAAATCTGAAAATAGGTTTCATCTATAAATAATTTGGCAGGATGTTGCCAGTCAGCGGTTTACATGCCTGTATGGATTTATTACTTAATGCCTAAGGAGCCCACTTGTAGTACAACCTATACTGAACGGGCTGATTATATTGATAATCAATTTCAAATTTGAATGCCGCCTTCTCAAACGCAGTGCCTTGGTCTGGATGACCGCGTGGATCTGGCAATCCGTTGTGAAAGCGACCATAGTGTACGGTCTCATGTAAAATCGTCACCATAATACTGAACGCCAATCCATCGTATTGGTGTTGTGGAGGTAGCAGCCGTGACTGATGTCCTTCCCAAGTTCTGACGTTATTTTCATTAATGTATATTGTGTTTGGCTCTCCACTACGTAAATATATTCCGTTAAATAACGCATTTCTTGGATCATTGTCTAGTTTAATTTCTGGACCATATCCATCCCTAGCTATTTCTAGAATTTTCTCTTTGCTAAACCCGGTGAACTCCGCCAGGGCATCTAATACTTCCGGATTGGCTCTCAGAAAATCCTCGATACCATCGACCAGGGCTGCAAATTTCTTGTATTTATCCCGGATTTCCGGTGATAATATATACCTCTTCAGATTAACATTGACGTGACCACTCCCCGATCCACTCCCCCCGGCATTTCCCCCTGATCCACCTCCTAATGGTGGCGGATTATAAGGAATATCCCCAAAGCCATCCGACACTCCTGACGGGCAGTAGTTATTGGTATAACAGATCTCCCCAGACTGATTGCTGCTGGCTTGCGGTGTCGGATGCGTATTCATGACGATATTGCGCTGAGGAGCCATGCTGATCATCTCCACTTCGCCGACGCATATCATATAACTTGTGCACCCGGATGCCGATGCCTGCACATCGCCCACGTGCTGTGGCAGGCTGCTTGCCAGCACGGGCTTCGTTTCATTGGCCGGGTGTGATGAATAATAGTTGCTGATGGGCCTAAACCAATCCTCGACAATGATGTTGCCACTAAACGGAGTGCCCTCCAGCCACGGCTGATCGGGAATAAGGGTAAGCATCTCGGTCGTAAACTGGCCGTTGTCGCCCGGTTTGGTCATGCGCAGCAATATCAGATCGTTGAGGCGGGTGTCTTGCAAACCTTCGCTTCGCAGCCGGATGGAAACGGGAAACCGGATGGGGACGAATACCGAAACCGTATCGCCACGCTGTTGGGAAAAAGCGGAATGCCAGTCGATATCCCGGTTTGGCAACAGGTGGTCGGGGAGAAAGGAGCGCCCCGTGTAGGTCATCAGGCTGGTTTTGTTTTTACTTTCAAAAACCTGCCGGGCTTCGGCGATGGGATCCATTTCCCCGATAGGTGGGCCTTCCTCCTTCTGACACGAATACATGGCCATGATCAGCACGGTGCAGCTGCTTTTTTGCGTAAGCTCCTTCTCATATAATATTGGTTTATAGGGTTCGCGTCGAATCGTGTTCGCTAAAGGTAAAAAATTATAGACAATGAAAGTAAAAACTTGTTCATGTTCACGTGCTTGGCGGTGCCCCAAGGCTGTTCGAGTTTTCTTCCCACGCAATCAGTGCCTTATACGATATGGGGCGTTGTGACGTTAAACCTTTAACGCGCTAACCCGTCAGACCCATAAAAGTAATACGTTATAAATAACCAAACATGAAGAGTAGAACCGTTTCGACCGTCGCCCATACGAGGCCTGTACTGTTTGTTGCTGCAATCGTATTGTTGGCTTCCTGCGCCGTGCGCAAGGATAAAACGACCACCGATAGTGGGGACACCCCACTTGAAGGGACGTATTGGAAGCTGGTGGAAATCAATGGTGCGCCCGTGGATATGGGGCTCGACCGAGAGCCTTTTCTCCAGTTCGACGCGGACGAGAATCGCGTGAGTGCCTCGGGCGGATGCAACGGCATGGGCGGCACGTACGCGTTGAAGCCAAACAACCGCCTCTCGTTTTTCCAGCTGATCGGTACGATGATGGCTTGCCCCAATATGGAAGTCGAAACGCAGCTCAGCGATGTGCTGGCACGTACGGATAGCTATGCCATTTACGGCGACACGCTTTCGCTGTTCCGGGCGAGGATGGCACCCCTGGCCCGCTTTGTAGCGGTCTCCGAAAGCCAGCGCGCGGCGTCGGCGCTCAACGGCACCTGGCGGTTAAACTACATGGGTGGCACGGCAGCGACGCTCGACGAGCTGTTTCCCAACGAAAAGCCGACCATCACCTTTGACATGGCCGAGGGCCGGGTGTCAGGCAGTGGCGGTTGCAATCGCTATACCGGCGATTTCAGCGTCGACAACCATACCATTCAGTTTGGCCAGATTGCCGCTACGCGCATGTTCTGCCAGGGCGTGCAAGAGAACGTTTACTTTCAGACGCTT
>CAYUIZ010000029.1:0-27853 GCA_964444885.1 uncultured Sphingobacteriaceae bacterium | reverse complement strand
TTTTATGGCGGTAGATTTTGTTGACGGGCATCCCGTCGTACGGCTCAGGGCATTCAGGGCGATAGATGATCCCCGCACCTGCGAGCGGTTCATCGAGGGGCATGCGCACGTGCTTACCGCCATCGGCGTGCACAAGGTAACCTCCTCCAAGAACGACTGGATGTACAATCCAGCTGTTTTTGTCCTGATTGTCGAGTCGTTGGACGGTGAGCGTGTGTTTGGCGGTGTGCGTATCCATGTCGCCGGGGGTACGGAACCCCTGCCTATTGAGCAGGCAACGGGACACATGGATCCCGCGATGTACGATTTGGTCTACCGCTACGCCCAGGAGGGAACCGGCGAAGGGTGCGGGCTTTGGAACTCGCGCGAGATTGCTGGATACGGGATTGGCAGCATTTTTCTCACGCGCGCAGGCGCAGCCATCGCTACTCAAGTCGGCATCACGTCCCTCTTCGCGCTGTGCGCGCCGTATACGGTGAAACTAGCCGAAAGTGTTGGGTACCGGATCGATACGAGTGTGGGCAACGATGGTACGTTTTACTATCCGAAGCTCGATCTCGTGGCGACGACCATGATCATGCGGAATCTGGACACACTGACTGAAGCGGACGACGAAAACAAGCAAGCGATTACCGCGCTGCGCAATAATGCCAACACCAAGCGCATTGAAACCCTGCGCAATAAGCAAATCGAAATTCATTACCAGATAGACATCCCCAAACTCGACCGCTGGAGCCTCAGCGATACGATCGCCAACCTGAAACCGCCGGGACAGGAGACGATAGTTGATGACAACGACCTCAATATTATGTAAAATATTATATCTTTGCACCGATCTAGCCTTTGAAACATAATACCTTAAACCAACCATGTCTGGAAAACATTATAGTGCTGGTTATCTAGAAAATACCGGTGACTTCCTACGAAAACTAAAAATTCACTCGTATACCCCCTTTTCGGCAATAAAAGAAGGAACGGTCGTTGATCTCGGCTGCGGTACAGGCATTGACGCCATTAATCTTGCTGGCTCGCTCGGGAGCGGGGTAAGCGTCGTAGGCGTCGACCACGACCCGGCCTTGTTGGCCAAGGCGGCCGAAGCCGCTGGGGAGCTGCCGAACGTCCGATTTGAGCAGGGCGAGGCCACGCAGCTTTCTTTTGCTGACGGATCTGTTGCGGGCTTGCGTGCCGAGCGCCTCGTGCAGCACCTTCCCGAACCGGAATTGGCTTTTCAAGAGATGCACCGGGTGCTAGCCAAAGGACAGCCCATCGCCATTGTCGAAACGGCCTGGAATAGCTTGAACTTTTACACCCGGCACACGGATATCGAACAAAAGATAGGCGCATTCCTCACCACCGGCAAGGTCAAGAACGGATGGGCGGCGCAACGCCTGACGCACAACCTAGCCACGAGCGGTTTTTCGGATATCCGCCTCGACACCTTTTGCATGGTTGGCCGTTCCTTGGATGACGCGAATCGCTACCTGTGGATCGGCCCCATTCTGGACGAGATGAAAGCAAACGGCCTGCTGAGCGCGGAGGAGTTTGACGTGTTTTCGGATACCATGGCCGCGGCCGACGCCGACGGGCATTTTCTGTGCTCGATGAACCTCGTGATGGCCACTGCCGTGAAATAATATCCAATAATGATGAAGCGGGTTTTTATCATCTTCCTGTGGATGCTTGTCAGCGTCGGTCAGAGCAAGGGCTTCGTCGTCATTGAGGATGATGCCGACCGGATGCTCATCGGGAAGTCGCTCCAGCAGTACGTCGGGCCGAGTGATGCTTCTGCCGAAGAGATCTTCGCATCGGGTCAATTTGTGGCCATGGATGCCGACGTGCCTAATTTGGGCATCAACAAAGACGATGTGTGGTTGCGGTTTGTGGCAGAAAACCATACGAATAATGCCTTTTTGTTGTTGGAAATTGCCTACCCCCTGCTGGATGACATCGAGCTGTACGTGATGGGTGAAGGGGGCACGTACGTGTCCCAGCGTTTGGGCGAACAGTCTCCGTTTACCGACAGGCCATACCGGGTTCCCAACCATGTTTTTGAGCTCGACATTCCCGCCGGAACAAGCCAAACCTACTTTCTGCGCGTTCGAAGCACGGAGCAGATTTTCCTTCCGATTTACTTGAGCAAACCCCGGTTATTTTGGGAAAACACGGCTAACGACCACTTAATTAACGGTATATTTATTGGTATCGTGGTCATCATGGTCTTTTACAACTTATTTCTGTACTTTTCAGTCAGTGAGAAAGGCTATATCTACTACGTGCTGTATGTAGCTTTCGCCGGTCTGACGCAAATGGGTATCAAAGGGTTTGGTGCGCAGTACCTGTGGCCCCACTGGGCCGGTTTTGCGATGATTGCCCCCACCATATTCGGCAGTCTGTCCGGCATCACGGCCATCCTGTTGGCGAGGTCTTTCTTGCGCATCAAAAAATACGCACCTCACTTCTACCGGCTGTTTCAAGGTATTAATTTGATGTTCTTGGTGAGTTTGGCGCTGGTCTTGGTCAGTGCCAAGCAGGTCGGGTTCATTGCTATGCAACTGGCCACGGCCATCGGTTCGGTCGCTGTGCTGTATGTGTCGTTCGGGGTGATGATGAAAGGCTATAAGCCCGCCAAATATTTTGTGGTGGGCTGGTCCGTGCTCTTGGTCGGCTCCATTATTTTCTTGCTTAAGGATTACGGCGTGTTGCCTTACAACAACTTCACGAGCTATGCCGTGCAGGGCGCTTCTGCCATTCAGATGGCGCTTCTTTCGTTTGGTTTGGCACATCGCATCAACATATTAAAGAAGGAGCGGGCGGCTTCCCAGGCCCGGGCGTTGCTGGCCATGCGCGATAATGAGAAGCTGATCCGCGACCAGAACATTGTGCTAGAGCATAAGGTGGAGGAGCGGACGAGCGAGCTGCAGGAGTCTAACCGCGTATTGCAGGAGACACTGACAAACTTGCAGGAGACGCAAGCACAGCTCGTCGAGTCTGAGAAAATGGCATCGCTCGGCCAGCTGACGGCGGGCGTGGCACACGAAATCAACAACCCCATCAATTTCGTCACCTCGAACGTCGGTCCGCTAAAGCGCGATGTGGCCATCCTGTGGTCCGCACTGGCTGAGATCGAGAAGATCGGGCTGTCTGAGGCAACGATGTCGGAGAAAAAGGACATGCTCACCAAGTACAAGGAATCCATCGATGTGGAGTACTTGAGAACGGAAATCGAATTCCTACTCAAGGGAATGCACGAGGGAGCCAGCCGCACCGCCGAGATTGTGAAGAGCATGCGCATCTTTTCGCGGGTGGACGAAGACGTCCTCAAGTTTGCGGATATCAACGA
This sequence comes from uncultured Sphingobacteriaceae bacterium, assembly GCA_964444885.1. GTDB lineage: Bacteria > Bacteroidota > Bacteroidia > Sphingobacteriales > Sphingobacteriaceae > CAYRGQ01. Next base: position 24,513 of record CAYUIZ010000029.1, on the reverse strand, counting down.
AGGACTGGAGTCGACGCTTGTCATCTTGAACAGCGTGATTAAAGAGTCCGTCATCGTGAATACGCAATGGGGCGATTTGCCTCCTGTGGAATGTTACCCCGGCAAGCTGAACCAGGTGTTCCTGAATCTCATTACCAATGGATTATACGCTATCAACAAGAAGTTTGGGAAAAAGCCAGGCGGGGAGCTGACCATTGTGACGGAACACCGTGACGACAACGCTTACATCAAAATCGGCGACAATGGAATCGGCATGCCTCCCCAAGTCGCCGAGCGTATATTCGAACCGTTTTTTACGACCAAGGAGGTGGGTGAAGGAACTGGTTTGGGCATGTCGATCGTCTACAAAACGATTAAAAAACACAATGGCGAGATCATAACCCAGTCCGAAGAGGGGGTGGGCACCACCTTCACGCTAATAATTCCGGTTAAACCGTAAAAACACCAAATAATTAACGTATTTTTGCGCGTTTAACGTGCCTGCTGAACATCACTACCTACCTGATGAACGATAGTCCTGAAATATTGTACGTGGATGACGAGCCAAATAATTTGCTCAGCATGAAGGCTGCTTTTCGCCTGCATTACAAAATTCATACGGCAATAAATACGGAAGACGCTCGGAACATACTGACCGAACACCCTAATATCCGCGTAATTTTCTGCGACCAACGCATGCCCGGCGAAACGGGTGTCGAATTTCTAGCGAGCATCAAGAACGATTTCCCAAGGCCGGTGCGCATCCTACTGACGGCGCACGCCGACATGGAAACCGTTGTTGACGCCGTTAACAGGGGGCACATCTTCCGGTTTGTTCGCAAGCCGTGGGTAGAGGAAGAGATCATCTCCTCGGTAGAGGAAGCCAACAAGTTTTACCTGGCTACGTCCTTGCTCGACATCCGCAATGAAGAGCTGCAGCGCGCTTACGAGGAATTGGATAAGTTTGCCTACAGCGTGGGGCACGATCTGCGCGACCCCCTAGTGGCAATCAATTCGGCACTGCGCGTATCGCTTAAGTTTGACGATGTCAAACGCATCCACGAGGTGCTCGAGCACATGCAGACCTCCATTTCCAAGCTTTTTGTGTATATCAACAACTTGCACGATTATTATTTGCACAGGCGTGGCGGGTTGAACATCGGAGAGGTGGACTTCCAGGCACTGTTCGAATATTTCAAGGAATTTTACAGTATTCACATCGAAAACAACGGCATCGAGCTCACGGTACACTGCCAGCAGGATGAGCCATTCCGCACGGACGAGGTGGCGCTGAAGCTGATTATCCAGAATTTGCTTTCAAACGCATTCAAGTACCAGCAACGCGACAACCCCAATAAGCGGGTGGAGTTAACCGCTACGGTGTCCGATAATCAAGTCGTCATCGGTGTCAGGGACAATGGAATCGGTATAGGGGAGAAGGATTTAGGCCAGATTTTCGATTTGTTTTACCGGGCGAGCGACCAAGTGGCCGGGGCCGGTTTCGGCCTCTATAATGTCAAGGGTATTATCACCAAACTGGGCGGGAAAATTGCCGTGGAATCCGCCAAAGGAGCGGGCACCTTTTTCTCGGTTACCCTGCCCGGCAAATAGTCCAGCACCTCACATTTTCATGAGAGTAGGCGTTGCCTGAGCAGGAATTCAAGCTGTTCGTTCGAAATTTCCAGTTTGGAATGGGATTCCTTTATTTTTTTGCGCTCGGCATAGATCTCGTATGCCCGTTTGATCGTCTCGTCGAGCTCCTCTTCGCTCCACGGTTTGCTCAGGTAGTGGAAAATTTTCCCTTTGTTTACGGCCTCCACCACGGCATTCATGTCGGCATATCCTGTCAGGAGGATCCGCATCGGTTCCGGATTTATCTCAATCACCCGTTCTAAAAACTCCACGCCGGTCATTTCGGGCATACGCTGGTCCGTAATGATGATTTCGATCGGTTTTTTCTTGATAATCTCAATGGCGTCCGCCCCGCTGATCGCTGTATCGACATCGTATTTGAGCCGAAAAGTGGCCTTGAACGATACCAGGTTGTTGGGTTCGTCGTCTACGTAGAGAACCGATATCTTTTTTTCCATATTATGCGACGCATCTGTCCTAAAAAGCCGACTTGTGTTCGGAATTTATACGCTGTTTCTTTCTTCGTTTTTGTGCCCTCAAGGCGTAGATCCGTGGAAGCCACTACCGGTTTTGGAACACCTTCATAAGTAAAAATATGACCCAAAATAAACAAATTTTAGACAACAAAACAGTTTCTGCAACAAAAAATAGTCAGACGACCTACGCAATCGTGTGCGTAGGGCAAGCTTCCGGGCGCGCCGGGGTGTGTAATCCTTCGAAAGTTTGCGTAACTTCACTGGAAAAAGGAAAGATTATTATGGCACTAAAAGACAGTTTGCTGATTGAGTTGGAACGGGAGACCGAAAACACGCGCCGGATACTCGAGCGCTTAACAGACACGCATTGGGACTACAAACCGCATCCAAAATCAGCCTCCTTGGGCGAGCTGGCCTCGCACATTGTCGAGTTGCACAACTGGGTAGCGGAAGCGCTTCCGAAGGATGTTTTTGACTTTAAAGTGGATTATGCACCGCCGGCTGCTAATTCCGTTGCCGCACTCCGAACCGCGTTGGATGAAGGCTACGAGCGCAATAAGCAAAGCATTGAGGCAACCGCGGATGCGGATTGGGGCGGGCAATGGACGCTGAAAGCGGGCGATTTCGTGATAGCGCAGGTGCCTCGGGCAGGCGCGATCCGTTTCATCATTAATAGCCACCTGATCCACCATCGGGGGCAACTGACCGTCTACCTGCGTTTGCTCGATATTCCGGTTCCGGGGCTGTATGGTCCGTCAGCCGACGACAAGCAAAGCTAGTGCCGCGTGACGCTTATGCCGGCAAGTCCGAACGCACATCGTCGCATAGGGAAGTCGTTTTGATAACGTTCCTGACTCCGGAGGGGGTGTCATAATTATAGCGCTCGGCAAACGGCCCGCGCGAAATGCGATGGCCATAAAGATTTTGGCGCGTGTTTTTGTTGCGTAGCTGACAACAGGCGTGACAAAATATCAAGAATGCAGTTATAAGCGATTTTTCCGTCGTTTCTGCGCAGGCATTGCCGGTTTTTGTTCCTGTTTTTGTATTTTTGCCGCCATAAATAATGAGTCATTAAACGCCGTTTGCAGCGGTATCAATGCGTATGGAAAAATATCAAACCCTGCTGTATTATAGTTACAGCCACATCGACCGTGCAGAAGAGTTCGCGGCCGAACATCTCGAATTTTGCAAATCACTGGGCCTAGTGGGCCGCATCATCGTCGCCGACGAAGGCCTTAACGGCACCGTGTCGGGCACAGTCGACGCATGCCGGGCCTATATGGATGCACTCCATGCCGATCCACGCTTCGCCAAGACGGACTTCAAAATTGACGATGTGGATGAGCCCTCGTTCATCAAGATGCACTGCCGTTACAAGGCCGAAATTGTCCATTCCGGGCTGCGGGATCCCAATCTAATCGACCCGACGCAGGAAACCGGCAAGCACTTGGAGCCTGCCGAATTCTTGGCCATGAAAGATCGTGATGATGTAGTCGTGCTGGATGTTCGGTCAAATTATGAGCACTCCGTGGGCCGTTTCAAGAATGCGGTCACCCTGGATATTGAGAATTTTCGGGAATTTCCGGAGAAAATCAACGAGCTGGCCCAATACAAGGGCAAGAAAATATTGACCTACTGCACGGGCGGCATCAAGTGTGAGAAGGCGTCGGCTTTGTTGCTCAAGGAAGGTTTCCCGGAGGTATACCAGCTGCATGGCGGTATCATCAAGTATGGAAAAGAGGTGGGTGGCCAGGATTTTGAGGGAAAATGCTACGTGTTTGACAACCGGATAACCGTCGATGTCAACTCAGTCAACCCTAAGGTCGTATCCACTTGCTTCAATTGCGGCGCTGCGTCTGATCATATGATCAACTGTGCCAATCCCGAATGCAACGAGCACATTGCCCAGTGTGAGGCCTGTGGCTGGAAAATGGACGGTTGCTGTTCAGAACCGTGTATGACCCATCCCCGCAAGCGTCCGTATGATGGCACCGGATACTACGTCAAAGTGCCGCAGCCCGTCAACGTAGCGAAAATCAGCAAGCGTAAGCAACAGGAATTGCAAGACAGTCAATAGCCTGCGGCTATAGCGTGTCCTGGGCTTCGCCGCCGATCGGTTTTTCGGGCAGCGCCCACTTCACGTAATTGATGTTCTTGTCGACGGCCAGGTATTTCTGTTCGTAATACGTCTTAATCGACAACACTTCGTCGGCGTGCTCGGACCGGTACAGGTCGTCCGTGTGTACGATCGGCGCCACGCCCAAGTCATCCAAGGTTTCCAGCGTATAGGCATAGAGGCCGTCGTTGTCGGTCTTGAGGTGGATCGGTGCGCCTTTCCGGACGATTTGCTGGTATCTAGCGAGGAAGTTCGGATGGGTCAGCCTTTTTTTTATGCGCCGCTTGGCAGGCTGGGGGTCGGGGAAGGTGATCCAGATTTCAGACACTTCGTCCGGCTCGAAGTAATCCAGTATGTTTTCGATCTGTATACGCAGGAAAGCCACATTGTTGATTCCCTCTTCGAGCGCGGTTTTAGCGCCTCGCCAAATCCGGTTTCCTTTATAGTCCACGCCGATAAAGTTGCGCTCGGGAAACAGCCGGGCCAGGTTGACCGTGTACTCGCCTTTGCCACAAGCCAGTTCGAGTACCAGCGCCTTGTCATTGCCAAAATGCTGCCGTGCCCACTGTCCTTTCATCGCTTTGCCCGCGTCGAGCTCCAGCACATTGGGAAATGTGGCGATTTCCGTGAATTTCTTGAGTTTGTCCTTGCCCATTCGTAAAGGTATTTCAGCCGGCAAAAATAAGGGAATATTCGGATTGCCGAGGCGGTGCGATGGAAATAGAAGAAGTCCCTGATGGGCAGGGACTTCTTCAAACCAATTATAAACCTATTATATGAGAGCGAAATTTGCGGTTTGCTTACAGAAAATCTGGGCATTCGAAAAACCGCCGAATCTTCTGGAATTCGTTGTGCAGGGCCACCACTTGGCCGAATACCAGGAGGACGGGTCCGGTGTTGTCGATATCGTGTTCCAGCGCCACTTCTTCGATCGTGTTTACGAGCCCGACGGCAATCCGTTCGTGCGCCATGGAGCCATTTTGGATGACGGCCACCGGCAGGCCTCCTTTGCCATGTTGCTGAAACACGCGTACGATGGCCTCCAGATGGGGGAAACCCAAGAGCACGACGACCGTTGCCTGGCTGCGGGCGGCGTGGTGCAGCTCGCCGGACAGATTGCCTTCAAAGTCCGTAGCCGAAAGAATCCAGAGGCTTTCGCTCGCGCCGCGGTGCGTGACCGGGATGCCTTGCAGTCCCGGAACGGAGATCGCACTGGAAATACCCGGAACGATAGCCGTTTCGATGCTATACGAAGCAGCAAAGTCGAGCTCTTCGTAGCCGCGCCCGAACACGAAAAGGTCGCCCCCTTTTAGCCGGACGACATGCCCGAAGTTGAGGGCGTAGTCGACCATCAGCCGGTTGACCGTGTCCTGGACGAAATTCTCATCACCCGACGGGTTGCCTACGTACACTTTTATGGCCTCAGCGGGCGCGTAATGCAGCAGTTGTTCGTCTACGAGTGCGTCGTACAGCACCACGTTGGCCTGCTTGAGCGCCTTGATGCCTTTGACGCTGATTAAGTCCGGATCGCCAGGTCCGGCACCCACTAGCGTAATTTTGGGTTCGATAGAGTTTTTCGTCGTGTGCGTTGCCATCTTCAGTATCGTTTATCGGTGTGTAGAATTATAAAAGCCCCTTCTTTTTTGGGAAAAGGCTAACGTCTTTCTCGAGCTACGCCTTGCGCTCGCTTCGCATCTTCCATATTATCGATCTCCCTTCGCCATACGCATCGCCATGGGCTTGTAACAGGGTGTCTTCGCGTATTCCAAGGGTTTCATGTTGCAAATATATATAAAGACTATTAATTAAGTAGACTATTTTTAAATAAAGAACATAAGATTGCTATAAGTGCCTGTCAGCCAATCATTAAATTTTTTGTTTCCTGGTGTTTTATTTGAGATGAAATAGGTAAAACTTCACCGACGTTCGTTAGGGAATCCATAATTATTCGCTATCTTCGGTCGTTCCCGCAAATCGGTAGTCTCTACTCGTGCAACCGGAGGCTAGCGGGGAAGACGACACGAACGATAAACCGCAGCATATGAAAAATTCCTTAATTGGATTGTCCATGGTCTTGTTTTTTTCGGGTATCGGGCGAGGACATGCCCAGACAGAAACCAACTACGATGAGAGCCTTGTACCGGATTACGTATTGCCTGAGTTGTTGGCAACGATTGATGGCGAACCGATAATGACTGTCGAAGCTTGGGAGCGACACCGCGCCGATTTGCTCGATCGATTTGCGCGGGAGATGTACGGGCGTACGCCGACAGATCCGATTGACGTTCGCTACGAAGTACTCGCCGAAAATCCGAATGCGCTCAATGGCAAGGCCACGGGCAAGCAGATCAACTTTATTTTCACTAGCGGCGAGAAGGAGGTTCAGGCGTATTTGTTACTGTATTTGCCCAATCAGGCCACAGGGTCGGTGCCTGTGTTTGTGGGATATAATTTCAAGGGCAATCACAGCACGATCGCCGATCCCGATATTCGCTACTCGCCTAACTTCAAGCTTGTACGCGACGTAGGACATCCCGACTGGGAGCGCGGCAATCAGGCAACCCGCTGGGCGTTTGACGACATCATCGACCGGGGCTATGCCATCGCAACGATGTGCTATCATGACATCTTTCCGGATCAGCCGGGCATGAAGGACCACAGCATCGTTTCGCTTTTTCCGGGATACGGCACGGCGACTGAAGCGCCCGACGAATGGCAAGCGATCGGCGCATGGGCTTGGGGATCGAGCCGCATTGTGGACTACTTAGCTACCGAACCCCGGATTGACGCCGAGCAGGTCGCGATTATGGGGCACTCCCGCCAGGGCAAAGCCGCATTGTGGGCAGGCGCGCAGGATCCGCGTTTCAAAGTCGTAATTTCGAATAACTCCGGCGAAGGTGGTGCGGCGTTGTCAAGACGTAAATATGGCGAGCGGCTGGCTACCGTGGCGGGCATACAGCCCGCGTGGTTTTGCCCGGCTTTTGACCAGTATCATGGCCGCGAGGAGGAACGACCCATTGATCAGCACCAGCTAATTGCGCTGATGGCGCCGCGCGCAGTGTACGTGGCGAGTGCGGAAGAAGACCGCTGGGCGGACCCCAAAGGCGAATACCTGTCGGCATACCACGCAAGCCCGGTATTCGAACTGTACGGACACCAAGGTCTGCCGTCGGTTAGCATGCCGGATCTTCATGAACCGCTTATGCATCACATCGGCTACCACATCCGGGCCGGCAAGCACGATGTGACGCGTTATGACTGGCTGCGGTATCTGGATTTTGCCGATTTGCATTTCCAGCGCCCATAGATCGTCGCACGCACGGGCCACTACTTTTTTTGCTGGATTTGTTCGGTGCGAAAACCTTATTGACTATCTTTGGGCATGTCCATTCGATACCTGTTTTTTCGGCTCATACCCGCGATCGCGATCTGGATGGCGGTGGCCACCCATGGGGCACAGGCCCAAGACCTGAATGCACGCGTCCAGATTCTTTCGCCCCAGGTGCAAAACACCAACAAGCGCGTGCTGGACGTTTTGGAAAAGGCCGTTTCGGACTTTTTAAACCGAACGGCATGGAGCGACCGCACGACTGCAGCCCTAGAACGGATAGACTGCAGTTTCGTTATTACGGTCACCTCATGGGACGGGTCCTCCAATTTCACCGCGCAGGCCCAGATAATCTCCACCCGGCCCGTATATAACACATCCTACAACAGCCCTGTGCTGAGGCTGGTCGACAACAATTTCGACTTCACCTATGATGAAGGGCAAATGATGGATTATTCCGATCAGCAGTACATGGGTAACCTGACTTCGCTCTTGGCCTATTACGCCTACATCATTGTGGGGATGGATGCCGATACCTTCAGCCCGAGCGCGGGCACGCCTTATTACCGCCAAGCGCAGGCGGTGGTCAACCATGCGCAAAATACCGGCTTCACCGGCTGGCGCTCCATGGAGGGAAATAACAACCGTTTCTGGTTGGCGAATAACCTGCTCGACCGTCGTTACCAGCCGCTTCGCGATTTCATGTATGGCTTTTACCTCAATGGGCTGGACCGCATGGTCGACGACGAAGCTGCTGCTCGCAAGGCTATTTTGGGTCTTTTGCCCCGCCTAGGGGAAATCGATCGGTTGGCGCAGGGCAATATGCTCAACCAGGTGTTTTTTACGACAAAATCCGACGAGCTCGTAGGCGTGCTGAGTGGTATGCCGCCACCGGATAGAACCGCGGCTTTCAATATTCTGGCAGCAGCCGATCCAGCCAATACCACGAAGTATGAGTCTTTGCGCGGACGGTAAACGTGCGTAAACCCAACAATTCCTATGCAATATGCTGAACCGGCTGTCCATTAAGAACTATGCCCTCATCGATTCGGCGGATATCGTGCCCGGGAAGGGTTTGAATATCCTGACCGGCGAGACCGGTGCCGGCAAATCCATCATCATGGGGGGCTTGTCGCTCATTCTGGGACAACGTGCCGAAGGCCGCTTCTTTTTCAATCAAGATAAGAAATGCGTCATCGAAGGCTATTTCGATATTTCCGGATATGATCTTAGCGGGTTTTTCAACGAGCAAGACCTCGATTATGAGCCCGAAACGATACTTCGGCGGGAAATTAACGTCGATGGCAAGTCGCGGGCATTTGTCAACGACACCCCGGTCACGCTCCAAATCTTGAAAGCACTGGGCGAAAAGTTGATCGACATTCATTCCCAACATGCGACCCTGCAAATCAATACCGCGGCTTTTCAGCTTCTTGTGCTGGATAGCGTGGCCAATAATCGCGTGCTCAAGCAGCGCTACAGGGAAGTTTACGATGCTTGGCGCAATGTTGGGACTCGCCTGCAGGTGTTGCGGGAGGCTGCCGACAGGGCCAACGCCGAAGCGGATTACCATCAGTTTTTGTTCAATGAGCTGGACGAAGCGCAGCTGCAGACCGGCGAACAGCAGGCTCTGGAAGACGAGCAGAAGCAACTGGAGCACGCGGAAGAAATTAAGCGGAGCTTACTCGGCGTGGCACACACGCTGCAGGAGCAAGATGGGAACGTCGAACAGCTGCTGCGGCAAAGCCTGCAACAACTCCAGCAAGCGTCGCGCTATATGCCCGCGCTGGAAGAGCAGGTGGCGCGCTTGCAAAGCGTGGCGATCGAGGTGCGGGACCTTGCCGACGAATTGGGCTTGGCTGAACAGCAAATCGTGCATGATGGCGAACGGCTAGAGGCCGTTAACGAAAGGCTGAGCCTGTTGTATAGCCTGCAACAAAAACACCGCGTATCCGACGTGGATGCGCTCATTGCCCTTCGCGATGAACTTTCGGAAAAGCTACTGGTCGCGGATAACCAACAAGAAGAAATCAAGCAGCTCGAAAAACAGCTGGATACCCTGGAACAGCACGCACACGTCCTCGCAGCCGAGCTGAGCGAGAGCCGGCAGGGCGTGGTGCCCGACATCATGGCGCAGGTGCTGGCCATACTCACTGAAGTCGGCATGCCCGACAGCCAGCTCACCATCCAGCTCACTCCGGTAGCAGAGGGCGCTTTGCGCCCGAGCGGAAGCGATGACGTAGCATTCCTCTTTACCGCCAACAAAGGGCAAGCACCGCAGCCCGTGAGCAAAGTCGCGTCCGGGGGGGAACTTTCTCGCCTAATGCTGGCCATCAAGTCAATTATCGCACGTTCATCGGCCTTGCCAACCATCATTTTTGACGAAATAGACACGGGAATTTCGGGCGAGGTGGCGCTTAAGGTTGGTGAAGTGATGGAAGCGCTGGCCAACCACATGCAGGTCATTGCGATTACACACCTACCCCAGATTGCGGCTAAGGGAAATACACATTTTAAGGTGTATAAAGATACCGACGACGAGAAGACGCGGACCCGCATCGCGCGCTTGGATGAACCAGCCCGCGTGGATGAAATCGCCCAAATGCTGGGCGGGGCCAATCCGGGTGATGCAGCGGTTCGCCATGCCGCGGAGTTGCTGAAGCTTTAGGCGATATATTGAAAAAAATAGTACTTTTACACGCATCCTAAGCTCTGCTGAGCTTCGGTTAATAAACGAAACGAAACACATGTAACAATTGCGGTGTGCCGGCCGGTGCCGGTATCAACATCGCCTACAAAAACCCCTGACTATGTCTCACAACCTGTTGAAAGGAAAGAAAGGAATTATCTTCGGCGCATTGGACGAGAAGTCCATCGCTTGGAAAACGGCAGAGCGTTGCGTGGCCGAAGGTGCGGAGATTGTCTTGACCAACGCGCCCGTTGCCCTGCGCATGGGCACGATCAACCAGCTGGCCGAAGCATGCAATAACGCGCCGGTGATCCCAGCGGACGTCACCAGTCAAGAAGACATCGACAACCTGTTTGACCAAACCCTGGCACATTTTGGTGGCGGCGTAGATTTTATACTGCACTCCATCGGCATGAGCATCAACGTGCGGAAAGGTCTACACTATACCGAAAACAACTACGACTTCACCCATAAGGCCATGGATATTTCGGCGTTGAGCCTGCACCGCGTGCTGGCCACAGCAATGAAAAAAGATGCAATCAACGAGTGGGGCTCAGTAGTGGCACTTACCTATATCGCTGCACAACGGGTATTCCCCGATTACAACGATATGGCGGACGCGAAGGCGCTACTGGAGAGTATCGGCCGCAACTTCGGCTACCAGTACGGCGTGAAAAACAAGGTGCGTGTGAATACCATCAGCCAGTCGCCCACGCAGACCACCGCCGGTTCTGGCGTTAAGGGTTTTGGTGGCTTCATCGACTATGCTGAAAAAATGTCTCCACTCGGTAATGCCACCGCTGATCAATGTGCTGACTATACCGTCACTTTGTTTTCGGACTTTACGCGCATGGTCACGATGCAGAACCTGTTTCACGATGGAGGGTTCTCGTACACCGGCGTGAGCCAAGCGGTCATCGACTGGATGGGTGAGAAAGAGCAATAATCCGATCAGAAGAAAGTAAAAATAAAACGGCCACTTGTTGTTAGCAGGTGGCCATTTTTTTTATCGTTTAGCGGGGCGGTGCACCGAGGGGCATTGGCACCCCTTATTAAACAGGGAGCAAGACGAGAGGGAGCTGAAAACCGCTGCCGCGGCCAGCATCCAGCAGATCCGTTTAAGACGCATGGTCATAGTTGTTGTGAAACACTAAATAAGCAAAAACGCCCATCCCGGTACCTACCGCATCGGCGAACAAGTCCCAAATATCGGCTGAGCGGTGAGTGAATATCGTGAGCTGGATAAACTCCGTCAGCACCGCGAAGAAAAGGGATACGAAAATCACCTTCAGGGAGCTGTCCCACGAGGGGCGCCTCGATTTGTTTCGCCTGATCGACCCGAAAAACAATAATACGGTGAACACAAAGAAAAATCCTGTGTGCACGAGCTTGTCCATGCCTTCAAAATAGGGGATGCCACGTGTGCTATCCCCAGGCATGGAAATCAACACCAAGACAATAACCGCCCACAGGAACGCCCAAATATAATGCTTCATAGTTCCGACTTGGAGAGCGATTACAGTGCCAAAATATTTTTGCAGGCACCAGGTGCTAGCCGATGGTCGCTTGGTAGCCTTCTGCTGATAGCAGTTGGTCCACGTCGGCAGGATCATTCAGCTTGACGCGCACAATCCAGCCCTCTCCATAGGGATCTTGGTTCACCAGTTCAGGGGCTCCGTCGATGGCCGGGTTGATGTCCAGAATCGTGCCCGCTACGGGCATAAATAGGTCAGACACGGTCTTGACGGCTTCGATGGTGCCAAAAACCTCGTTTGCGGCTACTTCGTCGCCAACGGTGTCGATGTCAACAAAAACGATGTCGCCGAGCTCGCGCTGTGCGAAATCGGTAATGCCAATTACGGCTTCGTCGCCTTCCACACGAACCCATTCGTGGTCTTTGGAATACTTTAATGCTTCGGGGAAATTCATGGATTATTTTTTTTCAAACTTATGGAAAGTTGCCGTTTTATACAAATGTTTTGGCGTCGTTATCCTGCGCGGCGCTTCCCCCGGAGTGAGGCGCCACGACGCATGTGGTTGGCCAAGCGGCGTAGCGAGGTGCCCGTTGCGGATTCTGAAAGATAACCCGTACTTTTAGCCTAATGAACAAGCAAATTGCCACTTTACATCGCGTCGCGGGGCAGAAGAGCCGGCGTATTGTCGGCCTGATGTCGGGCACGTCACTGGACGGGCTTGACATTGCGCTGTGCCACATACACGGCAGCGGGCGGCAGACCGAGTTGGTACTGGAGCACTTTGAGACGGTTCCGTATGCCGAGACGTTTCGGGAGGAGGTCCGCGAGGTGTTCGCGCGACGCACGGTAGACCAGCAGCGGCTGAGCCAGCTTCATGCGTCAATTGGTACGCTCCACGGCACGCTCGTGCGCCAAGCCCTCGACAAGTGGGGGGTAGCGCCGCATGAGGTCGATGCTGTAGCCAGCCACGGCCAAACGGTTTACCACGCGCCCCGCTCGCTTACCGGCGATTTATCGCAACCAAACAGCACCCTGCAGCTTGGCGAGGGCGACCATGTGGCGCGGCATGCAGGCATCATCACGGTATCGGACTTTCGCCAAAAACATGTGGCGGCGGGGGGCGAGGGAGCGCCCTTGGCGGCTTATGGCGATTACTTGCTGTTCGCGAGCGCTAGTGAAGACCGCATACTGCTTAATATCGGGGGGATTGCCAACTTTACGTATCTGCCTGCCTCCGGATCCGGTGCCTTTGCCACGGACATCGGACCGGGCAACACGCTGATGAATCAGGTGATGCAAACACGGCATGGACAGGAGATGGATGCGAATGGGGTGTTGGCGGCACGGGGCCACGTACACGCGGGCTTGCTGAAGGCCTTATTGGCTCATCCGTTCTTCGAGGCACCCTTCCCCAAGACGACCGGCCCAGAATTATTTAACCTCGCTTATCTCGAAGATGCGCAGGACCGTGCCGGGGTTAGCACTGTCGGGGACGCGGACCTGATGGCCACTCTGAATGCCTTCACGGCTGCCAGTATAGCGGATGCCGTCAAGCGGTTGAACATTCCAGAGGCGCATGTGTACGTCAGCGGCGGCGGTTTGCACAACCCGGTGCTGCAGGCGGGAATCAAAGCGCGTTGCGAGCGGGCGGTTATCCATCCTTTCGAATCCTTAGGGCTGAATCCCGACGCGAAAGAAGCCGTGCTGTTCGCGGTATTGGCCAACGAAACCTTAGCCGGGGACCCCACAAACACAAGGGGCTTGCTCCATTCGCCCGCGGTGTGCATGGGCAAAATCAGTTTTCCGGCCTAGCCGGCATGTTATTCGTCGCCCAGCGCGCCGTGCAGGAATAGTTTGAGCGGATACATAGCCTCCGCGCGGTCTACAAGCAGCGGGATAGCGTTTGGAGCTGTGAGTTCGGATTCCGCAAGCGCCGTGACGGCCGTGAAGCTCTTCAGTTTAAGTAAACCGATGTGGGGGTGCGATTCGTCGTAGCCCATCGGTGACCGTTTCAGCGTATCGGTTCGGTCTAGCGTGCAGTGTTCGGCAAAACGTGGATGGGCTAGGATTTCGGTGATTTCTTCACCGTTATAATCAATCTCTTGCCGGATGGCGGCCAAATGTTCCTTTACCGGACGCCAGTAACCGCTGGCAAAGAAGCTATTTCCGGGCTGAATATGGATGTAGTATTCTGGGCCATTGATGTTGCGTCCAGCTGTCGAAATACCAGCCCCCAACCAGTTTTTGTACGGCGTTTTGTCCTTGCTGAAGCGCGTGTCGCGGTAGATGCGAAAGAGGCATTTGTTTACCGGGATATCCGTGGAGATATACCGGTCGGTAGCGGCGAGCGCAATAATCAAACCCTCTACGAAATCCTTCATGTTTTGCCACGCGGCTTCATATTCGTCGCGGTGCTGCTGAAACCAATCCCGGCCGTTGTTGGCGGCTAGGCGTTTGAGAAAGGAAAACGTGGCGGGGCGGATATGCATGACAGTTGGGTTTGATGTGGTAAAGGTAGGAAATCCAGGTGTCATCGGCCCCTGTAGCGCGAGCCGTCAAGAATGGCTTGCCCATCGTCCATCGCCATGAGGTCGGGAAGGCTTACCTCCGGGTTGCGATCCATGAATTGGCGCACGATATTCCACCCCAAGAACACGCCGAGCTTCGGTGCCGACTCGTTTTGCTCGCCCAATTCGGGCGTGAACGGCGCTTCGCCCAAGTGTTTTTGCGTACGGTGGAAGTCGTACTCGTACAGCAGTTCCTCACTGAGAAACCAGGCCCAGATGTCCCGTTCGTAGCCGCGTGTCCATTCCATTTGTGCGGTAGTGTAGCCTATTTTTAGCGAATCGGCTACGCCTGGCAGCACCTGATCCATGAAATAGAGGATTTTGCCGTGGTGTACCATCTGATCCAGCAGGTGGGACGCTGCGTCCGGATACGGGAAGAGCTCCTCGCGCGCAAAAGCTTCGATGACCCGGGGGACGATGTTTTGCGGGGTAAACCGCCGCGAGATATAAAAGGGAATGCTGCCACGCAGTGCCGGGTAAAACTCCGAATCGGCACCGAGAAACATGTCCAGCCCAATGCCGATGTAGTCTTCGCCAATGGGGGTCTGCACGCCGAAGCCGGACAAAAACGAGATGAAGCGTGGTACCTCAGTGTCTGGAAAGTAGTACAGAATATGCTTGAACGCGTCCGTCAGCCGGTGTTCATAATCGTCCATGGTGGGGTAAGCCGTTTGCACGGCGCGGCTGAGGGCCCCATAGTCCGCCGTCTGGATGACGTCGCTGAGCACGCCGGTGATGGCGGCGCTGTCGTCGGGATCGCCCGCTTCGAGCATAAAACGCATGTAATCGTAGTAGAACGGACCATACTGTCCTTTCCATTGCTCATTTTTCTCCGGAATATTTGTTGCTGTCAAGCTATCCAGCGCCTGGTCAAACCGTTCGATGCGGATCTCCAGTTGAATCTGGCTCAGATCAACGCGCTCCCGCCGTTGGCATCCAAACAGTGCAATAATCGAAAAAAAGAGATAAATTTGCCGGCGTTGGAAATTGAGCATCATTTTTGTTTACTTGAGTGCAACGAAATTAATCAATCGGTGGCCAATACAAAACCGCCGGTCGCCAAATTTTTTTAAAACACGTAATATATGTACAACACTACTATTTTCAAATTTGTTCCTGCCTTGGTCATCCTGTTAATCTCGACTGCGTTTGTCGCTCGCGCGCAGGATTACTACGAATCTACCTACGAATACAAGCCGATATCGTTGGGCATTACCCTGTCGCCCAACATAGGTTGGTTGCGTTATGGTGACGCCGACGGCGTGGACAACGTGGCTAAGGTCGGGTTTGCGTATGGGCTGGCGGCCGATTTCGGCATTTCCGAGAACTATTATTTCGCCACGGGCTTAGTGATCAATACGCTGAATTCCCAGACGACGTTCGACATGTTAGGCTCAAGCGATCAGGTCCACAAATATCGGTTCCAATATGCGGAGATCCCGCTATCGGTCAAGTTGAAGAGCACGCAGCGCTATTTCCGTAGCTACTACGGACAGTTTGGTTTCACCACCGGCTTCAAGTTGAGTGGCCGGGAGGCTGTCGATGGCGGCAAGCGCACATCGCTCGGTAGCGAGGCCAATTTCCTGCGTTTGGGACTGCTGATCGGCGGCGGCGTAGAGTGGCAATTGGACCACAACCTGAAGCTGACAACCGGCCTGTCATTCAATAACGGGTTTACCCGGGCTGTGAAATTGGAGGAGCCCAAAAGTTCGTACTTAGGCTTGAACGTCGGCGTATTCTTTTAAAATCCACGACACGAATGGTCATTGCCCTGAGCCAACTAAATTATCGCATCGGCGATTTTGAGGGAAATACCGAGAAAATCATTGCCTCCATCGGCGAGGCCAAAGCGAAGGGGGCGAACCTCGTTATCTTTGCGGAACTAGCCATTGGCGGCTATCCGGCTAAGGATTTGCTGCGTTCGGCCCCTTTTCTCACGGCTTGCGCTACCTCGATCGAGCAGATCGCGGCGCAATGTGTGGGCATCGCCTGCATTATTGGTGCTCCGGTGCCTAACACGACGGGCAGCGGCAAGGCGCTGTTCAATGCCGGGCTCTTGCTGGCAGATGGCGAAGTCAGGCAGATTGCGCACAAGGGCTTGTTGCCCGATTACGATGTGTTTGACGAGTATCGCTATTTCGAGCCGGCGCGCTCCTTTGCGTGCGTGGAGATAGGGGGCAAGCGTCTGGCGCTGACCATCTGTGAAGACTTGTGGGATACGCCCGATGCCAAGCTCTACGCGCAGGATCCGTTGGGGCAGTTGTTGCCGGGCAAGCCTGACGCGATTATCAACATCGCCGCATCACCTTTTGATGCACAGCATTTCGATCGGCGGGTAGGGGTGCTGCGCGCCCAAGTCGAACGCAGCGGCGTGCCGCTTGTGTACCTCAACCAAGTGGGGGCCCATACCGATATCATCTTTGACGGCCGTTCGTTGGTTTTCGGTGGCCACGGTCAATTGGTTGACGTGCTGGAAGGCTTTGCAGAAGACCTGCGGTTTTATGCGTTGGAGGATGGGTCCCTGACGCCGATGCAGACACCTACGCCGGACTACGAACATTCGGAAATCAGCTTGATCCATCAGGGACTGGTGCTGGGCATTCGCGATTATTTTCAGAAATCGGGTTTTTCCAAGGCTGTGCTGGGCTTGTCCGGCGGCTTGGATTCGGCTATCGTCGCCGCGCTGGCGGTGGAAGCGCTCGGTGCGGACAACGTGCTGGCGGTGCTGATGCCTTCCGTCTATTCCAGTGACCATTCGATCGCGGATGCTTTGGAATTGGTACAGCACACCGGTTGTCAGCACCAGATTATCCCGATCAAGGATGTTGCCACGGCATTTGACGATGCGTTGGCGGCTACGTTTGCCGGGCACCACCCGGACCTTACCGAAGAAAATATCCAAGCCCGCATCCGTGGTACCTTGCTCATGGCTATTTCCAACAAGCTGGGATACGTGCTGCTCAATACGTCCAACAAGAGCGAGGCGGCCGTGGGCTACGGTACGCTCTATGGCGACATGGCCGGCGCGCTGAGCGTCATCGGCGACGTGTATAAATCCCAAGCCTACGAACTGGCGCGGCACATTAACCGCGATGGCGTCATCATACCCATCAATACCATTGAGAAGCCACCTTCCGCAGAACTTCGTCCCGATCAAAAGGACAGCGACTCCCTACCGGAATACGACCTCCTGGACGCGGTGCTTTATCAGCACATCGAACTGGAAAAGGGCCGAGAGCAGCTTATCGGCATCGGTTTTGTTCCTGATTTGGTGGACCGGGTATTGCGTATGGTTGCTCGTGCCGAGTTCAAGCGCTTCCAAGCGCCGCCTACCTTGCGCGTGAGCGCGAAAGCCTTCGGCCCTGGACGGGTCATGCCTGTGGTGGGGAAGTATTAAGCGTGTCGGGTGTTGGGACTACCCCGACAGTCCCGCGTGTTCCTGGTAAAGGGGCGCCAGCGATTCCCGAACTTTTTTAAAGAATGCATAGCGCTGATCGTGTATAGCTACGGCCCGCGTGTCGGGATCGATGCGGCGCGGCGTTCGGCTGATTTGCCGGCTCAGCGTGGCTACATCCGGATAGTGGCCTCCCGCAACGAGCGTAAGCATCGCGCTCCCGAGAAGCCCCATTTCGGCGTCGGAGGGGATGTGGATGGGCAAGCCCAGCACGTTGGCAAAAATCTGAGGCCAGGGCGCGACGCGCGTGCCTCCTCCCCCCATTCGCAGCTCACGGACAGGAAGCTCGTTCTCTTGTATGGCCTCCAACAGGTATCGCATGGAGTATGCGACGCCTTCCAGCACGGCCCGTACCAGGTCTGTTTTGCCATGAAACTGGCGCAAGCCGAAGAATACACCTGAGGCAAAGGGCCCGGTTTTGGAGTCGCGCTCGCTCGTCAGGTAGGGAAGGCAAAGCAACGGGGGTTCCGAACCAAGGTGCAGCATGGCATCGTCCTGGACATCTACGTCAAACAAGCTGTTGAGGAGCCAGTTGACGGGCAACGCCGCGTTGTTGAGTGCACCTCCGTTGAGGAAGATGTCGGGGTTGACCCTGTAGGGCTGGATACGCTTGTTGTCGCTGTGGTCAAAGGCCGGTTTCGAGCCGGGTACGCGCAGCATCGCCGAAGTACCGACGTTGATGACGCCCACGCCCGGTTCCAAGCCGCCTAACCCCACGGCCAAAGCCGCGCCGTCGTATACCCCTAACAGAACTTTTGCGCGCTGTTTCAATCCAAGTTCCGTCCTGATGGACTCCCGAAGTACACCAAAATGTGCTGTGCCATCCTCCACAGCCGGAAGCTGATCGGGCGACAATCCGAGGCGCTGTAACAGTTTTTCATCCCACGCTTGATCGGCAATGTTGTAATGCTGGCTGGCGGCCGCCGTGCTTACGTCGGTGACAAATTCTCCGGTTAGCCACTCAAACAGGAAACTCTTGCTATCGCTCACATACTGCGCGTCTTTAAAAAGGCCGTTTTCTTCGGTGGAAAAATAATAGAGCCGCGCCAGGGCATACGGGCTCATCAACGGGCAGCCGGTGCGGGCGTAAATATCGATATCGGCGAATGCCTGCAAAAACGAGTCGAAGGTGCGCTGCGACCGGATATCGGCGAGCAAGGTCATGCCCGTCAGCGGTTTTCGGTTGGCGTCGAGCAGCATCATCCCAAATTGATACGTTGAGCTGACGATGTACGCCACCTCATCGCCACGGCCGTCGGCTAGAAGCTTTTTAGACAGATCCAGCGTCAGGCTTTTGAGTTGCTCGGGGTCGTGTGTGGCACTGCCGTTGCCGTCGTTGTCAACGGGTACGGGTACGGACAGCACACGCAGTATTTCCCCGCTTTCGTCGACTAGCCCGACTTTGAGATTGGTCGTGCCCAAGTCAATGGCCAATACTACTGCCATTTGCGGTAGGTTTTTTTCAAGACTTCAGGATTGGCAATTTCGCCCGGAACGCCTCCATGCTGGAATACCGCTACGGAATCGTCCACGCAAGTTTGTCCCATGCCATGCAGCGACTCCCAGCTATAGCCGCCGAGGTGGGGGGTGATCAGTACGTTGTCTAGCTGTGCCAGCCGATGGTTTCCGTCGATGGGTTCGCCCTCTACCACGTCGGTGGCGTATGCTCCTAACGG
Source organism: uncultured Sphingobacteriaceae bacterium (assembly GCA_964444885.1). Taxonomy (GTDB): domain Bacteria; phylum Bacteroidota; class Bacteroidia; order Sphingobacteriales; family Sphingobacteriaceae; genus CAYRGQ01. The sequence continues at coordinate 5,121 of CAYUIZ010000029.1, read as the reverse complement.
ACCGCTTTGCAAGGCAGCATATAACGCGTCCTCGTCGACCAGCTCGCCACGGCAGGTATTCACGAGCACGGCTCCCGCTTGCATGCTGGCAAACTGGGTGGCGCCGAGCATACGCCTGGTTTCGTCCGTGAGCGGGCAGTGGAAGAGGATGGCGTTAGCGGTGCGTATTAGCTCATCTAAGGCAACTTCTTCTGCGCCGAATGCGGCAAAGCGCTCCTTTGCGATATAAGGGTCTGAGGCGACCACACGCGCTCCGAAGCCGTTGGAAAGAATCTCCGCGCTGCGTGAACCGATATTGCCCAAGCCGATGATCCCGACCGTTTTTCCCTTGATCTCCATCCCGATCATGCCCGAGCGGGCTTCCCAAGCACTATTCCGAACGGCACGCGATCCCTGCGCGACTTGCCTGCTGCCCGCCATCAATAGCGCGACAGCATATTCGGCGACGGCTTCTTTTTCAACGATGCCCTTGACGCGGGACACCAGGATGCCCAGTTCGGTGGCAGCTTCCAGGTCGACGTTATCACAGCCTATGCCATGGCGTACTAACAGTACGAGATTCGGGCATTGTTCAAGGGTCTTCCGCGGGATTTTCGGCGTGACGCTCGCGATAATCCCATCGGTGTCTTTTAGTTCGGCTGCCAGGGCGTCCCCGTCAATGTCTGCCGGGACGGTCAGATGCCGGATGTCGGCAAAGGCTGCCAAGGTTTCGAGGTGTTCTGAAAAGTGCTTGCCAAAGGTGCTGGAATTCAAGATGGTAATAAGTGGTCGGCGCATGGTGTTTTTCTAATGTTTGCTAATCGAAAGTAGGGATTTCTGCCGATAAGTAGAAGTGTCCCGTCGTTTAAATCCTCGAAAACGATGTAGCTGGCTCGTGCGTGGCCGTATCTTCGGGCAGGCCTTTAAAAACGCAAACGGGGGCACGGAAGCGGCAAGTGGGGAAAATGCCGGCCCGTGTCCCCCGGTTTGCAACCTGTCAAAACCATGGGTGTCAAGCCATGGTCATGGCAGTGGGTATCTGTGTGTCGCCCGGATCTTATGCTGTGGCGGTTTGCATTCCGGGGCTAACCGTTTATTTTTTCGATTTAACCAACTCGGGGAACCACAATGCATGCTCGATCGTGTGGCGTACGCGCTCGCGCTGGTCGTAAGTGAATGTCGTGCGAGAACCGTTGTAGTCCATGAAGTTTTCGTTCGGGGTTTTTGCTCCTTTGTTGTCGGCGCAAGCTTGGTCTACGTTCGGATAGCTGTATGAGTACGTGTCTTCGCAATAATCAGCGCTCGCGCAGTTGTTGTCTGAGAATGTGTGGCGCAGGCCCAGCGTATGGCCGATTTCGTGGATGAGGGTAGTCGTAATGCCCGCACGGTGCCTGGTGTTGATACGTGGCGAAGGGACGTTGAAGTGCGTGTCGATAAGGCTGGAACGACGTCCGTGCTCGAACCCCGTGATGCCCGCCAACGGATTGTTAAGGCTGATCGAAGGATAGTTGGCCAGTCCAGCCCAGTTTTCTTCGGCAGGGTAAAGCCAGATATTGTAGTACGACCGGGGAGCCAGGTATTCGTTTTCTTGCCAAGCGCGCCACTCGGTTAGCCCCAGCTCGCCGTTGCCGGCTTTGTTGGTGCCTAAGCCCGTGTCGTACGTCGTTACGTTTGTGCGTACAATGCCTTTCTCGACAAATGCGTTGCCTGATTCGTCGGCTTCAGCTAAGCGGAAGCGAACGCGCATGTCAACGGCATTGGGGTTGGTGGATCCAAATTGGTTGGCGTATCCGCGGTTGAGAGCGTCCAGTAGGTCTTGTACCATGTCGGCCGAAAGGTTGGCGCCAGAACCTACCGCTTCGCCGAAGTGGCCGATGTGGAATACAACGGGGATGGTGACGATTTCGTAAGCCTTGTCCTGTCGGGCGGTAACAACCACCTCGTTCGATGTTACCTCGCCTGCTTTCGCTACGATACGGTAGTCGCCCGGATGGGTGGTTGTGAACTGCGGGCCTTCCAGGGTTTTGCCGTTTACGTAGATTGTCCAGCCGTCGGCGGTACTGATGGCCCGGCCGTCAGGAGCGAAGTAGGCAACCTCAAATGTCGTCGCTGCTATGCCGTTTGCGATCATCACTTGGGTTGAGGAGGCGAGCTCGATGCGGGCAACCTGCAGGTTGGCGTTCGTGTCTTGGCGAGCTTCGATGGTGAGTTCCGCTGAAGAAAAATGGCCCAGTCTAGCTACGAATGCATGCTTGCCTGCATCGAACGTGGCGAAATCCTGCGCGTTGATCTTTTGGTTGTCGTGGAAGATCTCGAAGCCGGCAGTGTCGATGGGTAGGCCGTGCTTGTTCAGCGCTACGGGAAGCAGTTCGACGGTATCCTTGCCGTTCGCGGTAATGTACGCCGCGCTGGCCTCGAGCTTAATCATTGCGATGTGGTTGTCGGATATAGCAGCGGTTGTTTCGGTGCTTATTGCCGTACGCTGAGGGTCGATTGTGAGGCTGTCATCTTTCGTACATTGGTACAAAAAGGGCAGGGCTAGCGCTGAGATTGCCAAAATTCTCCTTGACAATCCAGTTTTTTTCGACTGGAAATTTTTCATGTTGGGTTAGTGTTAGGCGTCCTAATTGGGTCCGCTTGGTGAGGGGGGCGCGGGTAGGGGTCTGTTGTTTTCTTTGTTCTTGATTGGGTGAAGAATTCGTTTTTTTCCAACTGCTCTTTGCGTGGCCGGGATGGGGATTCCGGGGCTGCGTTATTCGGGTTGTTCCGAAACTAGTTGTATGTGAGGGTTGTCGATGTGGTGGAGCGCATCTTCGACCAGCGGATTTGTTGCGAGTGCTGGGCTGATGTAGCGCTTGCCGTGCAGTACTGTTTTGATCGCGCAGGCGATGGTTTGTAGGGAGCTTGTCTTGCTGACGAAGCCGTGGGCGCCGGCAGCGATACACAGCGGGCCGAAGGAGGCTTCGCTTTTGTCGGATAGGATTAGCACGGGCGTATTCGCGCCGTACAGGCTGCGGGCAGCTTGTAGTTGCTGTTCGATGCCTAAGGCACCTGAACCATCCAGCTCGCTGATCACTAAGTCTATGGTGTTGCACGCAGCGTTGATTGGCTGGGGTTGTTGGAGGGGCCAGACGGTGGCTTGTACGGCCAGCGCTTTAGTAAGCAACTCTTCTATGCCTATGCAGGCGACTGGGTGCATGCCGATGATGGCGACATTCTTTTTTTCGTTGACAGGTTTCATTGATTGCTGGTTCGTTGTGCGACTGCTTGGGTTGATCTCGTCCGGCGTATCGCCTACATACGTTGCTTCCTCTCCATGCGCCGCTGAGCGATGTGGTTGCGCTTGTGCGACTACAGCTTTTTGTAAGTGTGTTTTTTGTGTGGTTGACATTTGAATTGACAGATTCATAATTTCTTTCGCTTTGTTTGACATGACAAAGGTCGGTGCATGATTAACCATTGAGAAATATTTAGGGGTTACACGGGTACTACACTTAATGTAATTAGCTGATAAACAACTAAATAATGTGATTTTCCTCTTTTTAATGCAAAAGAAAATCAACGTTCATGTTGTCGCATCCAAAACGATTTTCACGAGGCGACGTGGGGAGGTAATTAATGTGGTTCTGATGCCCGGGGAGCGCGGTAATATTTGTTAGAAAAATCCTGTGACTACAGGCATACTACAGCCTATTTGCGCCGAATTGTAGAGAACATTTGCGTTGTTTCATTTTTTAGTGATTAATTAATCCTATTTTGTGATCTTGAGGATTTTGCAAAACAAGCGCTGTATTTGAGGGGTTTCAGCGCTTGTTCGGGGAGTCTAAAGGACCTGTAGTTCCCATGTGGACGGGCTGGACGACTACAAGCTGGCTACAGGTTGTTTGTGTTTTTTTGACAACTTTTTCCGTGCATTGTCGTTCGTGGGCGGGCTGCAGTGCGCTGTTTCGAAGGGCGAAAGGCTACGTAGTGCGTGTCGTTATCGTGTCGTCGCCCTGCACGCTTGCCTCTTCGGTATTTTAAAGGGCGGCACAAACACGTGCAACACTTGGGCGAAATCGGCGTTTAAGTAAAAAGAACTAGCCATGACGAATCGTTTTTTTCTTTGTTTATCCCTTTTTCTCTTTTTGGCAGGTCCTATTGCTGCACAATCGTCTATGCCGCGTGCGTTGTTGTGGGAAGTAACCGGGGATAGCCTGCCTTTGCCTTCTTACGTGTTCGGGACATTTCACGTGCTATGCGCGTCAGATTTCGCCGTAGACGGCGTGTTGCAGGATAAGCTGTCCCAAGTAGAGCAGCTATATTTGGAGCTCGACTTTTCGGATCCGCAGCTTCCCGGACAATTTATGCAGCACGCCGTGATGAAGAATGATACGACCCTGTCCCAGTTCTTTACCGAAGAAGAATTTGCCCGAATCTCCAGCGCTTTCCAACAGGCAACGGGTCAGCCCCTGGCGTTGCTCCAGCGCTTAAAACCCTTGCTTTTTGTATCCATGATCTTGCCGTCGATGCTCGACTGCGACCTGACGGGTGTGGAAGTGGCCCTGATGGACGCGATCGATACGGAGCAAGTGGCGGTTAGGGGGCTGGAGACCGTCGCCCAGCAGATGGCGATTTTCGACGCAATCCCCTACAGCATGCAGGCGCAGCAGTTTGAAGCCCTGCTGCTGAAGCCCGACAGCGTCAAGCAAGCCATGGAGGCGCTCGTGTCCCTTTATCGGTCGGAAGACATCGATTCGATACTGGCGTTGGCAGCGGACGACCCATCGCTTTCCGAATTTTCCGATGCGCTGCTCGCGGCGCGCAATATTGCCTGGGTTCCGGTCATGGTGGATGCCCTGCAGCAAAAGCCCACCTTCTTTGCGCTGGGGGCCGCACATTTAGCCGGCCCCACGGGTGTCATACACTTACTGCGGCAGGCTGGCTACACCGTGGAGCCGGTGATTCGGTAGAGGCTGTTGGCAATGTCATGGGAATGAATATTTTCCGCCTAGTCTTATCTTTATTCGACACAATTGATTAGCTTTGCCTTCCGAAAAAGTTTAATTCACAGCATAAAATGAGCGCGACACCCATAACGAAAGAGACCTATTTGGAGTGGTATAAATCCATGCTACTCATGCGTAAGTTTGAAGAGAAGGC
>CAYUIZ010000028.1:0-28192 GCA_964444885.1 uncultured Sphingobacteriaceae bacterium | reverse complement strand
CTACGTTAAACTTGCGAAAGGTGGGGAAGTAATCGATAAGGTACAAGTTCGATCAAAAAATGCTAAGCATCCATTAAATATTATGCAATATTGGGCTCAACAGTTCCCTTCGAATGTACCGCTAATCCCCGGTAAGCGACCATAGTCTACGTGGTGTTTCGATCGTGAAGGTTCCGTCCTGTTCGAGCTTCACGAAAATTCTAATTTTCGCGTCGATCGCCCCAACTCTCGCAAGTTTAGCCCCGATTTATCGGGATAACTTGTGAGCCAAAGTAAGCTAAGTTTGCTCAACTTAACAACGTTCAAGGCAAGTTGAAAACTTGCTTTAACTAAATTCACAAGTTACACTACGTTAAACTTGCGAAAGGTGGGTGCTACACTTGCGAAAGGTGGGCTAAACTTGCGAAAGGTGGAGAAAGATGGGAAAGGTAAAGGGCTAAACTTGCGAAAGGGAAAGGCATACAACAGCACAACGCTGGCATCCACGAATTATTCCCTTCCCTCCAGTGCCTCCACGGCCTGTTCGAGCTCGTGGTACCACGTGGCGCCGTATTTGCGGATGAGGGCGTCTTTTAGGAAACGGTACACCGGCACTTTCAGTTCGCGGCCGAATGAGCATGCATCGCGGCAAATATGCCAGCGATCGTAGTGCAACACGTCAAAGTCGGGATATGCGGTGGTTCGGATCGGATACAAATGGCAGGAAATAGGCTTCTTCCAGGCGACATCACCGTTTTCGTACGCTTTCTCAATCGCGCATTTCGTGATGCCGTTTTCCCAGGTCACGTACGCGCATTCCTTGTCGCCCCCCACGCAGGTGGTCGTTAAGTCACCGTCCACATCGACGACATGGGTACCCCATTGTTCGACGGCCTCGATACCTTTTTCGGTCATGTAGGGCTTCACTTTGGGATAAATCTCCCGTAGGATTTCCAGCTCGTCATGCGCCAAGGGCGCACCCGAGTCGCCTTCAATGCAGCAGGCCCCCTTGCATTTGCCGAGATTACACACGAATTCTTCCCGAATCAGCTCATCGCTGACCAACACGTTGCCCACTTCTATCTTTACTGACACGGTATATGCGTAGTTTTAATTAATTTTTTGCCCTAACGGGTGCTTCAAACCTTTAGCTCCAGACAATTCCAAGGTGACGGTACCCACGAGTATCTCCACTTGTGCCCTGACCGGGATACGGTTGCCGTCATTGGTTACCCAAAGATACAGTGCACTGTCTTTTCGGAAAATCCGTCCAGGCTTGATTTCCGGACTGAATTTCAAGCATTCCAACTTGCCAAGCGAGGTTTGGATTGTTTCTATCCCAACATATTTGATACCCAGCGTTGCAATTTCGTCATTCAGGAAATACGTCAATGTAAAGGACTGTCCCTCTTTGACGCCCGACAAATCTAGGTTGCGGGCGAAATAATAAGCCGACAGCAAATCGAAGGTCTGCGCCGAGGGCGTCTTAAACGTACCCTTCTCCCCCCTCACCGTGCGGTTTCGGTGATCAAAGCGCACGATATCTTCGCGGCGATAACTTCCTTCGCGGATTTGCTCGGTATAATAGTGAGGCAGGAAAGTCTCCGAATCGATGTATGAATTGTATAGATTGTCGACCGTGTAAAATACACTGAAGGCAGAGGACGTACGCCCACGTGCCGACAGATGGAACGAATGCGGACTGCTGAATTTAATCCGGGAGTCTTCCACTTTCAGCGTGCCGGTAGCCGCCGAAATAAAGCCGTATCGCAACCGGTAGGTGAGCTCCTCGCCGGCCTGGAACGACGGCTCTTTGAGATAAGGCAATTGCTGCGCAGACACGGGCAACAACGCCAGCGTCAGGAAACCTGCGCAAAGCGCCATCATATATTCCAACCGGTATCTGCCCAATCTTTTCGTCTTTGTCATCTTAATTTGCCATACGTTACACCCTTACAATTGCAAATAAGATGCCGTTTTTGTTATGCCTTTCGTTTAAAGACCGGCACGGTCGAGCAGGGCTCTCCGTACATAATGCTCTTGGCACGCTCGCTAAGTTTAGCGGTAAACTTCACAAACGCCGACTCCGGGATGGGCATATCACCGCAACCTTTCACCACGACGCGTTGATCGTGAAACCGCGTATAATCGATCTGCTCGAGCGCACGTTCGAATAAGAGGGTTTCCAGCGCTTGTTCATCGCCAAAGACCACTTCGCGGGCGTAGGGCTGCAGGCGGTTGGCCAGCAACATATAGGCCCAAGTGGGGACAATGGCATCCGCCGTGCAGGTAATTGCCACGTACTTTCCTTCGTACTGGCTCCAGTCGTGGCTCTTCACAAACTCCCGAAAATCTTTTTCCTTCAGAATCAGGCCGTGGAAAAGGTTGTCCTTGATGTCATAGACAAGCCGTTCGCCTTGGGGCGCGTAGTCAGCCAGATCCACCGTTACCAACCCGCTCGCCGCTACCTTATTGACTATTTTTTCCTGTATTTCCATAAATAAAAAAATCCGGAAAGGCTGAAGCCCTCCCGGATACAAAGTTACGTAATTAAATCCTAAAAGAACCGGGCACGGTTGTCGGTGATCTTCGCATTGTCCTGCAACGCTTGGAACACGCTGGAGAAAATACGCTGGGACATACCCTGCTGCATTTGCTGCCGTTGCGCCGTTAGGTCTTCCGGAGCTGTCGGATTGACGAAGCCGGACACTTGCACCACGTACACGCCCTGGTTGCCCACGATGGGACCCGAAGGCTTCTGCGGCTGCAGGCCGAATACCGTACCTACCACGGCGCTTTCCTGCGCTACGCCAGGGATAATCGGATTAGCAAAAACGATGTTCTCGGTACCCACCGCCGCTTTGCCGAGCTTGCCCGCTATTTGTTCCAGGCTCGTCGCGCCGTTAGCCGCTTCGTTTACCTGAGCGGTCAGCAGGCGTGCCTTCACCCGGTTGCGAACCGGCTCTTCGATATCTGATTTAACTTCTTCCAATGGCAATTGTCCTTCACGACGCACAGAAGTTAACCGAGCCACGATATAGGTGTTTTCGCCCTCGTAGATCTGGTCAGACAGGTCGCCAGTGCCGGCGTCAAATGCCCAACGGAACAAATCGCGCGGCGCGGTAACGCCATTGAGCGAACGCTCCATAGCCGACACGTGCTCCGCTTGCCGCACGACCAGCTCCTGCTGCGTAGCGACCTCGGCGAAGTTGTTGCTGTTTACTTGGCTAAAGAATTGCGTAGCTTGGTTATACGCGAGGTCTGCGGTTTCCTTGCCCGTGACGACGTGCTTGTCGACAATGGCAGCCTTCACCACCCGCGAAGAACCGATCTGCTGTTCAATCTTGATGATGTGGATGCCAAAACGGGACTGGACAACGACAACGTCGCCCGGCTTGCCGTCAAACGCGGCATTCTCAAACTCGGGAACCATCATACCACGGGCGAATGTGCCCAGCTCGCCTCCGTTAAACTTGCTGCCTTCGTCCGTGCTGAACTGGATAGCCAAGCCGACTAGGCTCTCGCCCTGCTGGATGAGTTGCTTGATCGAGTCCGCTTTGGCTTGTGCTTGCACCATGCCGCCCTCAAGGGTCGGGTTGAGCAATATATGGCTTGCCTTCACGGAGTCGGGGCTCTGGCGGGCGTCAATAATCTTCGCCATTTCGAATGCACTGCCGGTCAGGACGGGCCCTACGGTCGCACCTACGGGCGCGTTGAAGATTAGGGAATCCAGCACTGGACCGAGCTCGCCCCGCTTGCGGTAAATGAAGGGGTATTTGGTGTCTGAATTAACGGCGGCAAACAGGGAATCCGTTGTGGATTCGCTGAGCTGCTGGGCCAATTCGGCAGCACGCTCCCGCGCCAAGGCGGTATCACGCGCCACAGGGCTTGCGTCAAATAGCACGTACTCCAAGCTGCGGGTTTCCTGCCTGTTGACAAACAGCGCCTTGTTTTCGTTGTAATAATCGCGGTAGTCGCTGTCCGCTACGGTTATATCGCTATCGGCCACGTCGTCATAATCGAGCAATACGTAGTCAAAATTCGCCAGCTTATTGCGCTGGTTAAAATCTTCGAGTGCTTCGAGGGATGTTACATACACGCTGTTGCTGACCAGGGCATTGAATTTCTGGTTCAGCTTCTCCTCCACGATATTATCCAGAATCATTTCCCACTGCATGCGCATTTCGCTGCTGCGGGGCTGCGCCTTCGCTTGGGCTGCAAATTCGTTGAGGTATGCGCGGTCTAGTTCGCCCGTTTGGGGGTTTCCGAAATACTGCAACATCTGCATGGACGGGTTTTCACCCGATACCAAGTCATTGAGTTCGGATGTACCGACGCCAAGACCGATTTTTTCGATTTCAGTGTTCAAGAGCTCACGGCTGATAAATTGCGACCACACCTGCTCGCTGATCCATGACTCCATCGCCGGATTAAGCGCGCCGCCCATTTGCTGGCGGTACATCTCGGTAGTCTGGTCCATATGCGTCCTAAACTCGCCGTACTCGATCGCGTTGCCGTTAATGCTGCCCACTTGGTTTTGCTGGCGCGCCCAAAATGGCGTTCCGTAGGTGAGCACATCACCCAATAAAAACGCAAAAATTGCAAAACCGATAACAGCCACGATGATGACACCGGCCCGGTTGCGCAAAAAATTCATTATTGCCATAAGATCTCGTTACCTTTTTTTAATTCGTATAGTATTAGTCCGATACGTTGTTTTTAGATTGAAAAATACCCCTTTTCAAAATGAGGCGCAAGATACAACTTTTATGAAAAATAACGTATAAAATTTCCAAATGCGTAAATTGCGTTGCCCGTACGCCGTTCATCCTCATCAAGCGCCGCACCCCCTGCCTCGGGCCATTACCGCGCCAGCCTATCGCTCAGCAGGCGTTGCATACAGGAAGGTGCTGTTTTCGACGTCAATATTTTCGAAGTTGCCATCCGAACGAAACGACGAGCCTTGAAAGTTACTCAGGCGGTCGGGCGAATAATAGGTCAAGGGTACATGGTTATAATAGATATTCTCATTTTCGTCGCGAATAACTTCTTCCGTATGAATTTCGGCTCCTGAAGGCAACGTGACGACCACATTGTTTTTGAATTCGGTGATGCCCCGCTGTTCAAATTGCCTCGCGTAGTCTGAGGTTATTCGCTGGGATTCCTCGCCATGTTCATCGTAGAGAATAATGGTGATACCTTTCTGGAACTCAATATACGGATCTTCAATGCTGTATTGCCGCATCTCTTCCGCCTCCAGCTTAGCCTTGACCCGGGCAGAGTCACTATAGATGACCATAATCCCATAAGAGATATCGACCGGTTCTTCTTCCTGGATAGAGGCAATGCGGTCTACTTCCGAAAGGTCAGTTTCACAGGCCGAGAGCCCCAGCAACAGCACGAGCGCCATGCCCCAAACGGAGAAGGGCCTAGCCGGTGCAATATGGAGGGTTCGGCTGTGCATGGCAAGAGCCGTTAGTCGTACGAACTGCGCCTAAACCAGCGGTCGTTGAGCGTGAAGCCCAGGTTAAAATTGACGTAACGCTCGCGGACCAAGCCATGGGAAACGGATCCCATCTGTCCCAGCTCCGTCGCAAAGTTGATCTTGTAGAACGAACCGCCAAACATGGACGGCAACGGGAAACCAAGGCCAACGGTCACGGCCATCTGGTTAATGTCTTGGTTCGCAACCTGGATATACGATTTGTTGTATTTGAATCCTACGCGGTAGTCGATGACGTTGTAATAGCGTACCGACGTAATATCCGGCACGATCTGGGCACCCACGGCGAAGCCGTAGCTGTCCGTAAGGCCTGGGTTGAGATCACCCTCCCTAAAATCAGACCATTGCCCGTAGTTGAAATCGGCACCTACCAGCCATTTGTTTGAGTTGGCTAACGTAAAACCTAGGCTGTGTTTCATCGGCATGCCAATCTTTCGGGTAGCGCCGTCGATAACGCCCAATGAATCGGTAGGAATGTTTTCTTCATCGGCTGCCGCGCTGGTCGGCGTACGTGTTATTGTTCGTGACGATTTGACGTTCAACGGCGATCCTGCCGTACCGGCATAACCGATGGTCAGGCTCCAATTGTCGCCAAACGGCTTGAAATACTGCGCACCGTAGTCGTAGGAAAGCCCATTGATATAGCGGCGGTCATCGATGCGCGTGTTGAGCGCGGCCACGTCGTCTGGCAGCTCTAAGGTGCGGACGTTGGATAGGGACCCAAATATGTACGAGACGTTGAACCCGACGCTGAAATTCCGGTTGAGTTGCACGCCATAGCCCAGGTAAGCCTTCGAAGTGCCGCCCGATCCGTTATATACGGACTGCACATCCAACGTGTCTATGCTACCCGGCACCGCATAGCTGTATCCCATGTCCGAATACGGCATGACACCAAAGCTCATCCCGCCGGCACGTTGCGAAAAGGGAATGCCAAAATTGATGTGGCTGAGGGCAAAGTTGTAGCCGTTCTCACTGCGCTGGCTGTTGCTCAGCTGGGTGATGTTGCCAAAAACACCCGCGTCCATCGTCGTCATGTGCAGCGCAGAGTACGATGCGGGGTTAGCCACGTTGAGGTTGCTGTAGCCGCCTAAGTAGCGTACACCCGTAGCGATGCCCCCCATACCCCGGGTTTGGGGCAAAAGGTCTCCGCGTAGCTCGCCAATGCCGAAGCGCGAATAGGGCGAACTCGTGGTGGCGCGTTGCGCGGCAGCCCACTGTACGGTACCCAGCAAAAAAAGAACGGTCAGTAAGGAAAGTCTGTGTAAATACATATAATACCATGAATGCTGCCGCCAAGGCGGAAGCCGATTGCATCGGTTTTTTTAAACCCCGATGGAGGTTGTATTCAAAATGGATTCAAAAATGCCCAGTCCGTCCTGGTTGGCCAACACGCTGTCGGCAGCCCGCTCGGGGTGCGGCATCATGCCGAAGACGTTCCGGTTTTTGTTGCACACGCCAGCGATATTGTCTATCGACCCGTTGAGGTTGGCCTCGTCGGTCAGGTTGCCCTGCGCATCGCAATACCTGAAGAGAACTTGGTCATTGTCCTGAATACCCTTTAACGTATCCGGATCGGCAAAGAAATTTCCTTCGCCGTGGGCGATAGGAATCTTGAGCGCTTGCTGCGGATCGAGCTGCCGTGTCACTAGCGAATTCGTCGTCGCCGCCTTGATGTATGTATTTTCGCAGATAAACTTCCGGTTCTTGTTGTACAGAAGTGCGCCCGGTACCAGTCCGGCCTCGGCCAGAATCTGGAAGCCGTTGCAGATTCCCATCAAGTACCCACCTTGGTTGGCATACGCGACAATCTCCTGCATAATCGGCGAAAAGCGCGCTATCGCGCCCGACCGCAGGTAATCGCCGTAGGAAAACCCGCCCGGCAAGACGATAAACTCTGCTCCCTGAAGATCGTGGTCCTTGTGCCACAAGCGAACGACCTCCTGCCCCATAATCGTTTCCAGCACGTAAATGATGTCCTCGTCACAGTTGGAACCCGGGAAAATGACAACGCCAAATTTCATGTTTAATTCACTCCTTATTTAACAAAAAACCATTGTGGGTGCAGCCTGTTCCCCGCTCTTCCAAAGCGGGGATTTCATCGCTTGCACGCACTCAAATTGTATGCAAAGCTATTTATTTTTTACTACCTGCGGGCTTAGATTTTGTTAAAAAAGGTTAAATGACTGTACCTGACAACCTTAGAAGTATTGGAAGACGATAATCGTGATCACCAAAAGCGCAAAGGCGCTCTCGTAAAACCAGCGCTTGGTGGCGAGGGCAAAATAATAGGCGGTATATATAGCCAGCGGTGGCACCGCTAAGAAGAAATGATTGACATCGAGTTCGCGATTGAGATAAAAGGAACCGACGACGATCAAAACCATGTAGAAAAGCATGATTACGGTCTTGCGAACGTGCACCACGTTTTTAGAGAACAAGCGCTGGAGCACCGAGAGAAACAGGACGAGGATCAGTGCCACTGGCGCCAGCACGATCGCGTCATAGTTGTTCATGTCTATGGATGTGGGAAGCGCGTGGGAAAACGGTGCCCACACGGCATAGAACTCGTCCATGCGGTCGGTGAGAAAGTATACAACCCCCAAGAGGAAATACACGGTCGCGAAACCGATGAGCGGAATCACCCATTCGCGCCAGCTAAACGGGCGGAATAGGTACAGGCTGATCCACAGCAAACCCAACATGGCAATGAACGGAAAATAAATGAGGGAGCCCAATGCCACAATTAAGCCCAGATCAAACATAACGTCCTTTACATCTGCCGAACGATAAAGCCGCAACAACTTATGAATGAGCAGGATCGATATAAAATTACAAATGATGATAGGTGACAGCACCAAAAATGGCAACAGCAGGCTAGCCAGCGTAACGTACATCAGCGCAAGCAGGTAGCTCGGCTTACCCATGAGCCCAAAACTGTTAGCGACAGCGTTGAAGATAAACGCCTGCGCTATGGTAAACGCCAGCGTGAGGAGCACGTTCGCCTCGGGTCCCAGCGTATTGGCTGTGGGCTGCCCGACCAAGTTGGCCAACGCCGGCTCGAAGAACACCGGAACCAGGCCGTCAGGCAGATGCAGGAACGCGCCGAAACAAAGCAAGGCCCCAAAAACGGTAAGCAACAAGATGTTGAGCTGCGTGTATTTCCGAAATTGGTCGATCATATCCTGCCCTGTGTTTTGGAGGCACAAGTATAAGACAATTTGACTGAAAAACGGGCAGGTGCCAACGGTTTCGCCAGGGCAAACACGTTAAGTAAAAGACCCTACCCTTCCGCACGGAACGCCGCCAGCAGCAAATCGATATCTAGTTTGCTGTTGATGGCATGAGCACCGTCGCCGTCATCCGTCCGAAACCGGGCACGTGGCGGGATCGAAGCGGTAGATGCGTGGGCGTAGCAGCGGTACGTTCCCCAGTGTACGTCGGAGAGGATAACGAGGTCGACTTCGCGCCTTTGCATAGCCATATTATTTTGGTTTCTTGCCCCGCGGCGGGGATCGCCCAAAAGTATGGTACACGTGTTACCCGGATGTTAGGCCATGATTATGCTTTGTCTGGAAGGCAGGCGGGCCTAAATTTTAGTCTCAAGTTCGCCGATTAACTTCAGCAGTGCCGTTCGGTTCTTCTCTGATGTCATCCAGCGGGGCAAGCGGCTGCCCAGGCTTCGGTTGGTGATTTCTTCGTTTCCGCGTTCCCGCAGCTTGGCGCCGATGTGGCTCCGGAGAAAGGCCAAATGCGCGGGATTATAAGCCCATAACACCTCATTGCCATAATCTTTTTGTAGCCACAAGGGCAAATGGAACAGCGGGTCTACCGCGCTCCCCACCACATAGTAGCCCTTATTCATGTAACGGGCGTTCGTGGTGCGCAGGGTGAAGCGCGGGGCGTTGGTTAAATGCTTGCTATACCCGCAGTGCACGCAGACTACACGGGCCGCATCAGCCGTGTTCATTGCGGCCATGGCCGCCGCGGCGCGCACGATAGCCTGCTGCTGGCAGCCGGGGCACACGACCCAGACGTCGGCATTCAAAAATTGCTCAACAAAGGTTTCGTAGCTGTGTTTGATGCGCAGGGCCATTGCTGTTGGAGTTGATGGTCAGTTACCAGCACGAAAGTACGTGTTTTTTGGCAAGAAGCCATGCTGCCCGGCCGGCAACCTGCAGTTCGCCGCGCGTTGCAGCCCGCGTACCGGCCTGCCAACGAAGAAGCCCGACACCACATACCGTGGCGCCGGGCTCCGTCCCAGCATTAGCGGGTACTGTTAGGCTTTGCGGGTGGCGCGCTTTACTTTTGCCTTGGCTTCCTTGGAAAGCTTATCCGCCGCTTCCTCCGCACCATCCAAGTAACCTTTGCTGTAATCCTTCACGCGTTCGGCCAATTCGCTGATGTCGCGCCCAGCACGGTCAACGATGCGGGATGCCCGTTCAGCACCTTCGCGGGTCCGCTCGCGCAGTGTCCCCGAAAGCTTCCGGAAGTTGTCCCCAGCGCAGTCCAGCTGTTTTTTGCCTTCTTTCGTTCCAAACAGGAAATATGCCGCCGTTCCGACAGCCAATCCTGCCAATGCGAATGTTACTATGCTTTTCTTTGTTGCCATTGCTTTCTCCTTTTTTATCGTGTTAATCTTTTTACCCTTCTTCATGCGTATTCACTTTTTTCGTTATCATATCTTTCCTTATTCTACTATTACAAAGTAACGGAAGCGCCAAATTGTTTGTCCCTCGAAAAAAAAATACTGCGTCGCCCGGCCGGGAGCCTAGTTCCCCACCCACGTTAATAACAAGAAACGAAAAAAAAAGTTTGCGGATTATGCTTGCCGTTCGGCGAGTTGCAGGTGATACAAGTGCTGGTACAGCCCTTGGTCTTGCGCCATCAGCTCGTCATGCGTTCCGGAAGCGATAATCCGCCCATCATCGACCACGATGATCTGGTCTGCTTCGCGGATCGTGGACAATCGGTGGGCAATGATGATAGACGTACGGTTTCGCATGAGCTCTTCCAAGGCGAGCTGCACCAGGCGTTCCGATTCGGAATCCAGGGACGAAGTGGCCTCATCCAGAATAAGGATGGCCGGATCCTTCAGCAGCGCGCGTGCAATGGCTATACGCTGCCGCTGCCCGCCGGATAATTTCACGCCACGCTCGCCCACCAAGGTGCCATACGCCTCAGGAAGGTCCATGATAAAGTTATGCGCATTCGCCTGCTTAGCCGCTTCGATGATTTCATCTTCACTGGCCGAAAGGCGTCCGTAGCCGATGTTCTCGCGAATACTGCCTCCAAAGAGCAGCACATCCTGCGGCACGATGGCGACCTGATGCCGAATATCCGAAAGTGCGTAATGGCTTGCATCGCGGCCGCCGAAACGGATGACGCCTCCGTCAGGCTTGTAAAACTGGAGAATCAGCGACGCGATGGTCGACTTGCCCGTGCCACTCGGCCCGACAATGGCTATCTTCTTGCCCGCCGGAACATAGAATGAAACCTCCTTCAGTACGACAACCTCCTTGCGCGATGGGTAGGCGAAAGTGACCGCTTCGAAACTCACGTCGCCACTGATCCGGTTGGTCACGCGGTTATTTTGGTCGAGCAATTTGGCGTCTTCTTCCTGGTCTTCGAGAATCTCCATCACCCGCTCGCTGGCACCAACGGCTTTCTGCAAGTTAGCGTAGAGGTCTGGAAAGCTGCCCATAGACCCCGCCACGAAAATCGAGTAGAGGATATAGGTCGTCAGGTCACCCACGGAAATTTCCCCCGCCGCCACCAGTGTAGACCCGTACCAGATGACAGCGACCACTGCACCAAAGAGGCAAAAGATAATAAACGAAGCGAAGACACCCCGGAAGGTGGCGCCTTTGACGGCGATACGCACCACGGATTGCAACGAGTTGGAATAGCGGCGCGCTTCGTACGATTCATTGACAAAGGCCTTGACGTTGCTGATACCCTGCAGGGTTTCCTGCAGGATGGTATTTGACTCGGCCAACTGGTCCTGGGCCTGGCGGGACAGATTGCGGATAAACCGGCCGAAGACCACCGCGGTAACCACTAACAGGGGTAGGATGGCCAAGTTAAGCAAGGTCAGCTTGCCCGAGACAATGAAAAGCAACACGACCCCGCCCCCGAAAAACGTCACTTGCCGGACCAGCTCGGCCACGGTCGACGTAATGGTATCTTGTATCTGCGACAAATCGGCCGATAGGCGGCTGTTCAGCTCGCCCACGCGCCGGTTGGCAAAAAAATCCATCGGCATGGTAATCAGCTTGTAATAGGAATCCCGGCGCAGGTCTGCCAGGGATTTCTCGGCCACCTCAACAAACAAACGGACCCGGATGAAGGAAACGATCGACTGCACGAACAAGATGGCAAAAGAAATCAGCCCAATCGTGCGGATGCTCGCTGGCAGCCAAGTATAGGTTTGCCGGCCTTGCGCGGCATCAAGCATCGATCCCAGAAGCCCCGGGAAAGTCAACGCCGTCAGGCTGGACAGGAAGAGACAGACCATCGCCACCACAAACTTGGCACGATACGGGCGCAGGTAGGCCAGCAGTTTGGCGGCGCGCGCCAACGTTGTCCGGTTGATATTTGATTTGGGCAATTCCGTCGGTGCGGTATTTCCACTATTTAGCCTTGCTCTCGCCATGTGTCAATAAAGTTGGGGTATTTGGTTCCCCAACCAGCAAATTTAGCTGTATTGGGGTGAGGGGATATCAGATTAGCGTCAATTTTTGTGTTCCCCAGCAGTCGTCCACCCATAAAATCGGCTCAAAGATAGACTTTTGACACGATATCGGTATATTTGTATTTCGCACCTATTTAAACCGGCATTATGGACACCATCATTATCGCCCACGACTTGTCGACTGCGGCCTCGCATGCCGCGGCATACGCCACCCAACTGGCCGCCGCGCTGGGCACCCAACGCATTGTACTGTATCATTCTTACCATTCCACATCCCTATCGTCGGGCGAGCTCGTGCCGCAAGCCGTCGATTACCAACGGGCCTGCGAAAAACAACTGGCTATGGAAAAGGACAGCTTATCGCGTTCGCTGCGGCCTGGCATCACGATCGAGACTCGCGCCAACGACAAGGCGCTGCTGTCGGGGATTGAGGAGCTCGCCCAAGAATTGCAGGCGGGCTTGCTGGTAGCCGGCGTCACCGGGAAGGGACGCTTGGAGAAATTCCTGGTCGGCACGCACACGATCAACTTGGCGCGCAAAGCGTCCATCCCCACGTTGCTGGTGCCCCACGCAGCCGAATTCCGCCCGATAACGCGAATCGTATTTACCAGCGACTTGGAAAAAATCATGCAGACGACGCCCTATACGGATATCCGGCAATGGGTGGATCGACTAGGCGCGAAACTCGCCATTGTCAATGTCAGCGAATCGGGGAAGCGTTTTAACATCGACAGCATCCCGGAGCAGTACGACTTGCACGACCTGTTTGAGGAACTGGAACCTGAATATCATTTCACGGAGGAAAGCGACATTGCCCCGGGCATTATGAAATTTGTGCGCGACCAGCAGGCTGGCTTGATCATCAGCATTCCGAAGAGCCACAGCTTCTTCGAAAGCCTGTTTCGGCGCAACGTGACCACGGCATTGGCTCACCATACGGACGTGCCACTGTTGCTACTTCGCGAGAAAGCTTAATCCGGCGCTTGACGGGGTGGCGCACCGTCCAAGGCCTTCTTCCTGGCACGCTTAGGCCGGACGTAAAACGCATAAACCAGCACCGCGCCGATCGCCAGCAGAATCAGGATAAACACGGTGGCGCCGGTGGCTTGTTGCCGGTTGGATTGCAGCATTTGCACTTGCGCACGCAGTTCGGTCTGCTCTTTTTGCAGCTTGCTAATGGTGGCAATATAACCATTGATACGGCCATCAAACTCTTGGGCCTGGCGGGCGATCATCTCACTTTCGAAATCCTTGAAATCCACCAATTGCTTGGTCTCCTTAAAGATGTGGTTATCCATCAGAACGATTTCCTTGAGAATATCGATGGAGGCCTGCATATCCTTCTTGGTTTTGAGCCCGAAGATGCCCGTTCGTTGGCGCAGGCTTTCCTCAAACTGACCAAAACGCGCACTGCGCTGCTGCAGGAGCTCGTTAACTCTCAGCCGCTGCTGCTCGTAGCCGGTCGTATCAGCGCGAAAAATCTCTTGGGCGTGTAAGCTAGCCGCGGAAAATACCCATAGGCAGGCAATGGCAATAAGGTGTTTGTGCATCGGTGTGATGTTTGGGTACGCAATGAACAAAAAACAGACCAATCTAAAACCAAAAGCCTCATCACGTTACCCGACCGCAAGGATGTTGGGCTAAATATTTTAACGGCTGGATAATTGCCTCTGAAAATAACTTAGTATCTTGCGCCCTGTTAAAAAAAGGGCATCTCATTTGACGTATAAATGCTTAAACTAGACGATATACAGCGTCCGATAGCGACGGAGCTTTCGCTGTTTGAAGACAAGTTCAAGGAGTCGATGAAAAGTTCCGCTCCCCTGATCGACCGCATCACCCATTACATAGTCAAGCGCAAGGGCAAACAAATGCGCCCCATGTTTGTCTTTTTCTCGGCTGGCCTTTGCGGCAACATCAGTGAATCGACATACCGCGGTGCAGCGTTAGTGGAATTATTGCATACCGCATCGCTCGTACACGACGACGTGGTAGACAACGCCAACCAGCGCCGGGGATTCTTTTCGGTCAATGCACTGTGGAAAAACAAGATTGCGGTATTGGTAGGTGATTTTCTGCTTGCCAAGGGTTTGTCCCTGTCTATCAAGAACAAGGACATCGACTTGCTCGCTATCGTCACCTACGCCGTCGAGCAGATGAGCGAAGGAGAGCTGTTGCAAATTGAAAAAGCACGGCGCATGGACATTGAGGAATCCATCTATTTTGAGGTCATTCGCCAGAAGACGGCTTCGCTGATTGCATCGTGCTGCGCTTGCGGCGCGGCCTCGACAGGAGCCGACCAGGCAACCATCGACAAGATGCATGCTTTTGGCGAGTACGTGGGCATTGCCTTCCAGATCAAGGACGACCTGTTTGATTTCGGGCTCGACGACGTGGGCAAGCCCCTGGGCAATGACATTAAGGAAAAGAAACTGACCCTGCCCCTGATCCACGCCCTTAGCCACACATCGAAAAGTGAAAAACGGCATATTATCAATTTGGTCAAAAACCACAACGAGGATAACGCCAAAGTACGCGAAGTAATTGATTTCGTCCGCACGAGCGGCGGCATGGAGTACGCGACTACAAAAATGCAAGAATACCAACAACGCGCATTTGATATCCTGGCAGAATTTCCTGCAAGCCAATACCGGGACGGCCTCGAACAACTAGTTAAATTCACAACAGAAAGAAAAAAGTAACATGAGTAACGAAGTCCTGTTTTTTGGAGGTTTTCTCATTTTCATTATCCTCATGCTGGCCATCGACTTAGGTGTCTTTAGCAAAGGCAACAAAGAAGTCGGCTTCAAACAAGCGGCCATTATGAGTGGCGTTTGGGTCACCTGCTCACTATTATTTTACGTCGTTTTGCGAATCTGGGGGCACGAGCTCCACAACATCCAAGATTTTGAGCACCTCGCCGAGGTGATCGCCAAGCACCGGCACAACGTCGAGATTATCCCCAGCGACCTGGCAGCGAGCATCAACCTGTACAACAAAAACCTTTCGCTCGAATATATTACCGGCTACGTGGTGGAATACGCGCTTTCGGTGGACAATATTTTCGTCATGGTACTGGTATTCAGCTCATTTGGCGTACCTAAGCAGTATTACCACAAAGTGCTCGTTTGGGGCATTATCGGTGCTGTCGTGTTGCGCTTCCTGTTCATTTTCATCGGCGCTACGCTCATCAGCCAGTTTGAATGGATTCTGTACCTGTTTGGGGTATTTCTCATCTACACGGGCTTCATGATGTTTTTTAACCGCGACCATGATGACAAGATCGACCCCCAAAACCATGCGGTAGTTAAGTTTGCGTCCCGTTTTCTAAAAGTTTACCCCTATTTCGTACGGGGAAAGTTCTTCCACAAGAAAGACGGCATTAACTACGTCACACCGTTATTTTTGGTGCTGCTGGTGATCGAGTTTACCGACGTCATCTTTGCCGTCGACTCCATTCCGGCTATCTTCGCCGTCACCCAAGACCCTTATATTGTATTCTTCTCGAACATTTTCGCGATCCTGGGCTTGCGCTCGATGTTCTTCCTGCTGGTCAACATCATCCACAAATTCCACTACCTGAAAGTGGGTTTATCGTTTCTGCTGGTATTTATCGGCGCGAAGATGCTGTTGCACAATTGGCTGAAAGACTGGGGCTTCGAAACTTCGCACTCTTTAATCATCATCATTAGTATTCTGGTGATTAGTGTGGTCGCGTCGTTGATGTTCCCCAAGAAAACACCGCCACAGGATGGGAATCCGTTAGCATAGCCATCGGACATTTTGCATTTTAACGATACTTTCATGAGCGAAAGCCGCACGGGCTCCGCCTTAGAGGCGCACGTCTGCGTATTCGGGTGTTTTGTCAAAAACGCCCTTAGCAAAGGGGCATAGCGGTATAACGCTGACACCCGACGCCCGCGCGAGGTCTACGGCGGCCGCTACGAGCTGTTTGCCCACGCCCTGCCCTGCAAAATCAGGTACCGTTTCGGTATGTTCGATGATAAATTTGTCCTCGCCCGCCCAGGTGTAGGCAATCATGCCGGCCTGCTGTCCGTTGATGGATGCAATCAGAATGCCCCGCTTGCCGTCGTCGTTTTTTTGTATTTCCATGATGTATGTTGTTTATGATGCATCGGATTCCCCGTATCGCCCACGCAAGAATTCCGCCGTGGCCACAATTAATTTTCTCAACGCATCGAGATTGAGGTCAGCCAGTTTATTCGCGTAGATGCAGGCCTTACCCCGCTTGAACTTGCCGAGGTTTTCGAGCAAGTGTTCGTGCTCGGGATTTCCGGTGAAGACATAGAGCGATATCGCGGCCTTGCGGGGAGAAAACCCGACCAAAGGCCAATCGCCCGCCTGGCGGCTCCGCTCCGAGCGGTAGTGGTAACTTCCAAAACCGATCATGGACGGACCCCACATCTTGGGTTCGTACCCCGTCACCTCATGCATCAGATCCAATAATGCAACACTGTCTTTCCGCTTTTGTTCGGTATTGGCGAATGTCCGGATGAACTCGTGGACGTCAGCATCGGTTTGTATGGTCTTAATCGTTGCCATTGTTGCTTGGTTATGGGGGAACCCCTTATCCAAAGGTGGGCTTTTTTTATGAATTCAACAGGCCATTTCAGCGACCACAAAAAAAAAGGGCAGTTCAAACGTGTTGAACCGCCCTGGCTTTATGCAGCCGTACGCACGCTACTGGTACACGCGAACGTAATCAATCTCGTAGATGGCTTCCTCGATCGCTGGATCGATCTCGCCACCGAACGTGCCTCCCATTGCCAGGTTTAAAATCAGGAAGAAGTCAGCATGAAACGGCGTTGAACTGTTATTCGCGAAGGTGTGGAACACGTTGCCATCCACCGAGAACTTGATTTCGCGGGCGTCCCATTCCAGTCCGTACACATGAAAATCCGTGGTGGCTGTCGGCAGCGTCGTCGTTTTGGTGACAGCGTTGCCCCCATAATTACCCGGCAGATGCAGTGTGCCATGGATCGTATGCAGCTGATTGCCGACGTGCTCGAGGATATCGATTTCGCCGCTCTCGGGCCAGCCCACCGTCGCGAAGTTGCTGCCCAGCATCCAGCCCGCCGGCCAAGTTCCGCGTCCTTCGGGCAGTTTGGCACGTATCTCGACCTTGCCGTAGGTAAACGAAAACTTGCCCTGCGTCTTAATACGGGCCGACGTATAGGCGCTGCCTTCGTAGTTTTCCTTCAGCAGGCGGATTTTCAGCGTACCGTCTGACATGTACACGTTTTCTGGCCGATCGGTATAGAACTGCGACTCGTTATTGCCCCAGCCCCATTCGCCTGTCCCGATATCGTGACTCCAATACCGGCTGTCGGGCGCGCCCGTGCCATCGAATTCGTCGGACCACAGTAGTTGCTGCTCCTTGCTGACCGTCACCTGCTCCTTCACCGATATCGACCCGCTGTTGGTTTTAGCGCGAACCGTCACTTCAATCGTGCCGCCGGCAGGATACGTGTACCGCACAATGCCCGTTTGGGAATTAACGTGTTCGCCATTGCCGAAATCAAAATCGTAGCTGGCGGCGTTGTCGGCTTTTGCCGTGAAAAACACGGTGCCGTCATTCGTGTCCAGGACCTCGTACGTCAGCACAAGGTTGCTCGGGATGATATTGCCTTCTACACCGTCGTTGTTGCTGCAGCTCACCATCCCAATGAGTGCAGTACACCATATCCATAATTTGATCATTCTGTTTTTGCTTTAATTTTAACATACCATGCGTTGGTATCGGCACCGATTGTTTTTAGCGTCATGGTTTCGGGCGTCCGCTGCAGAACGAGGAAACGGTGCCCACCCACGTAGTTGCCGAGGTGGCCTAGTCCGCCGAAGACAATGTATTCCTCCGTCTCGCTACCATCGTAGGAAAACTGGTCTGAATAGTTGGCCGCAGCTGGCCCCACTAGGGTAAAGTCGTCTGCGCCTGTCAGTGTATTGTCGAAAACGGTAAGATATTCCTTCTTGCCAAAGATCGAACCGTTCGTCACGTGCTCAAACCGGCCGTCGGCATGGAAAACATATTCGTCGTCGTAGATGCCCATGCCTTGCTTATCCATGGGTGGTGCCGCCCACCAGTCGGGCGAGAAGCCGTCCGGCGGACCTACGCCAAAGTGACCCGCTGCGAGTGAATCGATTGCCCACACTTTGGACGAATTTCCCGTCAGGAATTCAACCAATTCGGGATTGGGCGCGAAGTTGCGCAGGACCTCCACGCTGACCGACCGGCTGGCGCTGATACCTGCCGGCCCATAGGCGGTGATCGTAATGTCGAACGTCCGTTCGCCCGTATGGCCATACGTATGGGCGAACGTGGAACTGGTTGAGCGCTTGGGCGCAGATCCGTCTCCGAAATCCACTTTATAATTAATCGCATCGCGCGCCTGCACCTGGACGGAAACCTGCCCGCTGCCATCGCCGGTGGGGCTTGCCGCAGCGCTGCCCACCACGGCCACAGTCGGCTCGTCAAGGGTGGGTGTACGGAGCTCGCCAAAAGTAAAGTGCTCTTCTTTGCAACCGTGCAGCGCCAAGGCTAGCACAATCGCGAGATAATACAGTTTTTTCATAATCAGTCAACTAATTGAATGTCATCAAAATAGAAGGTAAAATCAGCCGATCCATCACCCATTGTGCCGAGTTCAAAAATCAGCACGATATTGTTAAAGGCCTGGCTGGCGTCGATACCGCTGTAATCAAAACGAAGCTCTTCCCACTGATTAGCGGTAGTGGTGGCTGCTTCCACTTCGAATGCGATGCCCGGGTTGCTCGCGTTCTCCACTTTGAGCAATACCCTTGCGCCCACGCGAGGCGAATAGACCTTCATGCTAAAGGTCTTCTGTGCGCTGAAATCGATGGGACCACCCAGCCCGAGTACCGACCCTCCCCAGGGTTGCCCCGGGTGCTTGATCATTCGGCCGACGCGGTTGCTGGTATTGATACCGCCTTGATGCGGGTTGTCGAGTACCGTTGCGTCACCGCCGTCGAAACTAAAGAAGCCGAAAGTAGCGCTGGGGTTTTCAAACGTCAGGGGCAGGTGTATCGGGTCGCTGATCTCTACCGTCCCTTCGAAGGAGGCGGACGCTGCCCCACCCGACAGGGCCTTGACGCGGATGGTGTACGTGCCCACGGTAGCGTAGGTATGGCTGGCCACCTGGCCGGGGCTCACGGTTACCGCTTGTTCGTTGTCACTCTCGCCAAAAAGCACCTCAAACCCGCTGGCATAGTCGGCCGTTGCACTCACTTGCACCTTGAAATTGTTGACCGGGTCTACCTGGATAGACACGGCCAGGTTTTCCGGCGCCACAAAATTAACTGACAGTTGTTCGGTCACCTCCTGTTGTTCGCCCATCAGGTTGTAGGCAATGACGCGCACGTCGTAGGTTCCTTCTGGGTAAGTGAATGTGGCCACTCCTTCGGCTGCCAAACGCCGAGGCTCGGTATGATCGAGGCCAAAATAAACGTCGTAATAGGTAGCGCCTGCCGCGCGCGGCGTGATCCTGACCACCCCGGAATTGTCGGGAGCCACGTCAAACCGGACACGGAGACCCTCGGGGGGCGTGGCGGTTTGCGTAAAGGCCAGGTCGCCGTGGTCAAACTCGGTACAACCTGCCAAAAGCAGGCTGAAGCTGGCCAATAATAAGCATAACTTTTTCATGTCTTTTTTCTTTCAGTGATTCCTAGTAGTTCGGATTCTGGGTCAACTCGGATACCTGCACTTCTTCTTGCGGGATCGGGAAGACCTCGTGCTTGCCCGTCACGAATCCGAGTGGCCCCAATACAGTAGCCGCACGTCCTGTGCGCACCAAGTCGAAAAACCGGTCGCCTTCCATGGCCAGCTCAACGCGCCGTTCCTTGAGGATCGCTTCATATAACGCATTGCCCGAGGCGCTCACCGCATGGCTGTCGTTTTGGAATGCACGACGGCGCACTTCATTCAGGTACGTTCGCGCTTTCCCGTCGTTGGGGCTGCTGCTTCGGTTGAACGCCTCAGCGGCCATCAGCAGCACTTCGGCATAACGTATCGTCCGGAAATTATTTAGGTAATTGAGTTCGACCTGCCCGGAGGTCTCTCCTTTGCGGGGCTGGTACTTCTGGTTATAAAAACCCGTGTTTTTGTAGGGTGCCTCTTGGTAGCTGACGTTGAATGCCGGATTGGCATTTTTGTACGCTTCGATATCCAGAATGGTGACGGCCCGGCGCTGGTCGCCCGCCTCAAAGGCATCTGCCAGACCTGCGGAAGGCAGGTTCGTGCTCCACCCCGGCGCATAAGGCATCGCGTCTGATCCGCTGATGCCTCGGATACCCGTCTGCTGCACAGCATAATTGCCTTGGCCACGCGTGGCCCCGCCCCAGTTGTAATAGGGCGACGCATTGGTGTATTGGATTTCGAATACGGACTCGGGGCCATTTTCGCCAGTTTGCAGGAACACCGAGTAGAAATCATCGACCAGCGAAAATGCGTTGTCGGCAATAATGGCCTCTAGCACAGGTGCAGCTTGGTCATACTGCTGCTGATAGAGGTACACCTTGCCCAGCAATGCCTGCGCGGCATACCGGGTAATGCGCCCTTTCTCGGCTTGTATTTTTGGCAGTGAAGCAATGGCATCCAGCAGGTCTTGCTCGATCTGGGCATAGACTTCGGCTTTGGGTGTGCGCGAAAGACTTCTGGATTCGGTCAAGCTCAAACGCTTGTCGGCAAACAACGGCACATCGCCAAACATCTTGACTAGCGAGAAGTAATAGAATGCCCGCAGAAAGTGAATCTCGCCATACAACGCATCTTTACCGGCAAAGTCGACTGTGTTGCCGCGTAGGTTTGCCTCGCGGTACTGGGTCATGTAGTTTGCCCTGTTAATGCCTTCGTAAGCCGACTGCCAAAGCTCGCGCAAGGTGGAGTTGACGGGCGTGAGCGTAAAATCATCAATCTGCTGGAGGGAGAGTACGTCCGAGGCACTTTCGCCGCCGGCCACGGCATCATCCGAAGCAATGTCGCCAACAGGCACCATTTGGTTGAGCCATTGGATCGGTGTATACACGCTGATAGCCATCGTGCGGTAGTCGTCTTCGGATTGCAGGTAGTCCATTTCGGTAATCCGGAAATCGTCGCGCGGATCGTAGTCTATCCAGCTTTCGCACGCGCCAAAAAGGAACACGAACACGATCCAGACTGCTGGATTGCGCGTGATTGCGTTAGGTTTTATTAAAGTCTTCATGGGTTTATAATTTGAAATTGACGCCTAGCGAATACACACGCGATTGCGGATAAGCACCGCGATCGATTCCCGTTTCCAGGATGCCGCCCGGGATCTCGGGGTCGTAGCCCAAGTAGTTCGTTAGCGTCCATGCGTTTTTGACTTGTCCGTAAATCCGTATCTCCTTAAACGTATTTTTGAGGAAATGACCGGCGAACGTATAGCCCAGCTGTATGTTCTTCACTTTGAGAAACGAGCCGTCTTCGACGTAACGGTCAGACACGCGACTGTTGTTATTGGGATCCGTAAACGAGTAGCGCGGGTAGCGGGCATCGTTCACGGTCGCCGGTCCGGTCCAGCGGTTGAGGATGCTGTTTGGTTTATTGGTATAGTTGGCATTGCGTTCGTAAGCCCGGTAGATGTCATTGCCGACCGAGGAATAAAAGAACACGCCAAAATCGAGCTTCTTATACGAGAAGCCGAGGTTTAGCCCCAGGGTCATATCCGGAAACGGGTCGCCAATTTTCACTTGGTCGTCGGCATTGATTTCGCCATTGCCGTCGGTATCGACAAAGCGGATATCGCCCGGCTGTGCGCCCGACTGGAGTGCCCAGTTTTCGATATCTTCCTGCGATTGGAACAGTCCATCCGTTTGGTAGCCGTAGAAATACCCGGGCGTTTCCCCTTTCTCAAATACGGTAACCGTCTGCGACTGCCCGTTGAAATAACTACCCCCGATGATCCGGGCGGTGCCGTCTTCGTTCGTCTTGGTGACTCGGTTTTTTGCCGTCGTCACGGTGAGTGCGGCGTTAAACCGGAAATCGTCCGAGAAATTGTCTTGGAATCCCAACGTCACATCCAGACCCCTGGTTTCGGTCGAGCCCACGTTGGCCGTAGGCAGTGGGACGGTACCCAAGTACAGAGACGCGGAGGGCGTAAACAGCAGACCATCTACGTTTTTATAGAAATAGTCGGCATTCAGCGTGAACCGGTTGTTCCAGAAATTGGCATCAAATCCAATGTTGTACTGGATTTGCCGTTCCCAGCGCAATGCGTTGTTGGCGATGGACCCCACGGTAGATCCGGGGTAAAACACGCCGCCAAAATTATAACCATTGCTGTTTGCCGTCGGGTCATAGCTGGGTCCGCCGGTGATGATTTGCACGTATTGCGGATTGACGTTCTCGTTGCCGATGGATCCGGCGCTTCCCCGTATCTTAAGGTAATTAACGAATGTGGAATCATAAAAATCCTCGTTGGAAACGACCCAACCTAAGGAGCCGGAGTAGAAGTTCCCAAACTTGTTTTCCGAACCGAATGCGTACGACCCGTCGCGGCGCACCGACAAGGAGGCTAGGTAGCGCGATTGGTAGTCATAGTTGATCCGGCCAAAATAAGACAGGTTTTTGCGGAACGACTGCCAGTAGCCCCCGCCGATGGCATCTAGGGTGTTTTCCGTAATCTGCCCTGTAGCAGCGCTGAAATCCGCAAATTCCCACGAATTGAAGGGGACGTCCTGCCGGCTAGCCGAAAGCCCATTGCTCGTCGATTTCGATACCGACATACCTAGTACCGTTTCGAAGTTATGGTCGTTTTGTATGCTGAAATCATAATTGAAGAAATTCTCGAACGTGTAACTGGTGTATTCATTTTTGCTGTGCGACACGCGGTTGTGGCGACCCGTAACGGTGCTGCCATCGGGATTCATCGTATTGTCCACGTTGTTGAGGCCGTAGAATACCAGCGGTGTAAATTCCCTTCCGTTATCGTCATACCGGCTATAGCCAAAACGCGAGCTGAAGGTCAGATTTTCCCATAAACCCACCTGTACTTCGGCCTTGCCATAGAGCTTGTTACCCCGATTGCGGTTAAAGGTATTGTCGAGTTTGGTTAAGGGATTAAACACTTCGGAAAACAGCAAGCTGCTGTAGCCGTAGGTTCCCACGATATTCGGGTCGTCGTTGTAAACCGGCACCGTCGGATCGAAATTCAGTGCGCTTCCCAGGATCGAGTTGAAGGAATTTTCCTGAATGCCGCGACTCCCCAGCATCACGTAGGTATTGTTCAGGATGAACTTGACCCGGTCCGTGATGTCGTAAGCCATGTTTGCTGTGACGTTGCCGCGGTCGAAGCGCGACTTGCCGTAGCCCCCTACAACACCTCCCTGGCTGTGCAGTGCGCCCGAAAGAAAGTAGGTCAGCCGTTCGCCGCCGCCCGACGCAGAAAGATTATATGAATGTTCCAATGGCCGTTCGAACACCTGTTCCTGCCAGTCCGTGCCCGCGCCAAGTGTAGAAAGATCGTTAAAGATAAGACCTCCGCCCGCCGCCACGCTTCCTTCGTTGACCATCGCAGCGTATTCAGATGCGTTAAGCATGTTGATTTTCTTCACGGCTTCTTGAAAACCTACATTCGTATTGAGGGTAATCTGGGTCGCTTGGTTCTTGCGCCCATTTTTGGTCGTGACGACGATTACCCCGTTGCCCCCTTTCACGCCATAGATGGCCGTGGTGGCCGCATCTTTGAGCACGGTGATCGATTCGATGTCCGACGCGCTGATTGAGTTAAGGTCGTCGAGCGTTTGCGGCACGCCATCCACAATCACCACGGGATCTGTTCCCGAAAAGGAGGGTATGCCCCGCACAAGGACCGTCGGCTTGGACCCCGGCGATCCGCCCTGAATAACGTTGACGCCTGCCGCCCGCCCCTGCAAGGCCTCCTCGGCACGCGTCGGGCGCAGGCGCTCGATATCCGCTTGTTTCACCGTGGAGATGGCGCCGGAGATATTGGTAATCTTTTGGGTGCCATAGCCCACGACAATCACATCCTCCAGTATGTTCGGCTCAGTTTCCTGCAGCTGCACGGAAAGCTCGCTTTGACTGGTTACCGTTACCGTGGCCCGCTCGAAGCCGACATAGGAAAATTCGAGTAGATCGCCACGATTGGCAACAATGCTAAAGCGGCCGGATTCATCCGTGGACGTGGCCACATTGTTGCCCACCACGCGCACGGTCGCTCCTGCCAGGGGTTGCCCCTGCCGGTCTTGGACGCGGCCGCTGACTGTTTGTTGTGTCGCCTGCGCCAACGCTTCTGGCCAAGGGCAGGCAAGCATCATAATCAACAACAAACCGAAAGCCAAGCCCTTCGGCTTTCCTTCTTTGAAGTAGTAAAACATAACTGTGTAAGTTTATAATTTGCCGATTATCCGACATTCCAAAAGTAGGGCATCCATCTTCTACCGCCTAATTTTCGACCCCTACTTTACCACTACACAAAAAAATTAAAATACTGTATGTCAACTATTTGAAATACTACATATATTTGGGCATTGTTAACCCAAACCTCATTCCGTGTTAAAATACCTGCTCCTGTCCCTTGTCATTGCGTTCGTGCTCGCCTCTGCTCCCCTACGGGCGCAGAAAAAAATCGGCGTGCCGAAAATTGCGAATCTGAGCCATTTCGACACGAACTCAGGCACCCAAAATTGGCAAATCGTGCAGGACGGATTTTCCACCATCTACATCGCCAACAACAGCGGGCTGATTACGTTCAATGGCAAGGAGTGGAAGAACCACCCCGTACCCAACCATACCATCATCCGCTCCGTAGCCCTGCATGACGGTCGCGCATACGTCGGTGCGCAAGGCGTGATCGGTTATTTTCAGGCCACCCGCACCGGCCTCGTATTCCACGACCTATCCGGCTTGCTACCGGCCACTTTCACCGACTTTGGCGACGTATGGGATATTGAAGTTCTCCAAGACACCGTTTACTTCCGCACGACGAAATACATTTTCTGCTACAGCGATGCTGGATTTGACGTGCTGCTGCCGGGAGATAACCAAGAATTCGGTTTCATGGGCAAGATGCACGACGGGCTGCTCGTAGCGAATAAGAATGAATGGTTTGTGTTACACGAAGGCGCGCTGCACTCCCTGGGACAACCCGTCACCGATGTGGCCACGAGCACCTTGGCGATCGGGCAAGACTCCACCCTGGTGACCACACTCGCCAACCACGCCTTGCTGTACCATGCAGGCAGTTTTTCGCCATTCGCCCTTCCGTCAGCGATACAACAAAGCCAAATCATTTCGACGTCCCTACTGCGAAACGGCCACATCGCCGTGGGCACCGTATCGGGCGGCATGTATATCATCGACAAGCGCGGCCAGGCCATCCAACAAATCAGTACGTCCGACGGGCTGCGCCACAATACGGTGCTGGCATCTTTCGTAGACGAAAAAGGATTGCTATGGCTGGGACTCGACAACGGGCTATCAATCCTGGAAATCAATTCGGCGGTGCGGAACATCTACCCGCAAAAACAATCACCAACGGCGACTTACGCCACGCTATTGGCCCAAGGCACACTCTACCTAGGCTCGTCCGACGGGCTCTATGCCTCGCCGGTAGAGCGCGAGGCTAACGACATCAGCTACGCCTCCCAGGGATTTAGGCGACTCCCCGGCACCAACGGACAGGTCTGGAACCTGCATTGGCTCAACGGCCGCCTGTGGATGCTGCACCACCACGGCGGTTTCATTATAGCGCCCGACGGCACTATTGAATCAAAAATCGACATCGGCACCTGGCTGGTCAAAGCGGTCGGGAACAAATACTTTGCGGGCACGTACAATGGGGTTTACGAAATTGACTTGTCGCCCAAAAAAGAGCACCGACTGCTCGGCAATCTGGTCGAGCCTATGCGCTTTATGGAAATCGACAGTGCCCGTAATGCCCTCTGGACCTCGCACCCCTACCGCGGGGTGTATCGTTATGACCTGTCAGACCCAGGATCGGATGCCGTACAGTACACGGCCGCGCACGGCCTGCCTTCGGACAACCAGAACTACGTATTCAGCGTCGGCGGAGACATTGTCGTTGCCACACTTGATGGTATTTATACGTATTCGGAGGGGCAGGATACATTCGAAAAAAATAGCGTCTGGAATGCGCGTTTTGGAAACATCCCGATCATCTACCTCAAGGAGGACGAGGCGCGCCGGGTCTGGTTTATCTCAGACGAGAAGATCGCCGTTTGGGATCCGCGCACGGAGACGACCACAAATTTCCATGAGCTGGAGAGCAACATGATCGGCGGCTTCTACCACATCAATCCTATCGACCCCGAAAATATCCTGGTCGGCTCGTACGACGGCGTGTTCCACATCAACTCAGACTTATACCGCGCCAACAACGATAAGCCGCGCATCTCGTTTAACGCCATCCGGATCAGCTACAACAACCAAGACAGCCTGTTGCACAACGGATATTATGTCGACGAACACGGACAGCTCGCCACGAACCAACGGACGGTTTTCCGCCTTGCGCCTGACTTTTCGGCCTTACGGTTTGAGGTGGCCAGCCATGAATTCATGGAATCCCTCGAGTATAGCTACCGGCTGCGCGGCAAGGAAGACTGGTCGCCGTGGACCTCGGTGAGCGAGCGGTCGTTCGGCAACTTGGCCGCGGGTGCGTATATCCTGGAGGTAAAAGCACGTAATAAGTTTGGCGAGGAGTCCAACGTACTGTCATACGCGTTCCAAGTAGCCCCATACTGGTACGTGAGCCCCTTAGCCCAAGCGGCGTATGCGATCGCGATCGTCCTGCTTTCCTACCTGCTGTTTAGGCTTTACAAGCGCCAACTGCACAAGCAACGTCTCAATTTTGAAAAAAAACAACGGGAAACCGCCTACCTGCACGAGCTGGAGAAAAAGAATAGCGAGCGAGTCATCATCGAGCTCAAGAACGAGAAACTGGAAAACGAGATCGCCTTTAAAAACAGAGACCTGGCTTCCATCACGATGAACGATTTCAAACGCAGCCGGCTCATCAACAAAGTGAAAGAAAACATCCAGTCGGTGATGGACGAAGAGAAAAATCCGGATGCCAGGTACCAGCTGCACCGCATTCTCAAAGACATCATCGAGGATGAAAAGCACCAAAAGGAGTGGGAAAAATTTGCCCTTCACTTTGACGACGTACACAACAACTTCCTCAAGAAGCTGAAGGAAACGTACCCGGCGCTCACGCCGTCAGACCTCAAAGTGTGCGCTTACCTCAAAATAAACATGTCATCCAAGGAGATTGCCCAAGTTCTGCATATTTCTCCCAAAGGGGTAGAAATAGCCCGCTACCGGCTCCGCAAGAAACTCGAATTGCCGCGCGAAGTTAAGCTCAACGAATTTCTGGAGAGTTTTTGATCCAAGGGGCTTTGCCTTAAATTTGGATTAGGATATCCGGATTGATACTGGCTAGGGATTGTGTGAGCCCCGCCTTGTCCTTAGGCGAAATAAGCATGCGGCCGAACCGGCCAAAGCGGATTTCGAGGCGGTCAAAGGAAGGCGCCGGTGCAGCTAACAAGCTGCGTGACGCAGAAATTGACTTTATTTTCGCTATATCAATCGGCCGATAAGAGATAAAGCCGCATTGGATGTGGAGCTTTCCCCCGCGGATGGTGTAAACCGTTCCAAAAAAAACATGGACGACCAGCGCGAATATCGGAACTAGGAACGCCAATACCCCCAAGCGTGCGTCACCGAATCCATCCTGAAACAGATCCGCCACGACAGGCCCAAAGAACACGAGAAACACAAACGCCAATAATCCGTAAGATGTTTTTGACCGATACCTTTTTGTCATATACTTTCCAGTCAATCGCCCATTTTTTCGTCACATACATAGGGATTGCATGTAAAGATAGCCCTTTAGCGGAAAACAAAAAATTCGCTTCCCTACGTCCGAACTTACGCGATAGGTCAGTGAAACGAAAACTGGTCATGAGCAAAAATCCCGATA
>CAYUIZ010000027.1:0-29520 GCA_964444885.1 uncultured Sphingobacteriaceae bacterium | reverse complement strand
AGAATTCCCCTGGGGTTATAATTGCATCCGCAAAATACGTCATTTTTCGAATGGCACCACACCCGACCCTAAAATCGCCCGTCCAAACGAGCGGTAGCCGCCCTTATCGCCTCACCTGCCGCACGCTGAAGTTATTGTATCCTAACCCCACTTGAATATCAACGAGCTGTTGCTGGAGCATTTCCAGGATGGCGAGGAAATTATAAACGAAATGGACGCGGTTTTCCGAATGCTTGAGGATTTCAGCAAAATCAAGGCGCTTGTTCACCTCCACGAGCTTTGCAATGGCCTGTTTCTGCTCTTCGATGGTATACGGATAGCGCACGACAGTGTGCCGTACTTCTTGCGTTCGGCCCTGATACGCTTCCATCGCCCGCTCGTACGCAACCATCAGTTTATAGATATCCAGCGTGCTGAGTTCCTCCCCTACGTTCGCCCCCACATCGACCAGTTTGAGATCGCCACCGATATTGCCCCGCTTGGCTTGCCTAAACCGGATATCCTCCAGCTCGCGGAGATCTTCCACCACGAGCTTAAACTGCTTGTACAAAATCAGCTTTTGCACGAGATCCTGCTTCAGGTCAAGCTCATTGCCTTCTTCATCCAATTCGGGTCGTGGCAATAGCATTTTGGCCTTTATCCGCATCAGCGTTGCCGCTACAATGATAAACTCGCTCGCCAGCTCCATATTAAGGGCTTGCATCTGCTGGATATAACTAAGAAAATCCGTCGTGATCTGCGCAATCGGGATATCGTGGATATTCAATTCATCCCGTTCAATAAAGAACAGCAACAAATCGAAAGGCCCTTCGAATTGCGACAGTTTTATTTCGTAGCCTTGGTCTTCCATCCGCCCTCAAATCTAATCAAATCAGCTTGCTCGCACAACACACCGTGCCCATGCGCCCAAACCTTCTCACCAGTCGGCTTGTTGTATAGAAATGGCAAGGTATTGGCAGTACCGGAAGTTTGAAATGCCGTGAAAAAGGCGCTAGGCAACATGATAAAACGTGTTTTTGCAGATAACGAATTTTCTTCATACGTTGGCACCGTAGGCCGAATACTACAAAACACCATAAACAGACGGAGTTCGGCACGCCACAGCTTGATTACTTGTAATATTGTATTATAGACATCAATTAGCCGACCGAACACTGCCTTGAACGATCTAATGTAAGAAATTTTGCTTTATTTTGCAGCAAACTCATTTATTAAATAAGACCACACATCATGGATGAGAAAAAGGGCCAACTACTTGAGCGAATCCATAGTCCCGCAGACATGAAAGGGCTTGACAGCAACGAGCTCGTTATGCTGTCTGAGGAACTGCGGCAATACATCATTGATGTGGTTTCCAAGCACGGCGGCCACTTCGCAGCCAGCTTGGGCGTCGTTGAGCTCACGGTCGCCTTGCACCATGTACTCAACACACCCTACGACCAGCTTGTATGGGATGTGGGGCATCAAGCATACGGACACAAGATATTAACGGGACGCCGCGATAAATTCCACACCAACCGCCTACTGGGCGGTATCAGCGGTTTTCCGAAGCGGTGCGAGAGCGCGTACGACGCCTTTGGCGTGGGGCACTCATCCACCTCGATTTCCGCTGCGCTGGGCATGGCCGTGGCTTCACACTACAAGGGCGAAACCGACCGCCAGCACGTGGCCGTTATCGGCGATGGCGCCATGACTGCCGGCCTTGCGTTTGAGGCGCTGAACCATGCGGGTATCGAAAAATCAAACCTGCTGGTCATCCTCAACGACAACTGCATGTCGATTGACCCCAACGTGGGCGCACTAAAGGAATACCTCACCGGCATCACCACATCGAAGCCGTGGAACCGATTCCGCGATGACTTGGCGCACGTGCTGACGAAGATTTCAGAAAAGGGGCCGGATGCGCTCGGTATCATGAAGACGCTGGAGCGAAGTATCAAGAGCACCTTCATGGACAGCACAAGCAACCTGTTCGAGTCCCTTAATTTCAGATACTTCGGCCCGGTGGACGGACACGATGTCAAACGCCTCGCCAAAGTGCTCGAAGACTTGCGGAGTATTCCGGGCCCTAAGCTCCTTCATTGCATTACCGTGAAAGGGAAAGGCTACGCGCTGGCCGAACGAGACCAGACCACGTGGCACGCGCCCGGTCTTTTTGACAAGATTACCGGCGAAATCAAAAAAACGAAGTCCGACAAGCCTGTCGCTCCCAAATACCAAGACGTTTTCGGTCACTCCTTAGTGGAGTTGGCCGAGAAAAACGAGAAGATCATGGGCATCACGCCCGCCATGCCTTCGGGCTCGTCGATGAATATCATGATGAAGGCCATGCCAAACCGTGCGTTTGACGTCGGCATCGCGGAGCAACACGCCGTGACCTTCTCTGCTGGCCTCGCTACCCAAGGGATGGTACCGTTCTGCAACATTTACTCCAGCTTTATGCAGCGCGCCTATGACCAGGTTATTCATGACGTAGCCTTGCAAAAGCTCAACGTGGTATTTTGCCTTGACCGCGCGGGCCTAGCCGGCGCTGACGGACCGACGCACCATGGCGCATACGACTTGGCCTATATGCGCTGTGTTCCTAACTTGGTGGTTTCTGCGCCCATGAACGAGGAAGAACTCCGCAACCTTATGTACACCGCCCAGCTCGACGACATGGGACCGTTTGTTATCCGCTATCCACGGGGACAGGGTGTCATGCCAGACTGGCGCCGGCCCTTCAAGCAAGTTGAAATCGGCAAAGGGCGCCAGGTATTTGAAGGCGAAGATGTGGCCATCCTCACCATCGGCCATATCGGCAACGAAGCCGTGAAAGCGTGTGTGCAGCTTAATGAGGAGGGTATCTACCCCGCCTTGTACGATCTGCGCTTCGTCAAGCCGCTTGACGAGGAGCTGCTGCACGGCGTATTCCAGAAATTCAAAAAAATCATCACCGTCGAGGACGGGTGTATCCAAGGAGGCATGGGAAGTGCGGTGCTTGAGTTTATGGCCGACAATCAGTATCAAGCGAAGGTAGCACGCCTAGGCATCCCCGATGCCGTTATTGAGCATGGCGAGCAAGCTGAACTTTGGGCCCATTGCGGATACGACGCGAGCGGCATCAAAGAGCAAGTGTTGCAACTTTCGGTGGGCCGGAAAACAGGCGCACTGGCGGTCTAATACCTTCGGCATAAACCGCCGCGCCACGCCATTTCCATAAGCACAACGTCATAAACGATATTTTGCAAACAAAGTGTCGTCAAAATTTGTTATTATTGTTTGATAAAGCACTAATTCAAATTAATTCACACTTATTAAAATCATAACACTATGGCATTTGAACTACCAGCGTTACCATACGCTGCCGACGCACTTGAACCGCATATTGACAAAGAAACCATGGAAATCCACCACGGCCGTCACCACAAGGCTTATGTGGATAATCTTAACAAGGCTATCGAAGGCACGGATGCAGCCAATCTTTCTTTGGAAGACATAAACAAAAACATCTCGAACTACTCGGCTGCTGTCCGCAACAACGGTGGTGGGCACTACAACCACTCGCTGTTTTGGACCGTGCTGTCTGCCAATGGCGGCGGCGAGCCTACTGGCGAGTTGGCCGATGCGATTAACGAAGCATTTGGCTCGTTCGACGAGCTAAAAAATCAGCTGAAAGCTGCCGGCGCCACGCGCTTCGGATCAGGCTGGTCTTGGCTCATCGTGAACGCGTCCGGCAAATTGGAAGTGACTTCTTCGCCTAACCAAGACAACCCTTTGATGGACGTCGCGGAAGTAAAAGGAACGCCAATCTTCGGTATTGACGTATGGGAACATGCGTATTACCTGAAATACCAAAACAAGCGTCCAGATTATTTGGAAGCGGTTTTCAACGTCGCAGACTGGAATGCAGTCGCGAAACGCTACGCAGACGCGAAATAAGAAGTTTTACCATTACATTTTCGTAAAACGGCGGCATGGGCAACCCTATGTCGCCGTTTTGATTTGATTGTACCTATATTCATGAAAGCGATTGTTATCGAGGGTGTCCACCAGCCCCTTCTCGTTAAGGAAGTGCCCGTTCCGGAATTGGCAACGGGCGAAGCATTGGTTCGTATTCGGGCTGCCGCCTTCAACCGGCGGGACTGGTGGATACAGCAGGGCAAATACGCGGGCCTGCAATTTCCCCTGATCCCTGGTTCTGACGGCGCCGGCATTGTCGAAGACATCCGCGGAAGCGCAGCAGACCGCGAGCAGTGGCTAGGTAAGCCCGTCATTATCAACCCCGCACTGCATTGGACTAGGGACAGTCCTGCACAGCCTGCGGACTTCAAAATCCTTGGCTTACCCGATTATGGCACCTTTGCGGAATATGTCAAAGTCCCCATCGAAAATCTCTTCGTGCAACCGCCGCACCTCAGCGAT
Source organism: uncultured Sphingobacteriaceae bacterium (assembly GCA_964444885.1). Lineage (GTDB taxonomy): Bacteria > Bacteroidota > Bacteroidia > Sphingobacteriales > Sphingobacteriaceae > CAYRGQ01. The sequence continues at coordinate 25,116 of CAYUIZ010000027.1, read as the reverse complement.
GTGGAGGCAGCAGCCGTGCCTCTCGCCGGACTTACCGCCTACCGGGCATTATTTACCAAGGGCAACCTGAAAAAAGGTGAAAAAGTACTGATCACGGGCATCGGTGGCGGGGTTGCGACATTTGCACTCCTTTGGGCCGTGCACGCTGGCGCCGAGGTGTATGTCACGTCCAGCCAGGCATCGAAGATCGATGCGGCTATGCAGCGTGGGGCTGCTGGCGGCGCCAACTATCGGTCTGAAGGGTGGGCAGAAGCGTTGAAAGAGACAGCCGGGGGATTTGACATCATCATCGATAGTGCGCTGGGCAGCCAATTTTCCCATTTCCCCGATTTGGCTAACCCCGGCGGCAGAATCGTGTTCTTCGGGGGCACGGCGGGAAACATTCCGGAGCTGAACGGACGCAAGATTTTCTGGAAGCAGCTTACCATCGCGGGCACCACAATGGGATCTGCCACGGATTTCGCCAATATGCTGGATTTTGCAAACGCGCACCAGGCGAAGCCCGTCATCGACAGCGTGCATGCGCTTGACGAGGCGAACGAGGCCATCCGGAAAATGGATGACTCGGCCCAATTCGGGAAAATCGTGCTGGAAGTGCGTTAGCCCGACTCGACGAGGAGACTGCGGTACTAGCTTCCTTCGTCGATTCCGAGGAACTTGACGATTGCTTTCTTTTCCTTCTGGTACACCTTTTCGGCAAATTCGCGCATCCTGTTGAGCACATTCGGATCGGTCGTATCCATCGGAATAGATTTATTCCACAATGACTTGTGCGCCAGCTCCTGGTCATTAAAATTGGGATCCAACCGCAAGAAGCGCCCGCTGCCCAAGATGTTTTTGACGTAGTAGATCGTACTTTGCACGTTGCTCTCGGTAAGCAGGTCGGGGAGGTATTTGATCCACTGTATACTTCCCCAGTTGCCTGCACCGATTTTGCTTTCCTCGATGCGGTTGAGGTTGCTCGTTCCGGTGCTCAGCGAAAACACACGTAAGTTTTTAAGGTCTTTTTGCAGGCCCTTGTAGCCGTTTTCAAGGTATTTGCCCTCGTCTTCGTCTTTCGCCTCCGAATCGTTGACAGCATAGGCCACGGCCGCCATAGCGGGATTATTGAGGGCAATGCCACCATCTACGTATTTCCGCTGGTAAACCGGAAAATACGTTGGACCCGCGGAGGTGCGAAGGGCCAAGTCGACCAGTGTTTCCTTTTGATCGCGGATGAACGAAGAGTGGAAAATTACCGGCCGGTAGTTGCAATTCCGGTCCGATTCCCTTTCGGGATTAAGGTCGAAACTGCATACCATCACTTCCTTTCCCTTTTTGCCAAAGGCGGGATCCTTGTGCACATCGCCTAGGGTTTTCTTTCCAAAAATATCTTCCAGTATCTTCTTGAACCGGCGATGCTGGTAATTGGACCGAAGATGCTCGTCCAGCCCGGTAAGCCGGTCGAAAAACGTTTCGTGAAAGATCTTGGTCGATTCGTTGAGGTAAAGCTGCACGAGCCGTTCGGGCTTCAGCCCGGCCGCCAGCCCAAGGCAGATAATGCCGCCGGTAGATGTGCCCGCATACATGTCGAACAGGTCGCTCGGTAACTTACCGAATTCCTTATGGATACAATCCAAAATGACCGCCGGGAGGAGGCCGCGGGTTCCGCCTCCGTCAATGGAGAGAATCCGATAGGTGGTGTTATGGGTTGTCTTTGCCATTGTTTTTGAATGTCTTAGGTTAGATTTCAAGGGTAAGGGCACTGTCGGTGGATGAGGCTTTGCGCTGCTGACAGCGTATCAAAAGGCTACGCGTTTTGTGCGGCAGAAACCATCCCCTGGGTTTTCATCATCAAATATATTTCATATAATAGTTGTGGTCAATACCGAAAATGGTGTATTTTAGGTCATTAAGGATACAGCGGATGGAGATATGGTAAAAAAAAGAAGAAGTATAGGCGCGATTTTCAGCGGCTTGCTGCTATTGGGAATCGCTTGCCAATCGGCAGGGAATCCCGCCCAGCAACCGATGAATGCGGCGCCGCCGACCAGCACGGGAGCTGCGCGCGACACGGCGACATTCGCCGGCGGATGCTTTTGGTGCACGGAGGCGTTGTTCCAGCAGCTACAGGGTGTAGACACCGTTATATCCGGTTACATCGGCGGGCATGTCAAAAACCCCACGTACCAGCAGGTAATCCGCGGCAACACGGGACATGCCGAGGCGGTGAACATCATTTACAATCCGGATATTCTGTCCTACAGCGAATTGCTGGAGGCATTTTTTGAAGCGCACGACCCGACCCAGCTCAACCGCCAAGGCAATGACGTAGGCCCCCAGTACCGGTCGGCGGTATTCTATCACAGTGAGGAAGAAAAGCTAGTCGTGGAATATTACATCCGAAGACTGAAGGAGGAAAAGGTCTACCCGAAACCCATCGTCACCATGCTGGAACCCTACACGACCTTCTACATTGCCGAAGATTACCACCAAAACTACTTCAATCTCAATCCGGAACAGGCCTATTGCCAATACGTGATTGTTCCGAAGCTACAAGAATTCCGGAAGGTTTTTGCCGAAAAACTAAAGTATTAAGGGTGTATCCAACGGAGCGTCATACTGAAATCTTACCTGCAATCAGGCGTTCAGGGTGACGCTTTTCTTCTTTATTTCCTTCTTTTGATACACCCTCACGTGGGCTAGGCTTACATACTGACGATCTGCGCCATTTGCGAGGAGATCTTGCGGAGGTATTCCCGATCGCCCGCACCGAGTTCGGCGATCACCCATTCGCCCTGATAGCCGGTGTCCCTTACGGTCTGCATGACCAGCGGCCAGTTAACGTCTCCCTCCAGTAAATCCACGCCAAAACCTTTCCAAAGCCCCTCGTCATTCATCTTGGCTCGGCTGAATTCCTTCGCGTGGAGCTTCACGATGCGGTTGCCCAGGGTTTCCACCCAGTGCTCCGGCCATCCATAGCGCAGGATATTGCCAATATCAAAATACCAGCCGATGAGGGGATGGTCGATTTCATCGAGAAACCGCTTGGCTTCTACCGGGCTAAGAATAAAATTGTTCCACACATTCTCCATCCCGATCTTCATGCCGGTTCGCTCGACATGCGGAATTAACTGACGCGCGGATTGCAAAGCGTTGTTGTATGCCTGCTCGTAGGAAACCTTGTCGTTGACCACACCCGGCACCACCAAGACGGTATCGCCACCCAGCTCTTTTACTTCCTCGAGGGATTTGGCCACCGAGTCAATGGTAAACTGCCGGACCGAAGGATCGGGGTCTGACAGGGGTTTAGACCAATGGTCTTTGTTGACCAGACTTGGGATCAATACGCCTGTTTTGTTCTTTGCATCGAGTAGTTCTTTGATGGGTATATCCACCGGTGCGTTGAACTCTATGCCATCAAAGCCGAGATCCTTCACGAGCTTAAATTTGTCCAGTACAGACAGGTCTTCCTTGATCATACCGAAACCCAAACCAGATTTTAGTTTGGTGGATGTAGCGGGGGCAGGTGTGGCCAAACCCGCGGATGCCTGAGCCAGGGTCGGCGACAGCAACGCGCCTCCAGCGAGTAAAGAAGCGGATTTGATAAAGTGTTTTCTGTTCATAATCGTTTAAAAGGTTTCCTTTTGACTCTCTCGAAAGGCCTAAGATAGGATTTTTGCATACTCAAACCACGAAATCAGCTCGAATTTGTGTAACAATCTGCTTTTAATCGGCAATCCGGGACCGATGCCGCCAGCCTATACCACAGCCACCAATCGGCATACCGCTCCATCCGGCAAAGCGTACACTTTTACGTGTCCGCGTCCCCCTGCGTCGCTGCGATCTCACTACCTTATTGACCAATTATTGGAAAAGGAGGACGGAACGAATAGATCGCCGTTACTGGATGCTAAAGCGGACCTCTTCTCCCTCCCCTATTTCAAATGCAACAAAGCCATTATCGACGGGCAAGTCTTTACCATCTCGGCGAACAGCGGCGGTATACGCGGGAACTTTCACTTTGAACGTATTGGATGACAACGCCTTTACGACAAAGGACGAGATTTTGCTGTCTGCCCATTCCACGCTCACCTCAGCCCCGCCTCGCACGCGCAAGCCCTTGAAATTTCCGGTTGCCCACACATCGGGAAGGGCGGGTAAAAATTCGATATACCCGTTTTGGCTTTGGACAAGCATCTCGGCAATACCGGCCGTGCCGCCAAAGTTACCGTCGATCTGAAAAGGTGGATGCGCACAAAACAAGTTGGCGTATGTCCCCCCACCCGTGTTCATCTTCACTTCGCTGCCAAAGGTCGGTTCCAGCAGGCTTTTCAACAATTTATAAGCCCGGTTGCCGTCTTGCAGCCTCGCCCAAAAATTAATTTTCCATGCACGTGACCAACCCGTGCCTTCGTCGCCGCGGCGCTCGAGTGTTTCGCGGGCTGCCGCCGCCAGTTCCGGTGTCGTATAGGGAGAGATTTGGTTAGCCGGGTACAGCCCATATAGATGGGAAACATGTCGATGGGTTGGTTCCGCCTCCTTATAATCCACTAGCCACTCCTGCAGATAACCGGCGTCGCTAATTTGCATGGGTGGAAGTTGGGGTTGTGCCTCACGTATTCTCGCCGTGGTTTCGTCGGTGATGTCCAAGATGTCCGCAGCGACGAGGATATTGCTAAATAATTCGTTGATAAGCTGCACATCCATCGTGGGCCCCATACACACATAGACAGGCGTCGTGCTGCCGGGGAGATAGAATGCATTTTCGGGTGAGGACGATGGTGCGGTAACGAGCCAGCCGTAACCAGGTTCCTTAATCATGCTGCTCAGAAAAAACTCAGCGGCACCTGCCAATACCGGATAAATATCCCTGAGATATTCCTTGTCTTGCGTGAAACTGTAATGTTCCCACAGGTGTGCGCATAGCCACGCGCCGCCGGTGTTCGTCGCACCCCATGAGGCGTGTTCGCCCGGCGCCGTGAACCCCCATGGATTGCTCATCATGTGCGCTACCCAACCGTCAGCTGCATAAAACTGCCTAGCGGTGGCTTGGCCCGACGGAACGAGTGATTTCGTAAAGTCGAGCAGCGGTTTGTGCAATTCCGATAGGTTGCTGACTTCCGCTGGCCAGTAGTTCATTTGCACGTTGATATTCAAGTGGTAATCGCCGTTCCAGGGGGTTTGCACCTGATTGGCCCATAAGCCTTGCAAGTTCAGGGGTAGTGAGGACTCATTCGTGCCGCTGATCATCAGGTAACGCCCGTATTGGAAATAGAGCGCGGCGAAAGCGGGGTCGTCATTCAACTGGAATTTAGCCAGTCGCTCGTTTGTCGAAGTCACATTATCCTGCGCCCCCAGATTCAATTCTACCCGGTCAAACTTCTCCCGGTATGCACTGATGTGCGCTTGCTTCAATTGGTCGAATGGCTTTGCTTTGGCACCCGCCAACAAGATATCGACCGATTCCGCATAGTTTTTATCCAGCATGTCGGTCGAGGTGGAGATAAGAATCACCGCTTCGTCCGCGTCATTGACAATGAGCGAAGTATCGCTTGCGCCCAATGTGCCACCGCTGTTTAACAGCTGTAGTTTAGTAAGATAGCGCACACCTTTATCGGTATCATGCCCATCATTCAGCTGCCCTTCCATGTAGAGAATGTTGTCTTTCACATAGATCGTGGCTCGTTCGGGTCTGCTCAATCCCACCTCAACTGAAATCGCATCCGCTTGGTCGGCGGTTAGGCGTGTTGCTAGCACATTGTCAGCATGAGACGCGAAATACTCCCTTGAATAGGTCACCTCTCCTTTGGTGAACGTGGTGGATGCTACCGCTTCATTGAGGGACAATACGCGTTCATAATTTCCGGTCTCGTCATGGCCGGGATATGAATAATGGATGTGCATCGTGCCCAACATCTGGAAGCTTCCATAGGGGGCATCCTTTCCCTGACCGAATGCCGACCCCTGCCCCCCACTGCGAAAGTGGGCATACATCAAGTTTTGGGCTTCCAAATTCTTCCCCGCCAGCAGCAGTTCGCGGATCTCCGGCAAATAAGCAAGAGATGCCGGATTCAGCGCCTCGGGATCTTCACTACCCGACCACATCGTAATGTCATTCAACACAATCCGTTCGGTTTCGACACCGCCATCGGGCATCATGCCGATTCGTCCATTGCCTAAGGGCAAGGTTTCTTCCCATACTTCAGCCGGAGAATGGTAGCGCAAGGCCAGTTCTTCTCGCTGTTGGGTGGTACACGAAAGCGCCAAGATTCCCATACTACAGTGGGTTATCAAAATCGAAATCTGCTTTTTTATCGTCATCGCGTGCTTACTTGTTATTCGTTATGGCTACGGCATCGGTGCTACAGACCCAAAATCGGGACGCCGCTAGCAAGCCTGCCTTTATCTGCCTGAAAAAGGGTGCTGCTTATCGTTTGCCAGGAGCCTCCAACGTGTATAATAGGCGAAATGGATCACCGCATAGGCGACGCTATGCCACGGGAAGTCTGCGTTCGATTTCCAGCCATTGGGCAATCCTTCGTTCGCCTTTTTGCTGACCAAGTCGTCACGGTTCGGCTTGCTTTGGTACTTTCGGGTGTCCATGAGAACCACAGCGATGCCTTTATATCGTTCTTCCACCGGGTATACGTTGGTCATTAATTCCGAAACTGAGCAACCCGCGCCGCATCGCCAAACCGCTATAACAGTCCGACGATCTCTTCCAGGAAGCGCTTATCCACGTCATCAAACGCATCCAACCGTTCACTGTCCACATCCAATACCCCCACCACTTCCCCGCGGCGGCGGACCGGGACGACGATTTCTGACCGCGACAACGAACTGCAGGCAATGTGCCCGGGAAAGGCGTCTACATCAGGTACGACTACCGTTTCCGCGTTAGCCCACGCTGTGCCGCATACGCCCCGGCCTTTGCCAATCCGCGTGCAGGCCACTGGCCCTTGAAACGGTCCCAGCACGAGCTCGCCACCTTTCACCACATAGAAGCCGACCCAAAAAAAACCGAATTGTTCTTTGAGCGCTGCCGCCATGTTGGCCATATTGGCAATCTCATCCGTTTCGCCGTCCAGCAACGCCCGCAACTGCGGCAAAAGCGCTACGTATTGTTCTTCTTTGGTTCCTGTCGCCAGATTGAGATCCTCAGCCATGTTTTTGCATAATTAAACGGTAAATGCCAAAGATACGCATCGCTGCGTTTAAAAAAACCAAAAATTCGAGCGTCCTCGCCTTGAAGCGCCATTCGTCACATTCCGAACAAAAAACTATCTTTGGGCACAATCAATCATTCACTCGCATAATCGTACGCACATGATGCTCACCCGCCACCTCGTTGTCACCCTTTTGTTTTTGATCGCTTCAGCGGGCATGGTTTTAGGCCAAGCCGGCAACCAGGGTGTGGTCCGCGTACTGGCCATTGGCAATAGTTTTTCGGAAGACGCGATTGAGAATTACTTGCATGAACTGAGTGTTGCTGCGGGAAAGGACATCGTCATCGGCAACCTGTATATTGGCGGCGCCCCCCTTTCGCTTCATTGGGACAACGTACTGGAGGATAAGGCCGCCTACCGCTACCGCAAGACCGATGCAGACGGCAATAAGCACGAAGCCCCCAATACCCGTATCCGGTCGGCGCTGGCTGACGAGCCCTGGGACTACATTTCCGTACAGCAGGCCAGCCCGCTGTCGGGGCAGTTTGATTACTACAAAAAACCACTTGCTGGCCTATTCGGTTACCTGAGTGGCGCCACGAACGGCAGCGCAAAAATAATCTTCCACCAAACGTGGGCCTACGCGGCCGATGCATCGCACGATGGATTTGCCCACTACGGGCGCGACCAGCAAATCATGTATGAAGCCATTATCGATGCCACCAAGCAGGCTGCCGAGTGGGTACCTATTGATCAGGTCGTGCCCGCCGGCACGGCGATTCAGAATGCCCGGACGAGCTTCATCGGCGACAACCTGACACGGGACGGTTACCACCTCGATTTGCAGATCGGTCGTTTTACCGCTGCGTGTACGTGGTTCGAAACCTTATTCGGCGAATTGGCACCGGTAGACAAGTTCCGTCCAGAACACGTGTCCGAAGCCGAAGCCGTGGTCGCCCAACAGGCTGCCCACGCCGCCCTACTGAGCCCCTACGCCGTCACCGACCTATCGGGAATCACGGCCCCCAAACGCTAGCCAACCAAGTGAAAGAATTGGCTAACGGCCAAAGTCGTCCTGCACGCGCACGATATCATCTTCATCAGACGGGTTGTCGGCGTCCGTGTGTTGCCAGATTTCGGCCAGTACGCCCCAACCATCCAAGCCTACTAAGCGATGGCGCTCGCCCTGATTGAGGCGGATCACATCGCCCGGGTTCAGCAACTGCAGCGCATGTTCCTCGTCCGTATCGCTCGTAACGACACCAGCACCGCCACTGACCACTTGCCAAATTTCGGCACGGCGGTGGTGGTATTGCCACGACAGACGCTTGCCCGGCGCTACGACCAATATCTTGGGGCTAAGTTTCCCCGATATTTTAAGCTCCCCCACGTCAATCCCGTTAAAATAAACATTGGCAAACTCCTGAGCCTGGGACTCGTCGATAACAAAAAATCCTCCCCACGGACGAGTCTGATCCTGTTGTTCTACGCGGAATCCTTGCTGCTTCAAGGTAGCTTCCACTTCTGAAAATATTGCTTCCTTTGACTTGTAAGACATGTGTACTTGGTTTAAGCGGATAAATATAGGGAGTTTTTCCATCGGGGGGTAATTTAATTTACCCTTTCGGCAATCACCGCCGTACCTCGCCCGGCATGGGCAGTAAGGCGCCACGAAAGTCCGTAGCCTACTACTTCCCGATGTCCCACACCATCGCCGTTTTATCGTCGCTCACGGAGATGAGTTGGTTTTTAAGGGGATTCCACGTAATGTCGTTGATCGAAAGGCGGTGACAGTCGAATCCTTTTTCAAGGCTGATCGCGCGCAACAAACGGAAGTCCTCGGCAGACCAAATTTTGATGCTCTTATCGCGGCTTCCGGTCGCCACAATGGGCAAGACAGGATGATAAGCAATGGCATACACGGTAAACATGTGGGGAGTAAACGTACGTGCCAAGGAAAAATCGCTGGTATTATACACATTAAGCTGTGCATCGCGCCCACCAGTCAGCAGGTACTTGCCGTCAGGGGAATAGCATAAGGAAGTCACCGGCAGCGTATGGGCACTCATTTCGGCCCGCAGCCGATATTCATTCGCATCATACAGCTTAAGCTGGCCATCCTTGGTGCCGAAAACGACCGTCTGTTCATCGGGACTGATGGCGATCGTACGCACCGTTTGTTCGGACACGCCGAATGCGTACAGGAGCCGGTAGGTCCGCCGATCCCATACGGATACCGTTCCATCTTCCGACGACAGGACCAGCTCGGGTTTATCCGCAAAGGCGATGATTCCGAAAACCGGGCGCTGGTGGTGCTCCAACGTCGCCACGACCTCCCCTGTGATGGTATCCACGATGGTAACCAGGCCTCGGCGTTCGCCAACGGCCAACAAGGATGTGCCGGGAATCAAATATAGTTTATACACGGAGGACTGTACAGGCAACAGGATGCGCTTAAAGGACAGGGCCTCCATATCCCACTGTACCACACCTTTGTCATTGCCTGCGGTAAACAACATGGCTGGTTCGGATCCGCTTTCGACCGTAAAAATCGGGTTTTGGTGCCCCGACAATGTTCCTACTTTCTGGATTTCCATACGACGTTTGTTTAGCTGCCCGTCCATGAGGTTTGCGGTAGCACTGGATATGTACCCATGCATGCCGCGCTGCCGTGGGGCGGGCGATGCCATGCCAAGAAGAAACGGATTACTGATGCCGGCCTTCGAGGTTTTTGGCAATCTGTTCCAAACTTACGTTTTTCTCGCGAAGTAACACCAAGAGGTGGAAAACCAGGTCGGAAGCCTCGTTAATAAAGTCGGCTTCGCTCTCTGCCAATGCGGCGATGATCGTTTCGGTGGCTTCCTCACCAACTTTTTGGGCTACTTTATTCAGACCGCGCTGGCGAAGGCGGTTGACATACGATTCGGCCACGGGGTGGTCAATGCGGTCTTGTACGATGCGCTCCAGTTCGAGGATAAAATTCTGGCCGTATTCGGTATCAAAACAGCTTCGGGTGCCTTTGTGGCACGTCGGGCCGTCCGGGCGGGCCTTGATGAGGATGGTGTCTCGGTCGCAGTCGATATGCACGCTCACAACGTTCAGGTAATGGCCGCTCTCCTCCCCTTTGGTCCACAAGCGCGCTTTGCTTCGCGAATAAAAGGTGACGCGGCGTTCCGCCTGGGTTTTTTGCCAGGCTGCCTCATCCATGTACCCCAGCATGAGCACTTCCAATGTCTGGGCATCCTGCACAATGGCAGGCACCAAGCCTCCTCCTTTTTCAAAATCCACCATGTCTGCGATATTAAGATGTCTACCTGACGTCGATAGCCTGTCCGCGCAACGCGTCTTTCAGCTCCGGAATTAATATTTCACCGTAGTGGAATACTGAAGCCGCCAGGGCCGCATCCACGTTAGCCTGCTCGAACACGTCGACGAAGTGCTGTATATTTCCGGCGCCGCCCGATGCGATCAGCGGTATAGACAGTCCGTCATTTATTTTTTTCAACAGTGCGCAATCAAACCCACCTTTCGTCCCGTCGTGATCCATCGAGGTCAGCAGGATTTCGCCTGCGCCACGGCGTTCGGCCTCTTTAATCCAGTCTTCCGTTTCGATATCGGTTTTCAGCCGTCCGCCATTGAGGTGCACATAATTTTTGCCGTCCACGTGGCGGGTATCTACCGCTACAACGACAAACTGGATGCCGAATGCGGCCGCCAACTCGTCAATCAGTGCCGGATTACGCACGGCAGCCGAATTGATCGAAATCTTGTCGGCCCCAGCATGCAACAGGGTATGTGCATCAGCCAATTCGTTGATGCCTCCGCCGATGGTAAAGGGAATATTGATCTGCTGGGCTACAGCACGTACCAGATCCACCGTGGTTTTGCGCCGTTCGTGGGTGGCCGTGATATCTAAAAACACCAGCTCGTCGGCACCCTGCCTGGAATATTCCCACGCCAATTCGACGGGATCGCCGGCATCGCGCAAGTCAACAAAATTAACGCCTTTGACGGTACGACCGTCTTTCACGTCGAGGCAGGGGATAATACGTTTGGCCAACATGGATTAGAAGCTGATCAGCGATTTGAGATTCCAATCCTTGATCTCGTCAATGGAGATGCGGTTTTCGTAGATGGCTTTACCCACAACGCACGATTCCACGTTGATTGCACGCAATGCTTCGATATCGGCCATCGAACTGATGCCGCCCGAGGCGATAAGCTTGATAATCGGTGAATGTTCCAGCAACTTTTCGTACAACTCGACGCCCGCGCCGCCTAGTTTGCCGTCTTTGTTGATATCGGTGCATAGAAACCGGAAGAAGCCGAGCGACAGGCACCGGTCGATGTAGTCCATCAACTTCAGCGGGGAGCTCTCAATCCAGCCCGAGTATTTAATAACCTCATCCAGCACGTCAATAGCGATGACGATATGGTCCGACAACTTGGTCTTACCCACATTCAGCGTGCTCAGTTCGTCGAGGAAGGCCGGATTGGTGATGGCTTGGGTACCCACGATGACGCGGTGAACACCTGCGTCAATCAGCTCGCGGATTTTGTCGATGCTGCGTACGCCTCCTCCATACTGCACTTTCATGTCGGTCTTTTTCAATACCTCGAAAAGATATTGCTGGTTTGAAAAGTCGCCTTTCGCACCGTTCAGGTCGATGATATGCACGAGTTCCGTGCCCTTCGCCTGGTATTGCTCGATCATCCCCTCCAAGGTGACGTCGTAGGTAGTAACGTCGCCGTAGTTGCCCTCACGCAGGCGCACCACTTTCTGGTCAAGGACATCGATCGCTGGAATGATATACATAATCTTTTGTGATTAATTTAATGATGCCGCGGACACTGCGCTACCGGTATCCATCGGCAGAGCACAAGGGCGGCACCTGCACGGCCTTATGCGACTGAAAAATTTAATAACAACTGTTCGCCTGCCTTGCCTGACTTCTCGGGATGGAACTGTACGCCGTAGAAATTGTCATGCTGGATGGCAGCCGAAAACGCTAAACCGTAGTGCGATAAAGCAGCGGTAAAAGTAGCATTATATTCGATAAAATACGAGTGGACGAAGTAAAAATAGCTTCCTTTAGCGATATCCCTAAAGAGCGGGCAACCCGCTACAGGGTCTACCTGATTCCATCCCATATGCGGCACCTTTCCGGTGATCCGATCTTGGAAGTGCAGGGTGCGGAGGGGTACGATGTTCAGCATTTCGCTGTCGCCTTCTTCCGAATGCGCCGTCAGCAATTGCATGCCAACGCAAATGCCCAGTACGGGCTTTTGTAGGGTATGGATGGAAGCAGCTAACCCGGTGGCCTGCAGTTTTTGCATGGCTGCTCCGGCATGGCCCACGCCCGGGATGATAAACCGGTCGTACTTGTCAAACTCGTCGACATCGCTGACCATCCCGAACGGAATGCCCAAGCGGCCCAGGGCCGCCGTCAGGGAAAAAATATTGCCCGCTTCGTAATTAATGATTCCGATCATCTGTTTAGTATAGCGTATTGCGTAGCGAGTATGGAGACGTGAGCTATGAGACGTCGTCGTCCTGCACCCTTATTCCTTATTCCGTTGGGCAACCACAAGGGTTGCTCCTACAAAACCCCCTTCGTACTGGGCAAGACCATGCGGTCCGCATCGCGTTGCACGGCCTTTTTTATGGACTTGGCGAACGCCTTGAATATCGCTTCGATTTTATGGTGTTCGTTATCGCCTTCGGCCTTGATATTCAAGTTGCACTTGGCACCGTCCGAGAAGGATTTGAAAAAGTGGAAGAACATTTCCGTCGGCATATCGCCGATCTTTTCGCGCTTAAATACGGCATCCCAGACGATCCAGTTCCGGCCGCCAAAATCCAAGGCTACCTGCGCGAGGCAGTCGTCCATTGGCAAGGTGAACGCATAGCGCTCAATGCCTCGTTTGTTGCCCAACACCTGCAAAAACAACTCGCCCAGCGCGATACCGGTGTCTTCGATGGTGTGGTGCTCGTCAATATGCAGGTCGCCTTTCACCTTGATGTGCAAGTCGATGTTGCCATGCCGGGCGATCTGGTCCAGCATGTGATCGAAAAAGGGCAATCCCGTATCGATGTTTGCCTGGCCGGTGCCATCCAGATTCACCCGGATGGCGATGTCGGTTTCGTTGGTCTTGCGCTGGTGTTCGCCCGTGCGGTCAGCCAATTTTAAGAACTCGTAAATCCGTTTCCAGTCGCCGGTTTCCAACGCAACCACGCCTTCGCCGAGCACGTGGGCTTCGGCCGCGCCGAGCGTGTCGTTATTGCGCAGCCATATCGCTTTGGCACCCAAGTTTTGTGCCAGCTTGGCATCATTGATCCGGTCACCGATCACGAAAGAGTTGGCCAAATCGTATTTCTCCTTGTCAAAATACTGCTGGAGCAGGCCAATGCCCGGCTTGCGCGTAGGCGCTTGCTCGGCCGGAAAGGTCCGGTCGATATGCTCCGCCGCAAAAATAGCTCCTTCGCCCGCGAAGGCGTCCATCACAAACTGGTGAACAGGCCAGAAATTAGCCTCAGGATGCGAGTCTGTGCCCAAACCGTCTTGGTTGGTCACCAAAACGAGTTCGAAATCCAGTTCGCGGGCAATCCGCGGGAGGTATTGCAATGCGCCGGGATAGAACTTTAGTTTGCTGAAGGAATCGATTTGCTCGTCCTCCGGCTCGATAATCAGTGTTCCATCTCGGTCGATGAACAGTACTTTCTTGATATTGTCTGGCATGGTTGTTTCATTAATAGGATGCGATACGCACCGTGCTTTCGTCAAGCGAACTGCAAAAGAACGAATCCCTTTTTAATAAAGCAAATCCCCACTGACCCGCACTATGATGCATAATCCCGCAAGGCATCGAGCAATCGGGCATTCTCATCCGGCGTGCCGATGGTAATGCGCAGGCATCCCGCGCATAGCTCCACCTTAGACCGGTCGCGCAAAATGATACCCTTGCTCACCAGGTCTTCGTAGATACCACGCGGATCCTGGGTCTTGGCTAGGATAAAGTTGGCGTCCGACGGGTAGATATGCTCGACGAAGGAAAAACCCACTAGGCCTTTGACGAGCTGCTCGCGCTCCGCAACCGTCTGCCGGGTCCATTCGTTGACCTCATCGATGCGGTCCAAGGCCTTCATGGCTAAGTCCTGCGTCGCTTGGTTAATATTATAAGGCGGCTTGATCTTGTTGAATACCTCAATGATTTCTTCGCTGGCAAACGCCATCCCCAGCCTCAGGCCTGCCAAACCCCAGGCTTTCGACAGGGTCTGCAAGACGACGAGGTTGCTGTATTCGGTCAGCTCTTGGATAAACGTCCGTTGCCGGGCGTAATTGATGTAGGCTTCGTCAACCACCACAATGCCGTTAAAATTGGCTAAAACGGTTTCCATATCCTCGCGATCCAGCGAATTGCCCGTCGGGTTGTTGGGCGAACAGAGAAAAATCAGCCGTGTATTGGCGTCGATGGCTTCCGCAATCCCTTCCAAATCCAGCTGGAATGCGGGTGTCAGATTGACCTTCTTGACGGCCACGTCGTTGATGTTGGCCGATACTTCGTACATGCCGTAGGTAGGCGGAACGAGGATAACGTTATCGATGCCGGGACGGCAAAAAGCCCGAAACAGGATATCGATAGCCTCATCGCTCCCATTTCCGAGGAAGATATTGGGTGCCGGCACGCCTTTTATGGTACTAATTTTCTCTTTCAGCGCCAGCTGACGCGGGTCAGGATACCGGTTATAATCGGTGTCAAGGGGCGAACCGAACGCATTTTCGTTAGCGTCGAGCAATACGGTGGCCTGCCCTTTAAACTCGTCGCGGGCAGACGAATACGGCACCAAATTCTTGATGTTGTCCCGCAGTATGGTATTGATGTCAAATGTATGGCTCATAGCGTATTTAATGCTTAATGTCTTCCTTTCTCCTGTGAAACGGGATACCACGTTCCTTCCAGCGCGAGCTTGGTATCCGGAAATACCGACCGGCTTTCTTCCAGCAAAGGGTTCAGCTCCTTGTACCTGGCCGAATAGTGGCCAATCAGTAATTGTCGTGCCTCCGCCCGCGCAGCAATCTGCCCAGCCTGGAGTGCGGTGGTGTGGTATGTTTCGGTAGCGCGATCCAGCATGTCGTGCATAAACGTCGCTTCGTGGTACAGCATATCCACGCCTGCGATCTCATCGGCATACCTTCCAGAATCCATCGTGTCCGAACAGTAGGCATAGCGCCTCGGCTCGGGAGCCGGCAACGTCAGGTCTTGCCAACGGTGTGTCTTCCCGACCGCATCGACATAGTCATGCCCCCGTTTAATATAGGACAAATAGGTCGGTGGCACCCCCAAGGCTTCTGTTTTCACTTTATCGATTGATGGCAAGCGCTGCTTTTCCACAAACTTGAATCCCGTGCAGGGAATACGGTGGTCGAGCGGGAACGTACTAACCGACAATTGCGCGCCTTCGTATAGGGACGCTGCCTCCTGATCCTGCGTAGGGTGAAAATGAATGGCATAGCGCAATACGGTCTGCGAATGGCGGAATTGCAAATCGAGAATATCCCAAAGCGCCGGGGGACCGTAGAGGTGCAATTCATCTTTTCGCCCGACCAGATGCATCGAAGACAACAGGCCCATCAGCCCCAAGTAATGGTCGCCATGCAGGTGACTGATGAAAATGTGCTTAATCCGGTTGGCTCGTACCCCAAAGCGGCCCAGCTGCATCTGCGTGCCCTCTCCACAGTCAATCAGGTAATACTGTTCGTTGTGGTTGATGAGCTGCGCGGTCGGATGGCGCCCATACATCGGGGTGGCCGAACTGCTGCCAAGAATAAGGACTTCAAATCTCATTCGACCGCATCACCCTCCCGCAGCTGCTTTTCGATCTCCGTCGAAAAAATCAAGTCTTCGGCGTTTGTGGTGTCGGCCAGCACGGTAAGCACCTCGTCCAGCTTGCACAAAACGATCAGCTTCCCGATCTCCTCATTCACATTCGTCAGGATGAACAGGCCCCCCGCTGCTTTGCAGAGCCTGTGGGCCAGCAATATCGTGCGCAAGCCCGAAGAATCGGCTTCTTCTACCGACGAGAGGTCGAGCACGATGTTTCGTTGCCCGCCGGTGTTGCGCAGGACGAACTCGGCCTTGATCTTGGGCGCGATATCGCCGTCCAACAGGTTTACGTGCGGTTGGATAACGACGTATTTCTCGTGTTTGTCAATGGTAAATCTCATAATCTCCTTAATTGGGACGCTATACGTCTAGCTGGGCTAACGCCCGGTTTATGTTCTTTTCTACACGATCCACTACGCTACTTTGGTCTGCTGCCCGTTCAAACGGCTCGCCGACAATGTGTTCGTATAGCTCAATGTAACGCTCGGATATCGAACGTACGATATCATCATTCATCTGGGGGATAACCTGCCCGTCTTTTCCCTGAAACCCGTTATCGATCAGCCACTTGCGGACAAACTCTTTGGACAATTGCCGTTGAGGTTGACCGGCCGCTTGCAAGGCATCATATTCGGCGGCATAGAAATACCGCGACGAATCCGGTGTATGGATTTCGTCAATGAGATAGATCTTATCGCCAAATTTACCAAACTCGTATTTCGTGTCCACCAAAATCAGTCCGCGCTCGGCAGCCATCGCCGTTCCCCGGCCAAACAGCGCTTCCGTATATCGCTCAAGCTGCACGTAGTCCGCTTCTGACACGATTCCTTGGCTAAGGATGGCATCGCGCGCGATGTCCTCGTCGTGACCCACCGCTGCTTTGGTTGTCGGCGTGATTATGGGTTTGGGAAGCCGGTCGTTCTCTTTCAAACCTTCGGGTAGCGGCTCTCCGCAGATTACGCGCTTACCCGCTTGGTACTCGCGCCAGGCATGCCCGGCGAGGTAACCCCGGATAACCATTTCGACCTTAAACGGGACGCACATCTTGCCGATTGTGACGTTCGGATCCGGTATCGATTGCACCCAATTAGGCACAATGTCTTCCGTCGCCGCCAAAAATTTGGCTGCTATCTGGTTCAAAACTTGCCCTTTGTAGGGGATGGCCCGGGGCAAGACGACGTCAAATGCCGAAATGCGGTCCGTGGCCACCATAGCCAAATACGTATCGGCGATGGTATACACGTCCCGTACCTTGCCCCGGTAAAAAGCTGTCTGCTGGGGCAGTTTAAAATTCGTTTCTTTTATTGCGTTCATGTAAATTTTCAATGCTCGCGTGCAGGCACGCATCAGATATCCCCGTAGGCTTCCAGTATGCGGCGGACAAGCTTGTGCCGCACGACGTCGCCACCACTCAGGTGGATGATGTCAATACCATCGATATTCTCCAGCAATTTGATTGCATTTTGCAGGCCCGATTGATGCTTCTTGGGCAGGTCGATCTGGGTGACGTCGCCGGTAACGATAAACTTAGCCGTGGGCCCCATCCGCGTCAGGAACATTTTCAACTGCATGTCCGTGGCGTTTTGGGCCTCATCCAGAATCACAAAGCAGTTGTCCAGCGTTCGCCCCCGCATAAAAGCCAGCGGCGCTACTTCGATCGTCCGGTTTTCCAGAAAGAGTTTCAGTCGCTCAGGCGGCACCATGTCGTCTAGCGCATCATACAGTGGCCGGAGGTAGGGATCGACCTTCTCTTTCATGTCGCCCGGCAGGAAGCCTAGGCTCTCGCCCGCTTCTACCGCAGGGCGGGTCAGGATAATGCGCTTCACCTCCTTATTGCGGAGCGCCCGCACGGCTAACGCCACGGCCGTATACGTCTTGCCCGTGCCTGCCGGCCCGATGGCGAAGAGGATATCATTGGTGAGGATGCTTTCCACCATGCGCCGCTGATTGGGTGTGCGCGCTTTGACGACAACGCCGTTGGGGCCGAAGACGATGGGCTCGCCCCCTGCTGCACCCGGCTGGGCCGCCGTATCGGCCGAGGCGTCCCGCATTCCCGCGCCTGCCCGGCTGTCCTTCGCCAAGATCACCTCAATATCACGCAGGGTGATGTTGTGGTGCTTCTCTGCATGGGACAAAATCCGGTCAAAATAGCCCTTAAAAGCGTCCACAGCCTCCCCGTCGCCAAACACCTTCACCTCGTTTCCGCGGGCTACTATGCGCAACTTCGGAAAATGTTGCTTCAGCACTTCAAAATGCTCGTTTTGCGCACCCCATAATACTGCGGGATTGACGCCTTCTAGTGTGATGTTGAGTTCGTTCAACTGTTGTGATCCACTTACCAGTAACCTGTTTTCCATTCGTAGTCATCCCTCGGCACCAATGCCGCAACCAAAGATAGGGATAAACCTCAAATTCTTCCTAGCGATCGGTTTAATAATTTGGCCGCTGCCCCCCGGGGCAAGACGAAACCGTTAAAGCTCCAGCTCATGAACCCGAAAATGGAGAATGCTTGCAAAGGGATTATAAAAACCAGTATATATGTTATATTTTTGCAAGTACCCGCGCTGAGCGGGCCTCGACCGCTGTGCCCTGTATACCGTATCGCAAGCTTGGCATAGGTGTTGTATAAACACCCGCTTAGGGACCGGCCGTCACCGCATATTCGTTTTTTGTATGGGAATTGTTACGCTTACGACAGATTTGGGTTATAAGGATTTCTACCAAGCTGCGCTTAAAGGCAGCTTGCTGAGCCTGTATCCGGATGTGCGCATCATCGACATCTCCCATGAAATCCCGCCATTCGATATCCAGCACGCCGCGTTCGTCATCAAAAATGCCTTTCCTCATTTCCCGCCCAACACCGTACACCTGGTGGGCATCGATTCCGTATACAGCGAACACACCCGCTATGTTGCCCTTCGCCATAAGAACCATTATTTTGTGGGTGCGGATAACGGGATCTTCTCCCTCATTATGGATGGAAAAGCGGATGAAGCGGTGGAAATAAACCTGATTCAGGATTTAAAATACCTGCACTTCCCCCTCACGGATATCTTTGCCAAAGCGGCTAGCCACCTTGCCAAAGGGGGCAAGCTGACCGAAATTGGCGACCCGATAGACAGCACGGTGCAGCGAACGGTCATCCAGCCCGTGATCGAAAACGACAGCCTGCGCGGCAGCGTGGTGTTTGTCGACTCCTTTGGCAACGTAGTCAGCAACATCAGCAAGGAACTCTTCAACCGCATCCAGCGCAACCGTGACTTTGTCCTGTCCTTCAGGCGCAACGAAACGATCCGCCAGATGAGCTGGCACTACAACGAAGTACCGGAAGGCGAAAAGCTGTGCTTGTTCGGCATCAGCAACCACCTAGAAATCGCGATCAATAAGGGCAATGCCAGCCAGCTGCTGGGCCTGACCCCGGGCGATTTTATCCGGGTGGATTTTGGGTAGGGATTTTCCGCAACGGGCCTTCCGCCCCAGAGCCCGGTATACCGCTAAAATATTACCGTGAAGCCAAAAGCGCACATACGTCACCACAATCCGATCAATACAGGCCATTACGTGGCATCCGCGCTGAACGCGATCAGAAACTAAGGAAAAATACCTCCACTACTTGAACGTGATACTGTTCAGCAAGGTATTCATAAAAGCCTCCGCTTTGGCGGTATCCTGTGGGTAGCAGTGAATAGACCCCATTACGACATACTTTGCATTATTGTCAAGTGCTATAACGTTCAAATCTTCACCAAAGTTCGCCACTTTGACAAAGTTTAAACTACCTTTGCACATGATAAAATCCATGACAGGCTATGGCGTAGGCTTTGCCGAAAACGACCAGATAAAATACACCGTCGAAATCAAATCGCTCAACTCTAAGTTTTTAGAACTGGGGATGAGATTACCCAAAGCGGTGTCTGACAAGGAGTTGCAACTGCGAAGTGAATGCAGCAAGCGGATTGAGCGAGGCAAGGTATCACTAGGTATCAATGTCGAATACGCCGATCCGGCCGCCGAAGCGGCGGATATCAACCATGCACTCTTCCAGAAGTATTACGAGCAGTTGACAACCCTAGCGGGACAGGTGGGCGACACGCAGGCGTCGTTGTTTTCCCTGGCCCTAGGCATGCCCGATGTCGTCGGCCGTGGCGAGGAAGCCGTCAGCGAAGCCGAAGCTAACCTACTGTTCCGTGCGTTTGACCAAGCCTTCGAACAGTTTGATGCTTTTCGCAAAGACGAAGGGCAGGTATTAAAAAGCGACTTGGCGGCTCGGGTGCAGACGATTCTCCAGTTGCTGCAAGAGGTCGAAGGACTGGAACACGACCGCATTCCCCTCATCCGCGACCGCATCAGCCACTACATGGACCAAACCGTCGGCAAGGAGCAGGTGGATATGAACCGGTTTGAACAGGAACTGATTTTCTATATCGACAAGCTGGACATCACCGAGGAGAAGGTGCGCCTGCGGAGCCACTGCAACTACTTTGCCCAGGCATTGGATGCCGTGGACTCAAACGGCAAGAAGCTGGGCTTTATTTCGCAAGAAATCGGCCGCGAGATCAATACCCTGGGCTCTAAGGCCAACCATGCTGGCATACAGCAGCTCGTGGTACGGATGAAGGAAGAACTGGAAAAAATGAAGGAGCAACTGCTCAACATCCTGTAAAAAAATGTCACTAGGAAAACTGATCATATTTTCCGCTCCCTCCGGAGCGGGCAAAACAACCATCGTCAGGCATTTGTTGGATAAATACCCGGACGATATCGCGTTTTCCATCTCGGCTAGTACGCGCGCGCCCCGGGGCGAGGAGGTGGACGGGGAGGATTACTACTTCATGACGAAGGAGGAATTCCTGCACCGCATTGCGAAAAAAGAGTTTGTGGAATTCGAAGAGGTTTATTCCGACACGTACTACGGCACGCTGCGGTCGGAGATCGAACGGATATGGAAAGCCGGCAAGCACGTTATTTTTGACATCGACGTGGAAGGCGGCTTGCACCTAAAGCGCAAATATCCGGACAATTCGCTCGCGATATTCGTCATGCCTCCATCGGTGGATGTGCTCATATCACGGTTGCGCGGACGCGGCACCGACTCGGAAGAAAAACTGCGTGAGCGTGTCGCCAAAGCAGAAAAAGAGCTTGGATATGCCGAGCGCTTTGACCTGATTCTGCACAACAATAACCTGGGTGAAGCCTGCGCTGAGGCGGAGGAACTGCTCATGCAATTCCTGAACAAAGACCAAATCAGTCACCAAAAATAACATGCAACGGATCGGCTTATTTTTCGGCTCATTTAACCCCGTCCACGTCGGCCACCTGATTATCGCCAACTACATGGCCACGTTCACAGACCTGCACGAGGTTTGGTTTGTGGTTTCGCCCCAAAATCCGTTTAAGAAAAAAGAATCCCTCGGCAATGTATACGACCGTCTGGAAATGGTCAACTTAGCGATTGAGCAGGCCGAAAATATCCGGTCGAGCACCATCGAATTCAACCTGCCGCAGCCGTCATACACCGTGGATACGCTGGTACACCTCCACGAGCGGCACCCGGATAAGGAGTTTGTCCTGATTATGGGCTCGGACAACCTGAAGTCTTTTCACAAATGGAAAAACCATGAGCTGATCCTGCGCGACTACCATATTTACGTGTACCCGAGGCCCGGCCATCGAGGTTATGCGCTCGAGAACCACCCGTCGGTGACGGTGACCGACACGCCGCTGATGGAATTGTCTGCCACGTTTATCCGCCAAGCCGTGAAGGACGGCAAGAGCATCCGCTATTTCGTGCCGGACCCAGTCTTGGAATTTATCGACAGCAAAGGACTTTACCGATAAACTCAAATGCATAAAAAATGCCCGAAACATCGCAACGTGTTTCGGGCATTTTCGTTTGTGCCGTATTGTGGGCTATGACGTTTGGCGTACGCCCGTCGTTCCGCCGCCTTCGAGGGTGAGGTTCAAGGGCTTATTCGTGCGCCATGCGCCACGCGAGAAATCCGGGATATCCACCGTTTTAGAGTGGCGCTGCACAGACACATCGCTAAGCGGAATAACCGCACTCCAGAGCGCACCATCGTACACATCCATATCGAGCGGCAGTCCATTTCGCAGGCAATCGATCAGGCGCCAGTCCATCATGAAGTCCATGCCGCCGTGTCCGCCTATTTTTTTGGCTACCTCGCCTACGTGGGTGACAAGCTCCGGCGTATACTTTTCGCGAAGTTCGTCCAGCTCCTCTTTCGATACCCAGCTGTGTCCAAAAGCAACGCGCTCCGGACCGGGATATTTGCTAGCGAAGCCTTTGGTACCGCTCAGCAAGTGGATACGCGAATAAGGCCGTGGCGACGTCACGTCGTGCTGCAGCATCATCGTTTTGCCGTTCTCCGTCCGTATTAGCGTGGTATTCATATTGCCACGGTAGTTGCGCCCTACGTATTCTTCGAAGAACTCGTCTTCCTTGGCTAGCTCGCGCGCCCGTGCTCCCATGTGGAAATCATCGGTCGACATCGATACCAAGTGGCTCATCTTGTCGCCACGGTTGATATCTAAGCACTGCGCGATCGGCCCCAGACCGTGCATGGGGTACAAGTTGCCGTTTTGCAGAATGTTTTGCTGCAACCGCCACATATCCTGGTAGCCGCCTTCTTTTCTGAAATTCAGATCCAACAGATCGTGGATGTAGGCGCCCTCGGCATGCAGAATTTCGCCAAACAGCCCGTGGCGCACCATATTCAGCGTCAGCATTTCGAAAAAGTCATAGCAGCAGTTTTCCAACATCATGCAATGCTTTCTCGTGTTTTCCGAAGTCTCGACCAATTCCCAGCACTCATCGAGCGTGAGGGCGATCGGAATCTCGCAGGCTGCGTGTTTGCCCGCCCGCATGGCATAGAGCGACATGGGCGTATGCAAATCCCACGGGGTACAGATATACACCAAGTCGAGGTCTTCGTTGTCGATCATGGCCTTCCAACCGTCATCGCCCGAATATTCTTTTGCTTTGGGCAAGCCCGCTTTTACTAACCGTTCTTGCGTACGCGCCACTTTCTCGGGAACCTTATCGCATAGCGCTTTGATTTCGACACCCTCAATGTGGGATATCCGCTGCACGGCGCCCGGGCCGCGCTGGCCGAGGCCGATAAATCCGATCCGGACTTTGTCGATCTTAGGCGCCGCGTAGCCGCACATGTTAAACCGTTGCGGGGTATTGGCTACCGTTTGGGAGACGATCTCGTACCGCTCGTTGTTTTTTACCCTTGCGCTGGCCAAAGCCGGCAACCCGACGGCCGCCGCCCCGGAAATAACGGAAGCGCTTTTCAGAAAATTTCGACGATTGTATTTCATGTTTAATGTTTTGTTTTGGGTTAGCGTACGCCCGCCAGGCACAAAAACGGGCTAGGCATTTGAATACGTCCTGACAAAGTCTGGATAATTTTACAAACATTAATCCACTTCGCCAATTTTTGGCGGCATGCAACCGATTGCCTATTTTTCAGCAGGCCCGCACGCCGGTATGGATATTTGTCCTTAGCGCACGCTAAACCGGTACACGGTTTTCGTTTGATAGGTTTGCCCGGGTTCCAATACCGTCGACGGGAAATTTGGCTGGTTTGGCGAATCCGGAAAATGCTGGGTTTCAAGGCAGAATGCCGAACGATGCCCATAGGTCTTGCCTTCTTTCGCACCTTGCACGTTTTCCATAAAATTGCCACTATAGAACTGCAAGCCGGGCTCCTCGGTCAGGATATCCATCACAATTCCGGTTTTAGGGCTCTCGACGCTCGCCACCTGTTGCAGGCCCTCGTCTTTGCTAAGGACAAAATTATGGTCGTAGCCACCACCGCGTTCGATTTGTTCGTGGTCGTCGTCAATACGCGCACCGATGGCCGTAGCCTGGCGGAAATCAAACGGCGTGTTTTCGACCGGCGCGATCTCCCCTGTCGGGATCAGCGTCGCATCTACCGGTGTGTAGCCGTCCGCCTGCACGGTCAGCAGGTGATCGAGTATGGTTTCCGCACCCTCGCCGCTGAGGTTGAAATAAGCATGGTTTGTCAAGTTGACAATGGTGGTTTTGTCCGTTGTGGCGTGGTATTGGATTTCCAGCGCATGATCAGCCGTCAGCGTATAGGTCACCGTTGTTTCCAGCGCTCCCGGATATCCCGCGTCACCGTCGGGGGAGAGATAGCGAAGCTCGATACTGTTTTCGGTGCTGCGGACTACTTCCCAAACCTTGGAAAAGAAGCCGCTATTGCCGCCGTGCAGGCTGTTTGGACCGTTGTTTACCTCTAGCTGAAAAGTCTCACCGTTCAACGTAAATTGGCCTTTCGCAATCCGGTTGCCGTAGCGCCCCACCACCGCGCCATAGAAACCCTCGGAGGGGTCCTGAAAATGAGCAAGGTCTTGGTATCCCAAAACGACATCCACTAAATTACCGTCCCTGTCTGGCACGTGCAGGCCGACCACACGGGCACCATAATTGGTAATCGCCGCCACGGCATCCCCGTTTGAGAGCGTATACAGCCCGACGGAAGCGCCGTCAATGTCCGCTTCGAAATCAGCCGCCGACACGGTCAGTGGCGACGCGTCGCCAGTTTGGGTCTGAGGAGTGTTTGTGCACGCGAAAGTTCCCGCTAGGAACAATGCCGCCATTACCAAGGAGGTTCGCTGATGGGCCATGGGTTTATTTGTTAGGTTTTCGGATAAAAATTGTGCTTTCTTGTGATGTTATCCAACAAATATAGCAGTAATTGCCGGAATGGGAAATGGGAAAATGATGCGGATTTTCCAGTGCCGCCACGGGTGTTCGACGATCGCTCTCCGTTGGGGCGCGAGGGCCCGCCAATGAACAGGCGATCAGCGAAGTCGGGTGCACGACAAAGATCCGCTTACGTCACTTCGACGACATTAGGAGGAGAAATCTGTGGACATATCCTGCTTAACCATAGATCTCTCCTCATTCCTCGTCGAGATGACGGCATAGTTTGTAAGGAGTTCTTCCACAATAGCGGAAATCTGTCGTGCACCCGTGAAGTCCGTCTTATCCGTTGTTTTAGTGGGTTTTTGTATATTTGGCCTATGGGCA
>CAYUIZ010000026.1:0-30170 GCA_964444885.1 uncultured Sphingobacteriaceae bacterium | reverse complement strand
TTCCGTGCGGTGTATGGCTATTTCTTGCTCGCTACCTAGCTGATGCGGCTCCCCATACAGGAACACGCTTATGGGTTTTTGGCTCTCAATACGGACGTGTTGTTTTTCCACACGGATGGTCAGTGTCGTGCCGCGAAAATTGATCTTGAACTGGTAAGACTGCCATTTTTCGGGTAGCATCGGTGCAAAATACAGGTGTCCATCGCGAATCCGCATACCCGCAAATCCTTCCACCACACTCATCCAGGTTCCGGCCATGGACGTGATGTGCAAGCCGTCTTCCGTATCGTTGTTATAATCGTCCAAGTCAAGGCGAGCCGTACGCAAATAGAATTCATAGGCGCGTTGCTCATCACCCAGTTTGGCGGCAATAATGGCGTGCACGCAGGGCGACAGCGAACTTTCGTGTACCGTCAGCGGTTCGTAGAAATCAAAGTTGCGCCGTATGGTGTCATGGTCGTACCGGTCTTCCAGCAGGTAAATCCCTTGCAGGACATCGGCCTGCTTAATGTAGCAGGAACGCAGGATCCGGTCCCAGCTCCAATGCTGGTTGAGCGGGCGAACGGCCGCGGGCAACTGGTCTACGGGAATCAGCTCCTTGTCCAGAAACCCGTCCTGTTGCAGGAAAATGCCGCGCTCCGCATCGACAGGGTAATACATATGCTGGATGATATGCGTCCATTGCTCGGTTTCAGCGTCGCGGAAGCCCGTCGTTTGCAGGACTTCGGCAAGTCGGCCGGGATTCGTACGAGCGACTTGCGCCAGCGAATCCTGTGCGTACTGCAAGCACCATACAGCCATCGTATTGGTGTACCAGTTATTGTTGACGTTGTTCTCGTACTCGTTGGGACCGGTTACGCCTAAGATCACGTACTGCTGCTGCTGTTCGCTCCAGTTCACGCGCTGAGCCCAAAAACGGGCAATGCCAATCAATACCTCCAGCCCGTATTCGGCGAGGTAGGCCTCGTCTCCCGTGTAGCGGATATAATTATAGATGGCAAAGGCAATCGCTCCGTTTCGATGAATTTCCTCAAAGGTGATTTCCCATTCGTTGTGGCATTCCTCGCCGTTCATGGTCACCATGGGATAAAGCGCCGCGCCATCGGTAAAGCCCAGCTTGGCGGCGTTTTCGATGGCCTTCTGCAGGTGCTTATAGCGATACACCAGCAAGTTTCGCGCAACGTGTTGCGGGGCAGTCGCTAAGTAGAACGGCAGGCAGTACGCTTCGGTATCCCAATAGGTAGAGCCGCCGTACTTTTCGCCTGTAAAGCCTTTCGGGCCGATGTTCAGCCGGGCATCTTCGCCAGTGTACGTCTGGAACAACTGGAAAATATTAAACCGGATAGCCTGCTGGCCGGCTACGTCTCCTTCGATCTGTATGTCGCTCTCGGCCCATTTGGCTTCCCAGGCCGCCGCTTGCTCAGCCAGCATTTGGTCGAAGCCTTTGCCAACGACACCGCGCAGCACCCCGGACGCCTTCGCGGCGAGTTCGTCCTTCGCGTGATTTTCCGAAGACAGGTTGACCGCATACTTTTCGACACGCACGCAGCTCCCCTGCCGCAATTCCACCTCGAGGGCTTTGCCCAGGTACTTCTCGCGGTCGATTTCCTGCTCGGCAGGCACAGTCAGCTGACCATCTGCAAAAACACGGTATTGCATCGCGGTGGTCACCCAGAAATCAGTTTTTTTGGTTTTCATCGTCAACGACGCCCCTTGGGGAAAATGGGCCTTGGCCACCTCTTCCCAGAATTTCTCATCGTAGTTGGCATCCTCGTTCATGACATCGCCGTCAATGTAGGGGAGGATGCGGATGCGGCCCGAAAAGTTACGCGCCGTCACGCTGTAGCGGATGGCTCCCGCTTCGTCGTCTACAATGCTGCAAAACCGCAGCGCCTCTACATCGATTTCCTTGCCGCTGGGCAGTCGTAGCGTGAATGTACGCCTGAGGGTGCCGGCCTGCATGTCCAGCTCGCGCCGGAAGGACAATACCTCCCCTTGGTTCAGGTCCACGGTTTCGCCGTCGATGGCCAGCGAAATACCGATCCAGTTGGCGGCATTCAGCACCTTGGCAAAATATTCGGGATAACCGTTTTTCCACCAGCCTACCCGGGTTTTGTCGGGGTAATAGACGCCGGCCACGTATGAGCCCTGCAAGGTGTCGCCGCTGTAATCTTCCTCAAAATTGGCCCGTTGCCCCATCCTGCCGTTACCGATGCTAAACAAACTCTCGGATATCCGGTTTAAGGAGGGAACGAAACCCTCCTCAATAATCTTCCACTCGTGCTTAATGATATAATCTTTCATTTTCCAAAATCCGATGCTCGCTGACGTGCATGGCGCATCCTGCGCCGGGCTGCTGCACGCCAAGCAAACGCCTCTACTATTCCTCTAATTCCTTGTTAATTATTTTGGCTATGCGTCAAGCATCCGGCGCAGTGCCGCCAAGTCTTTGACGACTAGATCCGCTTCCTCCAAGTCATGTTCCTGCCCGATGCCAATGACGTCCATGCCGGCCGCTCGGGCCGCTTGCACGCCCGCCTGCGCATCCTCGAACACCAAGGACGCTGCCGATGAGCACTCCAACGCCGCGGCTGCACACAAGAAAACGGCCGGATCAGGCTTAGACTCGGTCACCGTATTGCCGTCGACGATGACGTCAAAAAAGCGGACAATACCCGTACGTTCCAAAATCAACTGGGCGTTTTTGCTGGCCGACCCTAGCGCGATCCGCTTGCCGCTCTCCCGGGCGTAAGCCAAAAATTCCGTTGCGCCGGGCAGAACGTCGTCCGCGTCCATGGCTTCCACCATTTCGAGATACCAAGCGTTTTTACGCGTTGCCAGATGGGTCTTTTCTGCCTCATCCACTTCCACGCCACCCCACTCCAATATATACGCGAGGGACTGCATGCGACTGATCCCTTTGAGATGCTCATTCTGCTGTTCCGTAAAATCGAATCCCAGCGAGTTAGCCAATCGCTTCCACGCGCGGTAATGAAATACGGCCGTGTCCACGAGCACGCCGTCCAAATCAAAAATGAATGCTTGGTTTCGGGAAAAAAGACTAGAAACAAGCGCCATACGTCCTCGATCTACCTTCAATGACAAACTGATCACAACAACTCCAATACGAGGGTGGCTTTCGCACCCACATGCACGCTTTCGGCAATGGATACCCGTTCGCCGGTCACGATATCCCGGGCCTGCGTAGCCCCTTGGATGCGTTCGGCAAAGCGAGGCGTCTGCACGTCCATGTCGTGCTCGTTGGTGTTCATCACCACCATCACCGTCTTCTCGTCATCGTAACGGAAATAGACGTAAACCGCATCCTCGGGCACGAATTGCATCAGCTTTCCGGTGCGCAGGACAGGATTTTCTTTCCGGTAATTGGCCAGCGCATGGATGTAGTCAAACACGTCATTTTCCGCGTCGGTACGACCCGTTTTCGTAAACTTGTCCACGGCATCCCCCGGCCATCCACCTGGAAAATCTTCCCGTACTTTCCCATCCGGATCGGAAAAATTCTTCATCCCAATCTCGGCTCCGTAATACAACTGCGGAATACCACGCGTCGTCAACAGCCACGCCAAACCCGACTTGTATTTAGTCATGTCCTCGCCCACTTCCGACAGGAAGCGGCTCTTGTCGTGGTTATCCAGAAACACGACATTGCGGAACGGGTCTTCGTAGACGAAATCGTTGGCAATAACGCTATACAGGACATTGACGCCTTCGGTCCAGCCAAAGGGCTCATTCAGTGCCCGAATGATTGCAAAATGCGTTTGAAAATCGGTAACGCCAGGCATTTGGCTATCGTAATCCTGGTTGATCGTACTGCCTTGGGTATACACCGCTTGGTTGACCACCCCGTGTACCCAGGTTTCGCCAAAGAATGTGATGTCCGGATATTCGGCTTTCATCTCGCTTCCCCATTCGGCCATGTAGTCCAGGTCGTTGTAGGCGTAGGTATCCAGACGGAAGCCGTCGACGCCCGCGTACTCCACCCACCAAATGTGGCTCTGCGTGATGTAATTGCGCATAAACACATGCTGCTGATTCAAGTCAGGCATCGAAGGCACAAACCAGCCATCGCTCATCCGCTTCCGGTCGGCCTCGGACGCATAGGGGTCGAACAACACCTGATCTTTGTACGTCGTGTTGGTGTATTCATCCCATTGGTGCACCCAATCCGCATAGGGCATGTCCGCCATCGTCCAATGCCAAAGCCCGATATGATTGTGTATCAAGTCCTTAATCAACTTCATACCGCGCTTATGCAATTCGTCTGCTAGCTTTTTGTAGAGCTCGTTGGTGCCGAGCCTAGGATCGATTTCGTAGAACTCGGTTGCAGCATACCCGTGATAGGAGGCTTCTTCCATATCGTTGGTCAACACGGGATTGAGCCAAACAGCCGTGACGCCGAGATCTTGTAAATAATCCAACCGATCGATAATCCCCTGCAAATCGCCTCCGTGCCGGTAGTACATCGAGTCGCGTTCCAAGGTCGTCTGCCGCATGCCGGGCACCACATCGTTGGATTCATCGCCATTGGCAAAGCGGTCAGGCATAATCAGGTAGATAAAATCATCGCTGGTCACGCCCTGCGCTTTCACTTGTGTAGGGTCACGCTCCAACAAAGGATATTCGTGTACGAGGTCCGGTTTGCCGGCTACGGCAAAGACCAAGGACACCGTCCCCGCTTGCGCCGTCGGCGCAATATGCAGGTCGACGAACACGTAGTTGGGGTTTTCCACACGATGCACGTCCTTGACCGTTACGCCGGGATAGTTGACGTGGAGCTGGCGGTGGCCAATGTCCTCACCATACACCATCAACTGCAGGTTCGGGTTGTGCATCCCGACCCACCAGCTAGTGGGCTTAACGCGGTCAATGGACTGGGCGGATACGCCAAGTATGCCCACAAGAAATGCAATGCCGACGCAAATATATCGAATCATCATAGTTACCACTATTTCGTTATGACAGGAAGCAAGGCCCCGGGCATCCCTGTCGGAATGCCCGGACGTTGCTTGTTTTTTACTGCAGCTCGATGGAATACGTATACTGATCGGGGTTGCTCAGGTCAAGGATGACCAAGTAGGTACCTCCTACTTCCAAATTAAAATCCCCGCCGCCGTAGGCCAACGCCCCCGGCTGCCCGCCTGCGCCCAGGTTGATGTCCCAGCCGCCATTGGCCCTGAACTTCCAAGGCCCGGGCGACATGGCAACCTCGGCACGCAAGGTTCGTGTATCCGGATGATAAACCAGCGGAATGTCGTCGCCTGCGTTCCAACCACCAATGGCGTCGCCGATCATGCCCCACTCCATTTTGGTGGCCGACCAATTCAGGTCAGCAATGTTCGCTTTCAGCAGATAATATCCCGCATCAGCTACTTTCAGGTTGCCGGCGCCACCATCGGTATCCAGGTTATTGCCTCCGCCATCGCCGTAGTTCGTACCGCCCCATCCCGCTTCGCTGCTGAATTTGAATTCCGTTTCCGGATCGGCAAAATTCACATATCCTTCGTAGTTGTCGTCGAAATTGGTCGAAACAGCCCGGAAATTCTCGCTATGCGACCAACCGTTGAAACCACCAGCCAAGTATAAGGCGGGGTAGGCAACGATGTCCTCATAGCCTGTGATTTGCAAATTGATCGTATTGGAATAGGACAACCGGTTGGCGGCCACGGCCACACGCAGACGCGCTTCCAGATTGGTCGGCACACCCGCTTCGATCTGGGCAGCGATAAGGGCGTCATTAAATTCCTTGTGCGTGAAAACTGCCGTACGCGATTCGGTATCCCGGCTCAACAGCACATTCTGGAAATTATTGCCGGCACGGCTGATCTGTAAGGTGTAGCCGACAACATCCGTAGCCACGTCGTCATTAGACCAGGACACCGGATAGTCCGCCCATTCGAACGTAATGGCATTGAGCTCTTCACTTTCCTTGCTGAGTGCTACGTCGGTGGCCGATGCCGCCAGCGCAGGCACATCGCCTGTCGATAAGGTAATCGTTTCCCCCTCTTTCTTGCAGGCTCCTGCCAGCATGAGCAGCATGCTCGCAAAGGCCAGTTTTTTTATCGTGTTCATCATATTTGATTTAAACTTCATGCTTTGATTAGTAACCCGTGTTTTGCGTCAGGTTGGGATTGGCAATCACATCTGACGATGGCAAAGGGAATATGGCCAAGTGGGCAGAAATTGTCGTGCCGCCTTGCGCACCGCCTTTATACGGCCACAGGTACGTGTTGCCCGTGTACTTGCCGAAACGGATCAGATCGGTACGGCGGTGGGCTTCCCAGTAAAATTCACGCGCACGCTCATCGAGGATAAAGTCGAGGTCGAGGTCGATGGCGCTGACGTTGCCGGTCGCAGCACCTCCGTAGGCACGGGTACGCACCGCATTGACATACTCCAGCGCAGTCTCCATATTGCCATTGCCACCGCGCAACACCGCCTCGGCATAAATCAAATACGCATCAGCAGCCCTAAACAGTGGGAAATCCACGGAAACCTGGGTTTGGTCGTTAGAGGGCGCTGGCTGGCCATTACGGTCGACATTCCTAAATTTCGTGACAGCCAAACCTTGGTCAAACACGCTCACGTCGTCGATCGACGGGGTGTCGCCCCAAAACATGGCGCGTGTATCGGTCTCACCTGATCGATCCGCAAACTTTTGGGGCAAGCTCGGTCGGCTACGGTTACCTCCCCAGCCGCCGGACGCAATACCAAAGCTGGCCGGGTCCATCGCAGCATTAGTCGACGAGTTGATGATAAACGTCGTCCCACCAAAGTTTTGCGAACGGACTGCATCGTAGTTAATCGATAGGATAATCTCATCGCGTTCTTGGTCGTTGTCGGCCAGGAACAAGTGGCGGTAGTTGGGCTTCAAGGTATAACCGGAGTTAATCACCCGGCTAGCAAAGTCGACCGCTTCATTGTATTTTCCATTGCCGGCACCGAGGTAGACCTCGGCATTCAAGTAAAGCCGGGCAAGCAACGCCCATGCGGCTACTTGGTCTGCACGGCCGTACTCGTTTTGCTTGGCGCCTACTAGCTGGCTTTCGATGTCCAGCAACTCGGACTCCACATAGTTAAACAAATCGGCGCGGGAGATCTGCTGCGGCGGTACTTTGCTGATCGGGTCGTTCTCGGTAACGAATGGCGGATTGCCAAACAAATCCATCAACACCCAGTACTGGTATGCGCGCAGGAACCGTGCTTCTACCCGATAACCGCGAATGGCCTCGGCGTCAGCGCCCGTGATATTGCGGCTGGCGACCTTCTCGTCGGTGCTTTCGCGGAGAAACTCATTGGCCACCGTGATCTGATACAACGAACGGGTGTACAAGCCGCGAAGCATGACGTTGTTCGAGTTCCAACTGTTATAGTTCAGGTCTGGTACGCCCGGGTCTTGCACCCAGGCACACACGCCTTCATCGGTCGTCAGTACTTGCGCGTTCCAGTACAGGCGCAAGAAATCAGACGTACCTGCATCGATGCCAGCCAAGTCGCTGGATCCGCTGCCCCCACCGCCGGTGAGGGCGTAGCTCGCGTACACTTTTGTGAAAGCCTGTCTATACCCCTCCGGTGTGCTATAAACCACCTCTGCGGTGATGTCGTTCACCGGATACAAATCAAGCGAGTTATGGCACGATGCCGCCACGGCCACTGCCATGATACCCGCGATGTATATTCTCAATTTCTTTTTCATGTCATTCAAATATTAATGGGATTAGAAATCCAAACTCACACCCAATACAAATGTCCGCGGACGTGGATAAACCCGATTGTCTATCCCGCCCTGCAGTTCCGGATCAACACCCTTGTACTCGGTCAGTACAAACACGTTCTGCACGTTGGCCGAGATACGCAAGTGTCCCGAATTTGGGAAAATACGCCCTGCGTCGTAGCCGAGCGAAATATTGTCCATGCGCAGGAAGGAACCGTTGTGCAGGTAGTAATCGCTCATCGCGTGATTCGTCGTAAAGTTCGTATTAAACACGTCCAATGGTGCATTATTGATGTTTCCTGCCGGATTGATCACGTTATTGCGAACCGCCAGGTTAGATCCTACGTTGTCATATATATAATGCCCAATGTTGGCACGCAACACGGTGTTCAGCGACCAGCGCTTGTAGTCAACACCGGTAGAGAACCCAATTAAATACGTAGGCAACGGCGATTTGAACAGCTGGCGATCGCGGTCGGTGATCTCGCCGTCACCGTCGAGGTCGGCATACACGCCCTCTAGCGGCCGCCCGTCCTCATGGTAGATCTGCTTGTACAACCGGTACGTGTACGGCGAATAGCCAACGGTATGCACTTGGACGTTCTGTCCCGTCCCGCCCTCTATACCACCCTGCTCGGTGAAGTAATCCGGATCGTCCACTGTAGTCAGGTTGGTCACCTCGTTGTGGTTATACGTGAAGTTGAAATTCACGTTCCACGCAAAATCATCCCGTTGCACGGGGATGGTGTTGACATTGAGTTCCACCCCGTTGTTTTTGATGTTGCCCACGTTGGTCAGCAGGAAGTTGCTAAAGTTAGTCCCTACCGGAATGGGGATGACGCTCAGCAAGTCCTTGGTCGTGCGGTAATACACGTCGAGCGTACCGTCTATGCGACCGCCCAGAAACCCGAAGTCCAAACCGGCATTATATGTCGTCGTGCTTTCCCAACGAATATCATTGTCATAGGCCATTGGCGAGTAGGAATGGTAAAACTGGTCGCCAAACCGATACTGGGACTCGTTGCTGCTCATGTAGTAATTAGGCAGGTAAGAATAGTTGGCGATGCCGTCCTGTTGCCCGGTCACCCCGTAGCTAAGCCTCAAGTTCAACTTGGAAAGGCTCTCGGCATTATCAAACATGGACTCCCGATTAGCCCGCCAAGTGAATCCCAAGGAGGGAAAGAACCCCCAGCGATTTTCGGCGCTGTAGCGCGACGAACCGTCGGTACGCAAGGTACCTGAAACCACGTACTTTTCTTGCAGCGTGTATATCGCACGGCCATAATAGGATATGAGGCGATTTTGCGGGATATCAAACGGGAATACTGGCTCGCTTAGCACAGAGCCATCGGCACGCAACACCGGATAGTTGTTGTGCGTAGACTTGAAGTCATAGTAGCCGTATCCTGCCGTCAGGTCTATATTGCTGTTGGATTCGTATGACGTCTTGTTGTAGTTCAAGTAAAACTCGAGTACTTTATTATTGATATCCGAAAGGTATCGCGACTGGTGGCCACCCACCACATAGCTCGATGCTGCGTATGCCGGGACGAACACATCGCCCTGACCGCGCGAGATATCGTAACCGAGGTTAAGGTTGGCACGCAAGGCGGGCAAGAAGTGCATTTTGTAATCGAGCTGCAGGTTACCGAAAGAACGCAGTACCTTTCCGTCATCATCCCGAAGTTCCAACAGGCCTACCGGGTTGCGCGGTGCTAGCGGATGCGGGTTCTCGCCCTGCTCCCATTCCCAGAAATTCCCGTATTTGTTTTCGGCATGCACCGGCTTGGTAGGGTCGAATATCAAGGCGTTGAAGATGGCGCCTTGGTCGGCAAACATCGAGTTCTGGCTGGATCCTTTCAGGTTCAGGTCTACGGAAAGGTGATTATCCAAAAACTTGGGACTCAAGGAAACCGAGGCACTCGTACGATCCATGACGTCCCGTTTCAAGATACCGTCCTGGTGCAAGTATCCCACGCCCACACGATAAGGCAAGCTGCCCACCGATCCGCTGATACTGATGTTATTGTCGGTCGTGAATGCCGGGCGGAAGATCTCCCCTTGCCAGAATGTATTGGCGTCACCGAGACGGGCCAATTGAGCCGCGTTGCCATTGGCAGTAACGTACTCACGGATCTCGTCGGCCGTCATCACGTCCACATACCGATCAATCGTCGCGATCGAGTTTTGCGTGTTGAAATTGATTGTCGGCTTGCCCGAAGCGCCTTTCTTCGTCGTGATCAGGATAACACCGTTAGACGCGCGTGACCCATAAATGGCCGTGGCATTCGCATCCTTCAGGATCGTGAACGTTTCGATATCATTGGGGTTGATCAGGCTGAGGGCATTCGGGCTGCCCGGAATCCCGCTTGTGCTAAACGGCACCCCGTCAATGACGATCAACGGATCGTTACTCGCATTGAGCGATGCCCCTGCCCGGATACGGATCGAGCTGCCTGCGCCTGGGCGACCGCCGCTTGACGTGATCTGCATCCCGGCGGCCTTGCCCTGGATCAATTGCTCGGGCGTGGTAATGACACCCGTTTGGAACTCATCGGAGGTCACCGTCGTGATCGATCCGGTCAATTCGTCCCGTTTTTGGGTTCCATAACCGATGACGACAACTTCATCCATGGCTTGCGCGTCGCTCTGCATCACCACGTTGGCCGTGGCGCTTGCTCCCGAAACCGTGAGCGTTTCCCGGTAAGTAGCAAACCCAATATAACTGACTGTCATCGTGTAGGTGGCCTGGGGCACGTTCGCAAACGTAAATTGCCCATTGGCATCCGTCGCCACCACACGATTCAGTTCGATGATGCGTACAGAGGCTCCAGAAAGCGGCTGACTACCCTCGTCAACCACCCGGCCCGTGATGGTGGCCACCTGCGCATACAGGGACGAGGTCCCGCACAGGAATAAACACACCACCAACAATAGCTGCATGTAATTTTTCCTCATTTGAATATTGATTTTAATTGATTTATTAGTATTAGCTAACGAGTTAGCGCGATTTTACTGAATATATGATACTCGCCGGGTGCCAAAGCCTGCCCATATCCGGCGGTGAGCTGCACCGGCTGGCCGGCTACGTTGTCATGCCATGTGCCCTCGGCAAATCCGGCAAGATTTGCCGAACGTGTTTCGACGTCAAAATTACCGACCACCCACACCTCCTGACCGCCATGCACCAAGCGTATATGCTTGACGGCTCCTGCCAGATTGGCCGTGGCCTCCCCTTCCCGGAAGATGGTATTGCTTGTCTTGTAACCGATGAATCGGCTATACGCATGGTATAGGGCCCGGCGATTGCCGGTATTGTAACTCCACAGAATAGGCTTCTCGCCCGTGCGGCCGTTTTCGTCGATACTCACATCGTACCCCAGCTCGCCAAATTGCCACAGCATCTTCGGACCGGGTGCGGCGAAAAGGAAAGCCGCTGCCATTTCCACACGCTTCAGTGCCGTATTCAGCTCTTTGATGTTATAATCGCCCTTCGCATTGCCATATTGCAGGTTTTTGAACATGATGCGTTCTTCGTCATGGCTCTCCATATAGCTAACCAAGTTGGGTTCGGCAAAGCCGCGATTTGCTGGCAGCAACCTTCCCAAATCGGCGTTGTCCAGCCAGCCCATGGTCGCCTCGTTGAAGGCGTGGTTCAAATTATTCCAAAGCATCATGCCTTCCTGGGCCAATTCCCGTTCTTCTTCGTCCACGGCAAAGTGTTCGAGAATCACGTAAAAGCCCGGATCAATGGTTTGGATAAAGCGATTGTAGTCCTTCCAGATCGCGACGCGCGAAGCGTCATATTGGCTCCAGATTCCTACCCCGCTTTCGGCTGTGCCGCTGTTCTTTTGGGTGAATCCTTTGGACAAATCGAAGCGGAACCCATCCACGCGGTACTCCTCCATCCAGAAACGGATGACATCCTTGGCAAAGGCTTTGGTGTACTCGCTTTCGTGGTTGAAGTCATAACCCACGTTAAACGGATGCCGGGCATCGGGATTAAACCAGGGACTGTTCGCCGCGGGTTTGCCGCCGGCCATGTACAGCTGCACCATGGGCGACTGCCCGAACGAATGGTTCAGCACCATATCCATAATCACCGCGATACCACGCTGGTGGCACGCGTCTATGAAGTGCTTCAGCGCATTCTTGGTTCCGTAATATTTGTCCGGGGCAAAGTAAAAAGAGGGATTGTAACCCCAACTTGAGTTTCCTTCAAATTCATTTACCGGCAGCAAGCCCACGGCATTGACGCCGAGATTGGACAAATAGTCAAGCGTGTCGACCAGCGTTTGGTAATTATTGGCATCGAGAAAATCGCGCAGGAGCAATTCGTAAATTACGAGGTCGTGTTTATGGGGGCGGTCCAGTGCAGTCGAGCTCCATGAGTAGTCCGGCTGATTGGCACGCGCTACGGACACGATACCGGTCGTCTTACCGGCCGGATAGGCCGGCAAGCCCGGAAATGTGCTCGTCGGAATATACCGATCATGGTCCGGATCCAAGACAAGTTCAGCATAGGGATCAGCGATGCGCAGGCTTCCATCCACCACAAACTGGTACGCGTAGTCGCGGTCCGGGTCGAGGTTATCCACCTGTGCCCACCAGCGTTTGCCGTCGGGCGTACGCTTCATATGTCCTACGCTGGTCATCCGCCAGTCGTTAAAGTCACCGATCAGATACGATGCTTCCTTATCAGGCGCCGTCAACACGAAAATAGCCGTTGTGCCGTTGTTGCCAAAGGTGACGCCATTAGGTGACGCGCCTGCCGGCAGTTCCGCCACTTGCGATTCGCCCGACACGAATAGCGAAAAGCTGGCCTCACTCACCGCGCCCCCAGCGGCAGCTTTCAACGTGAAGGTGTAATCGCCGTGATTGTTAAGTGTATAAGAAAGGGACACGCCGTTCGCAGAAACCGACCCTATCGTTTCGCCGTTAACCGACACGGAAAGCGAAGCCTCCTTGGATGCCAGCCCCGTCAACGTCATCGTCTCACCGGCCGACCAAGCGGCCTTCGCTAACGCCGGCGCAAACATCGGCTGCATTTCCGGCGCGGCAAAACGGACATGCAGACCATCGGCGGCATATATCCGGATAAAAATATCAGACCCATCGGCATTCCTGCCTGTGCGCGTGCCGTCCGCATTGCGAAACACCATCGCGATATGCGTAATGGTTTCGCTAGCCGGAACGCCAAAAAACTCACGCGGTTTGATTTTGAGTTCATAAAACCCGCCTTCCGTGCGCGTCATGCGGTTAGCTGCCGTATTCTCCTGCCATTCCGTTTTCGTATACTTCCAGTCGGTGGAGCCGCTACTCGCGCTGGTAATCACGCCGATGTGGGCATACACGTCACCCGAATGGTTTTCCATACCGCGGTCACCTTTGCGGGGATCAAAACGGATCGTCAACTCGCCGGTCGCGTCGGGAAAATCCGGCGCATGGACTACCAGTCCCGTCTCCGGTCCCAGCGGCTCGGGATCGCTCGGTAACGGATCAACGGCACGGGAAGGATTTTTGCATCCCCCCCAGAAAAGGAGAGATAACAAATTGATATATACCAGATAACGCATCATGGATTGTCGGGCTACAATATTGGTTTTTAGCAATTTGGGGGCCGGGCCTCCGTCACTGCACGCTCGGGAACGTTCCCGAGATGTTGTAAAGGTATGAAAAAAAGTTTAATGCCTCCAAGAATTTTCGTGATTTTTTCGTTCTATCCTCTGCTAACCTGGCTGGATGCACGCGGGATGACCATCGAATCGAGAATAATGTGCCGGTCCTCGGTTTGGCTGCGCTTTTGCGAAATCGACTCGAATAAGATGGATGCGGCCAGCTCCCCCATGTCAAACGCCGGCTGGGTGACTGTGCTCAAGCCCGGGTTGAGCAGGTCAGCGATTTCGAGGCTCGAAAAACCGATAACCTTGATTTGGTCAGGGATGCGGATACCCTCCTGCTGGCAGAAGCGGTAGGTGGCGATGGCCAAACGTTCGACCGACGCGAACACCCCGTCGGGCTTGAGCTCGAAAAAGGCCTCTTTCAAGCGCTTCCAGATTTCCAGCTTGTCGTTGGTGCATTCCACGACATAGCGTTCGTCCAGCTGCAGACCATGGTCACGCAGGGCGTCTTGGTAGCCTTGCAGGCGGACATTACCAAAGGATACGTGCTTATTGACAACAAGATACGCCACCTTGGAGCAGCCATTATCCAGCAGATGCTTGGTAGCCGCATAGCTGCTTTCGTAGTCATTGGCCGTGATGCGCGTTGCAGGCACGTCGTCGTAGTAGCGGTCGAAAAAAACGAGGGGAATATTGCGTTTGGACAACATGTCGAGGTAGCCGTGCTGTTGCTCCTCGCCCGACACCGACATGAGGACACCCTCTACCCTGCCGTTGCAGATATCCGTCACAAAGGCGGCTTCTTTTTCGTAGTCGTCATCGGTGACGTAAATCAACGTGTGGTAGCCGTTCTTGCGAGCTTCGCGCTCAATGCCATGGATGGCATGGGAGAAAAAGTTATTGGCGAATTCCGGCACGACGACCGCAATTGTCTTGCTCTTGCGCTCGCGCAGGTTGCTGGCGTAGACGTTGGGCATGTATCCCATCGCTTTGGCGGCTTCCAGTATCCGGGTTTTGGTTTGGCTGCTGATATCGCTGTTGCCCCGAAATGCCCGGGACACCGTCGACGTCGACAAGCCCAGTTTGGCAGCCAGCACTTTTATGTTTACCGTATTCATCGTCCACGAAATATTTAGGTTTACCGATACAATAGTACGGGATTTTCCGGGCGAATGCGAAAAATTACTTTCCTAGCCCTGTGCTTGTAACGCCGCGGCATACAACTTCATTTGCTTCACCATGGAAACCAAGCCGTTAGCACGCGTTGGAGAGAGGTGCTCCTTCAGACCGATTTGGTCAATGAAATACAACTCGCTCGTCGCTATGGCGTCAGGCGTCTGCCCGGACAGCACCTTAACCATCAGGCTGACCAGCCCTTTGGTGATCACGGCATCGCTATCTGCCGTAAAAACCACCTTGCCGTTTTGTTGTGCCGCATGGAGCCAAACGCGCGACTGGCACCCCTTGATCAGGTATTCGTCTTGTTTGTATTGTTCGTCGATCAGCGGTAGCTCTTTCCCCAATTGGATGATGTATTCGTATTTTTCCATCCAATCTTCGAAGAACGAAAAATCACCGATCAGCTCGTCTTGTATCTCGTTTATCGTCACTTGTCAACAATATTAAGGTATGAAAGAAGCATGCCGGGCCACGGCTTTCCGCCTTAGGCCAGCATCGCCGTCGCACGCGTTATGCCGGCTACGAGGGCATCAATCTCTTCGACCGTGTTATACATGGCCAGCGACGCGCGGGCCGTACCCGGAATACCGTAACGTTCCATCAACGGCTGAGCGCAGTGGTGTCCGGTGCGGATGGCAATGCCCAGCTTGTCCAGGATGACCCCCATGTCGTAGGGATGCGTACCGTCGACCAAAAACGAAATCACGCTCGATTTCTCCTTGGCCGTGCCAATGATGCGCAAGCCGGGGATTTCCTGCATGCGTTGTGTTGCGTATTCGAGCAGGCTGTGCTCGTATTCGAGAATCCGGCCCAGCCCTACGTGCTTTAAATAGTCTATCGCTGGGGCGAGGCATATACCCGCCTCGATATTGGGCGTGCCTGCTTCAAACTTAAAGGGCAGGTCGTTGTAGATTGTTTTCTCCAGCGTCACTTCCTTGATCATGTCGCCGCCCCCTTGGTATGGCGGCATGGCGTCCAGGTATTTTTCCTTGCCATAAAGCACACCTACACCTGTCGGCCCATACATTTTGTGGCCGGAAAAAACCAGAAAATCCACGTCAAGCGCCTGTACATCGACGGGCACGTGCTGAATAGCTTGTGCCGCATCCAGTAATACGGGCGCACCGGCACTGTGCGCCAGCTCGATGATTTCCTTGACGGGGTTAATGGTACCCAAGGCATTCGACACGTACGTCACCGATACCAGCTTAGTCCGCTCATTGAGCAACGAACGGTAAGCATCCATGTCCAGCTCGCCCTCATCCGTGACGGGAATAATGCGCAACACGGCACCGCGTTCCTCACACAGCATATGCCAGGGCACGATGTTCGAATGGTGTTCCATGGCCGAGATGATGATCTCGTCGCCCGGATTGACGAACGCCTTGCCGTAGCAGGTCGCCACCAGATTGATCCCGTGGGTCGTGCCCGCCGTCAGGATGACCTCGTGCTCATGCGGGGCATTGATAAATTCCCGGAGCTTACGCCGGGTCACCTCGTAGGCATCCGTTGCCAGCTGGCTAAGGTGATGCACACCGCGGTGAATATTGCTGTTCAAATCCGTATAGTACGCCTGGATGGCGTCAATCACCTGCTTGGGCTTTTGGGTAGTGGCGCCGTTGTCCAAATAGATCAAAGGCTTCCCGTTCACCGAGCGCGAAAGGATAGGAAAATCCTCACGCACCCGCTGTATATCAAAACTCACTAATGCTGTTGCCTGCTCCATAGTACGCAAAGGTACAAGTTATTTTGCGGAATGTCGGGATGCTACAGCCGATAAAATCCGGCATCCGGTCAGCTCAACCACATCCGATTTCCCGACTCGTAATCCCGTACCTAGGCATTGACTACGTTGATGGGCTTTCCATCGACATAGGCCTGCACGTTATCGGCCACCATCCCCATCAGCCGGGTCCGCGCCTCCTTGGTTGCCCAGGCGATATGCGGCGTGATTACGCAGTTTTTAGCTGCGAAAAGCGGATTATCCGGGACAGGGGGTTCGGCGGAAAGCACGTCCAATCCAGCTCCGGCAATCTGGCCGGCATTCAGTGCCTCGGCAAGGTCCGCCTCATCAATAATGGGCCCGCGGGCCGTATTCAGCAGAAACGCACTTGATTTCATCTTGGCTAAGGTGGATGCGTTGATCAAGCTGTCGGTCTGCGGGGTCAGCGGCGCATGAATGGTCACCACGTCCGACTCCGCCAATAGGGTATCCAGATCTCCCCAACGGAAATTGGAGCGGTGCGACTGATCGGTTTGCGTGCGGCTGTAAGCGATGATGCGCATGCCGAGGGCGGTGCCCACGTCGGCTACACGCTGACCAATATCGCCGAACCCAATAATCCCCAAATTCTTGCCCGCCAATTCCACTAACGGGTAATCGCGGAAACTGAAATCCGGAGACCGCGACCATTTCCCTTCGAATACACTGTCGCTATGGCGCTGTACCCGATGGCAAAGCTCCAGCAACAACGCAAATGTCAACTGAACCACGGAATCCGTACTGTAGCCCGGAATATTCGTAACGATGATGCCACGCTCGCGCGCGCGCTCCGTGTTAATGATGTTGTAACCCGTAGCCAGCACGCCTATATATTTCAATTGGGGCAGGCTGTCCAGCGTGGCCGCGTCAAGGGGCACTTTATTCGTAAATACAATATCGGCTTCATGCGCACGCTCCGCAATCTGCGCCACGGGCGTGCGGTCGTACACCGTCAATTGCCCAAACCGCTCCACGCCGCTCCAATCCAAATCGCCGGGGTTTAATGCTTCCCCGTCCAATACAACCATTTTCATATCAACGTATTTTTTTAAATTCTACCCAATAGCGAAAAGACCATCTTTTGGTTTTCCGCCTTAATCATAACTCGCCAGCGCCACGATGCGCGATGGCGCTACGTCCAACACTTGCCGGCCGTTGAGGAAATCCAGTGCGACGATAAACGCGTAGGCCACCACCTCGCCACCGAGGCGTTCGACCAGCCGGCTACTCGCCGCTACCGTGCCCCCCGTCGCCAGCAGGTCGTCGTGGATAAGCACTTTCGTACCCGGCCCGAAAGCATCGTCATGCATTTCGATCGTTGCCGCCCCATACTCCAGCGCATAGCTTTCGCTGATGGTCTTACCGGGCAACTTGCCCTTTTTCCGGATCGGGATAAACGGAATGCCT
This sequence comes from uncultured Sphingobacteriaceae bacterium, assembly GCA_964444885.1. Lineage (GTDB taxonomy): Bacteria > Bacteroidota > Bacteroidia > Sphingobacteriales > Sphingobacteriaceae > CAYRGQ01. The sequence continues at coordinate 12,469 of CAYUIZ010000026.1, read as the reverse complement.
AATCGTACGGCGAGCATAGGCCCGAACAGAAAGCCCCGGCTGTCAATACCCACGACCGCGTCGAAGGTGCAGTCGCGCAACCGCTCAACGAACGCGTCGACGATGCCCAGACACAGCGCAGGATGTTTGAATACGGGGGTGATGTCCTTAAAGACAATTCCAGGTTTAGGGAAGTCGGGAATATCCCTAATCGTTGCTTTCAGCTGTTGTTCTATCATCAGAAGTTGTCAAATATGGGGCAATCTTACGCAAAAATTCCTCATCGAGGATGACGATGTCCAATAATGCATCGACGTTTGCAAACGGACCATGCTGCTTGCGGTATTGCACGACGGCATTCGCTTGCTTGTAGGAGATCAGCGGATGTGCCGCCAGCTCCTCGTACGTTGCCGTATTGATATTAATCCGGGACACGGCGGTAGCATCCGCGTATACGTGTGCCGCGAGCCCTTCGTAGCGTTCTTCATCGAAGCCATAGACGTCCAGCAACTGGCGCTTGTCATAAAAGCCGCCTAAGCCGTCGCGAAACCGGACGATGCGCGATGCGAATACGGGGCCAATGCCCGGCAATTGCTGTAATTCCAACGAATCCACGCGGTTGAGATCCAGGGAAAGCAACGGCCTTTCCGAAGTGGCGACAACGCTTTCAGCGCGGGGTGCCCGCAAGAATCCGCTTTCAGCAGGCGTTTCCCGGCTAGCGGGTGCAGATGCTGCTGCCGCGATCCGGATATACGGGGCCAAACGTGCGTAGTCGGCATCCGAAAGGCTATAAATCTTCTGCAAATCAGACGGTCTCCGGAATCGCCCACCTTTGGTTTCGTAGTTTTTTATGACGCGGATCTGCCGCTCGGAAAGGCCCAGCCGCTTCCAGTCAACAACAGGCAATCCATTGGGGTCAAATTCAAAGTATTCCACCGCGTGTATCGGCACATAAGCCGTTTCTTCGCTGGCATACGGCTGTGCGGGCGCGACCTCCGCTTGGATACGCGAGGCGTGAAAATCGCGAATGGCCTGTAGATCGGTCGCCGCGATCGAACCGGTATCGTTAACCCATGCCCGATAGACGTAAGGACTGGCCCACAACAGCGAAACCAGCACCATCAACGTCAATATGCCGTAGATTTCCGTTCGGCTGAAGCCAAAATACGTAATAAGCCAGCGTCGCATCGGTAAGTCGATTAGCGGTATCCCGTCGGACTAAAATACGAGATTTCACCGAATTAGCCAAGACGACTGGCTCCGAAGGGTGCACGACAGATTTCCGTTATCAGGGAAAACCCCACCTTAAACTATATCGTCATATCGACGAGGAACGAGGAGATATCTATGGTTAGACAGGAGTAAGTACTTAGATTTCTCCTCCTAGCGTCGTCGAAATGACGTGAGCGGATTTTTGTCGGGCCCCGCCGGACTATTCAACCGATGATATCATCAGGGCGCCGACAGTCAGGTTATTGCGGCTGTCGATCAAGATGGCTCCGCCATTGGCTTTATTATCCTGGTAGCGGTCTAAGGGTAGGTAGTCCGCGGCCCGAAACCGGATTTTCCCGATATCGTTCAACCCAAAGCTTGCATCTTCGCTTTCCTCGAGTGTATGGATATTGATTTTGGAAACAATCTCGCTCGCTTTCACCTTTACCACACGGCTATGATGTTGCAACAGATACACTTGGCTCAGGTCGAGCGACCGCTTATCCATCCAGCAGACATCCGCCACAAATTCTTTGGATAACTCCGGCTGTGCGCCGGTAGTCGCAATCAAGTCGCCCCGACTAATATCGACATCATCGGCCAAATGAACGGTGACCGAAGCACCTTTTTCCGCAATTGACGATGGTGTACCGGCCACTTCTAGTGCGCGCACCGTGCTTTGCTGTCCCGAGGGCAAGACGACAACCGGATCGCCCACGGCCAACGCACCGCTGGCGATCCGGCCCGTGTAGCCCCGGTAATCGTGGTACTGCTCGGTTTGCGGGCGAATCACCCACTGTATCGGTAGCCTCGTAGGCTCTTGGCCTTCGGCGAGGCGCACGTCTACCGTTTCGAGGAAATCGAGCAAGGAAGGTCCCTTGTACCACGCCATGGCAACCGACTGATTGACGATGTTATCGCCGCGGAGTGCGCTCACTGGAATGAAATCCAGCTGACGGACCGAAAGCTTGCGGGAAAACTGAAGGTAGTCTGCCTTGATTTTCTCGAACGAAGCTTCGTCATAATCCACCATATCCATCTTGTTGATGCATACGAGGATATTGGGAATGGCGAGCAGCGACACCAAAAACGAATGCCGCTTGGTCTGCTCGACGACACCTTTGCGGGCATCGATCAGGATGATGGCCAAATCGGCATTGGATGCGCCGGTCACCATGTTGCGGGTATATTCGATGTGGCCCGGCGTGTCCGCGATAATGAACTTGCGCCGCGGTGTCTGGAAATATTTGTAAGCGACATCGATGGTAATCCCTTGTTCCCGTTCGGCCTTCAGTCCGTCGGTCAAGATGGCTAAGTCAACCGTTCCGTCATCGTTCTTGCGGTTGGCCCGCTGTATGGCCTCGAGCTGGTCGTCCAGCACTGAATCCGTATCATAGAGTAACCGGCCGATCAGCGTACTCTTACCGTCGTCCACACTGCCAGCCGTGATGAATTTCAATAAATCCATAGTTATGCGTTGAATGCCGAGCATCAAGCGGCAAAACCGCTATTGCAAAGCACTTTATCTAAATTTACCTATTAAAAATAACCACCTTTTTTGCGGTCTTCCATCGCCGCTTCCGACACCTTGTCATCCATCCGCGCGCCACGCTCGCTCACTTTTGACTCCGCGATTTCGAGAATGATGTCATCAATGTGGTACGCCTCGGACAGGACGGCCGCGGTGCAGGTGATGTCGCCTACCGTGCGGAAACGGACTTTGCGCTGTTCCACCACATCCTCGTGGTCCATGTTGAGGTATTCCGAAGCAGCCATGTATTGGCCATTGCGGGTGATAACTTCGCGCTCGTGCGAAAAATAGATCGACGGAAGTTCGATGCCTTCCCGCCGGATGTAATTCCAAACGTCCAGCTCTGTCCAGTTACTGATCGGAAATACGCGCACGTTTTCGCCCTGGTGGATGCGCCCGTTGCAGATATTCCATATCTCGGGGCGCTGCCGCTTCGGATCCCATTGCCCGAACTCGTCGCGCACGGAAAAAATCCGCTCTTTCGCACGTGCCTTCTCTTCGTCGCGCCTGGCGCCACCGATGCAAGCATCAAACCCGTTGGCCGCGATGGTATCCAAGAGGGTCACGGTCTGCAAGGCATTGCGGCTGGCATTTTTGCCACGCTGTTCCACCGCTTTACCGCCGTCAATGCTCTCCTGCACATAGCCTACGACTAGCCGTTCGCCGATGCGCTCGACAAGCTGGTCGCGAAAGGTGATTGTTTCCTGAAAATTGTGCCCCGTATCGATGTGTACCAACGGGAACGGGAACTTGCCGGGGCGAAATGCCTTTTCCGCCAAATGGACAAGCGTGATCGAGTCTTTCCCACCCGAGAACAGCAAGGCCGGTTTTTCAAACTGCCCTGCTACCTCTCGGAGTATGTAGATGGCCTCCGCTTCTAATTGATCCAGGTAGTCCATTATTGTTTACTGTTTTATTTGATTTGCTAATGTTTTCGTTCCGTATTAGGAAGCGTGCAATCCGCACTCCTTTTTGCTTTTGTCTTCCCACCACCAGCGCCCGGCGCGAAAATCGTCACCCGGCCGCACCGCACGTGTACAAGGCGCGCACCCAATACTGGGAAATCCCTTGTCGTGCAGGGGGTTGTACGGGATATTATGTTCCCTGACGAATTGCCAGACCGCATCCAACGGCCAATCGTAAATCGGATGGAATTTGACCAATCCGTTGGCTCCGTCCCATTCCACTTGCGCCATGTTCGTGCGGTTGTCGGACTGCTCGGCACGGATACCCGTAATCCAGCAATCCACATTCGCCAACGCCCGTTTTAACGGCTCAATCTTGCGGATAAAACAACATTCCTTCCGATTTTCGACCGACTCGTAAAAACTCGCCGGTCCTTTTGCCCGAAGCATCCCCTGCACCGCTTCCGTGTCAGGAAAGTAAGTGTCGATTTCGCTTTCGTAGATATCGAGGGTGCGACTCCACGTGTAGTAGGTTTCTTTGAATAAGCGCCCCGTATCGAGGGTAAACACGCGAATCGGCAGCTTGTTCTTGAAAATATAATGAGCGACGACTTGGTCTTCCAGGCCGAAACTCGTGGAAAACGCAATCCGCCCCGGAAAACGGTACGCCAAAGCAGCGAGTGCTTCGGCTGGCTCCTTGCCAGCAGCCAACGTGCTTATTTCCGTTACTAATTCATTCATTCCGTTTCCTTTTTGCTTGCCAACAATTCAGCCGTGTGGGCATTCAGGATGCGCACCTTATCTGCAAAATCCCCTTTCAGCCGCTCCCGCAACTGGCTCATATAGGCCAGCGTTTCGTCGAGCTCTTCCGGCAGTGCGTCCTGCAACAACTCTTTCAACCGCTTGGCAATGGTCGGCGATTTCCCGTTGGTGGATATGCCGATCTTCAGGTTTCCTTTCCGAACAATCGATCCCAGGTAAAAATCGCACAACGCCGGTTTATCCGCCACATTAATCAGCACGTTACGCTGGCGCGCTTCCGCGCGGATCCACCCATTGAGACGATCATTATTGGATGCGACCACGACCAGGTCTTTGCCCGCTAAATCGGTAACCTCAAAATTCCGCTCTTCTACCGAAACCGCCGGAAAATCCTGAACCAGTGCCAACACCGCCTCCGACACCTTACTGGCGACCAACGTGATCCGAGCTTGGGCACTGTTTCCGAGAATGGCTGTCAGCTTTTCAAGCGCCACGTTTCCCCCGCCCACGACGAGCGTGTGCAAGCTGTTGAGTTGCAAATATACAGGAAATAACGGGTTGCCTGCGTGCTGATTTGTCATACAGCAATCGCATTAAGGCAGGTAGTTGCAAAATGACGATGCTGCGCCACGACCTCGCCAATGACGATAACAGCCGGCGCACCGATCCCTTCGCGCTGCACGTCCTCGACGATCGTATCGACCGTCCCCAGCGCGATCTTTTCTTCTGGAAGCGATCCGTTTTGAATCACGGCCACAGGCAGCTGTCCCCGCCCTTCCTTGCGATACACCGCAACGATTTCAGCGAGCTTATTGAGTCCCATCAAGATCACGACCGTCGCGTTTGTGCTGGCGGCCTGGCGGATATCGTCCGATAGCAGGCCCGCTGTTGTCGAACCGGTGATGACCCAGAAGCTTTCACTGACGCCCCGATGCGTCACCGGGATGCCTTGCAAGCCCGCTACGCCGATGGAGCTGGAAATTCCGGGAATGACGGTCGCCGTAATACCATGCGCGGCGGCATAGGAAACTTCCTCCCCGCCGCGCCCAAAGACAAACGGATCCCCGCCCTTGAGCCGCACGACATGTCCGTGTGATTTGGCATACATAACCAGCAGTTTATTAATCTCCTGCTGACTGTAGGAATGCTGGCCGGCGCGCTTGCCGACAAATACGCGCATTGCGCTGACAGGCGCATAATCCAGGAGGTCCTCATTCACCAAGGCATCATACAGGATGACGTCGGCTTGGCGCAATGCCTTCAAGCCCTTCAGGCTAATCAAATCCGTATCGCCTGGCCCGGCGCCTACCAACGTGATTTTCGGTGTGCTATTCATGGTAATTTTTATATTCCAATTGTAAAGTATGTTACGGCAGCTTTTTAGCTGATAACCGCTACGGTGTTTTCTCGCTGGGCCATGGCCCATTGATAAAAGGATATGGCATGTGCCAGATAGTGCTGCGCAAAATCCGCCGATGGCTCGTATTTGTTAATCTGCAAGACCAGGGTGCTGAAATCGTCGGTGGGCAGCGGCACCTCCCCCTGTTGAACATAATGCGTATCAAACTCGCGGATAATCGCCACTTGGGAACTGCCGTTCACGCCTTTGTCAAGCAGCAAGGCTTTGGCCGTGCCGACAAATACGCTATAGGCATGGTAGATCGCGTCCGCATATGCGCCTGCATTGTAACTTTCATTGGCCCAGCCCAGTTTCTCCTCCGACTCGAAGAGCAATGTGGCCACCAAATCGATTACAACCCCGGCGCATTCGCCCACGCCGATGGCCGTCTTGAACGTCTCGCGCTGGCCCCAGTCGACAAATTCGTCCGGTGTAAGCGTAGCCAAATCACCGAGCGGTTTCAGCATCCGGTAGAAGTAGTCCTTCCCTTGCCTGTCATAATATTCATGGAACAACTCATCGGGCGCCGCCAGCGCCTGGTAGTCGTCAAGCAACAAACGGACGACTTGGGTGACGCGCTTGGAGGGCACTTTGATGACCCGCTCGGCCACACGGCCCAAACCATCGCCGAGCGTAGCGCCACCCAGCATAATCTGCGCCGCGGGCACGACCTTTCCGGCGGCCTTCATCGAGCTGCCATGCAGGCCAATATGTGCCAATCCGTGCTGTCCGCAGGAATTCATGCACCCACTAATTTTAATTTTAAGCGCCTTGTTATGAACTAAATCCGCGTAGTGCGTGTAAATGAACTGTTCGAGCACACGGGCCATTTCGGTACTGTTTGATATCCCCAAATTGCAGGTATCCGTACCCGGGCAGGTCGTCACGTCCGCCACGCTGTCAAACCCCGGCTGGGCGAGCTCGAGGTGTTGGAGGGCAAGAAATATATGCGGCAGGGAAGCTTCGCGCACAAACTTAAACAGCAGGCCTTGGTTCTGCGTGATGCGTATGTCGTCCGCAATGTGGTCACGGACACCCTCGATCAGTGCCCGCGCTTTCCGGGTTGAAATATCGCCGGTCGTCACTTTGACGTAGACCGACCAGTAGCCATCCTGCTTTTGGGGATAAACGTTGGTCGCCCTCCAGACGTCGTACGCCAAGGCTAAGTCTTGTGGCAAATTTGCCGCGGAAATCGGTGTATCGGGTGGCGCGGGCTGCGGCACGGTATCGCGGTCAACAACGAATGTCTTGACCTTGTTGGCCGTCCGTTCTTCGTCGATCAGCCGGACAACCTCTTCGAGTCCCAACCGTTGAATTACATATTTTAAACGTGCCTTATTCCGGTTATTGCGCTCGCCGTGGCGGTCAAAAACCCGAATAACACTTTCCGAATAGGGTATCAGCTGGTCTTCGGGCAGAAAATCATGGACGGGATGGGCTACCATGGGCTGCGCACCGAGCCCGCCGCCGAGCACGACCTTAAAGCCGCGTTGCTCCACGCCAGCCACCGTGCGGATTTTGGGAATAAAACCCAAATCGTGCCCGAATGCAAACGCGGTATCCTTATCGCTGGACGAAAAGCAAAACTTGAACTTACGCCCCATTTCCTGGCAGATGGGATTGCGAAGGAAATACGAAAATACGGCATGCGCATACGGCGACACGTCAAAGGGTTCATCGGCATCAATGCCCGCATTGGGCGATGCCGTCACGTTGCGCACGGTGTTGCCGCAAGCCTCGCGGAGCGTCATGTCGTCAGCAGCCAGTTGAGCCCACAACTCAGGCGTCCGCGCCAAGCTGACGTAATGGATCTGGATATCCTGACGGGTGGTAAGATGCAGGTTGCTGCTCGCGTACTCATCCGAAATATCCGCTATCTTAAGCAGCTGCTTAAACGTCACTCTGCCAAAAGGCAGCTTGATGCGAACCATCTGAACGCCGGGTTGCCGCTGCCCGTAAATACCGCGGGCCAAGCGCAAGCTCCTGAACTTCTCTTCCGACGCATGTCCCTCTTGGTACAGCCGGATCCTCCGGTCCAATTCAATGATTTCGCGCTCAACAATCGGATTCTCCAATTCAGTCCTAAAACTTTGCATTATGTTTTACAGTTGTTGTGTTCGTGTTAAATATCAGCCAAAAAACTCCTCGTTTCGATGTGAAGAAGCTTCATGGAGCGGACAGGAAAATGAAAATATCCAGCCAAAAACCACTTACGCCCAGCACATAAGGCAACGCTTGCCTCGTTGAACTTTCATTCACGGCAACAAATATATGTAATGTACATAGGTTTAGTAGTATTTATTTTGCATTTCCGAAAAACGAGGCGTTATCCGCCCTTTGAGTTACCGCCTTCGCCTGTCCCGCATCATACCCAATCTGTCGATAATTCTGGCATCCTTGCTAAAAATCGTTGGTTTCCCTAGTTTTGCCTAGCGAGCATTTGTAACACCCCGCCAGATAATTTAAGCAACATGAACAATCCCTTACTACAGCACTTCGACACGCCGTTTCAAAGCGTTCCGTTTGACCGAATTCAGCACGAACATTTCAAGCCAGCCATTCTCGAAGCCATAAGCCGCGCCAAACGCGAAGTGGAAGACATTGCCGACAGCCAAGACCTGCCAACTTTCGAAAACACATGTGAAGCGCTCGAACGCGTCGGCCAGCAACTTGCCGTTGTGTCGAGCACGTTTTTCAACTTGGACAGTGCCGAAACCAACGACGACATGCAGGCGCTGGCCCAAGAACTGGCCCCGCTGATTGCTGAATACCAAAACGACATCATGCTTAACCAACCGCTATTCGAGCGCGTGCAAACGGTGTATGAAAGCACCTCGCCTGACTCCCTTTCTCCCGAACAGGCGCGGCTGCTGGAGAAACAATACAAAAGTTTTGTACGGCAAGGCGCGCGCCTTTCCGACACCCACAAGCAGGCATTGCGCGAGATCGACCGCGAATTGGCAACCCTGACGATGAAGTTTTCGCAAAATGTGCTGCAGGAGACAAACGACTACGTGCTGCACCTGAGCGAGGGGCGGCAACTGGCCGGACTGCCTGCGTCGATTGTGCAGGCGGCGAAAGAAGAGGCCGAAAAGCGGCAACTGGCGGGCTGGGCGTTTACCCTACATTACCCCAGTTATGTGCCGTTCCTGAAATATGCCGATGACCGGCAGCTCCGGCAAGAACTACACCTCGCAGCGGCCAGCCGCGCCTTTAAGAATAATGACCGCAACAACGAAGGCATCATCCAGCAAATCGTATCCCTGCGCGACCGGCGCGCGCGATTGCTCGGCTTTGCAACGCACGCCGCCTTTGTGCTGGAAGAACGCATGGCCGCCACGCCCGCCACGGTGATGGACTTCCTGACGGATCTGCTCGCTAAAGCGAAACCCCACGCGATCGCCGACGTCGAAAAACTGCGCGCATTAGCTGCGACCGACGGCGCAGACCCGATCATGCCCTACGACCATGCCTATTACGCTGAGAAACTCCGCGTGCAGGAATTCGATTTGGACGAGGAGAAGCTCCGCCCCTATTTTTCGCTCGACCGGGTGATCGGCGCAGCGTTCGACCTCGCCAAACGGCTGTTCGGGCTGGAATTCGTCGTGCGTGACGACATCCCCGTCTATCATCCGGAGGTCACCCCGTACGAGGTGCTTGAAAACGGGGTGCACAAAGCGCTGCTCTACACTGACTGGCATCCCCGCGAAGGAAAACGGCCCGGTGCGTGGATGACCAGCTACCGCGACCAGCACCGCAAGGCAGGCGAGAACGTACGCCCTCATATTTCCATCGTATGCAACTTTTCGAGACCCACAGCCGATACACCCTCGCTGCTCACATTTCAGGAAGTAACGACGCTGTTCCACGAATTCGGGCATGCGCTTCATGGCATCTTGGCCGATACGACTTATGAAAGCTTATCCGGCACGAATGTCTATTGGGACTTTGTCGAGCTTCCCTCCCAGTTCTTGGAAAATTATTGTTACGACAAGGAGTTCATCCAGTCGTTTGCCATTCATCACCAAAGCAGCGAACCCCTGCCAGCCGGGCAAGTTGACAAAATCGTGGCCGCCGCCAATTTTATGGAAGGCTACCAGACCGTACGCCAGCTTAGCTTCGGCCTGCTTGACATGGCCTACCACTCCGGCCAATTCGGCGCCGGGGCATCCGTTGAACAGTTTGAGCGCGAAATCCTAGCGGAAACCCTGCTATACCCCCCTATTCCAGGCACCGCGCAAAGCCCATCGTTTTCGCACATCTTTGCAGGGGGGTACGCCGCTGGGTATTACTCCTACAAATGGGCGGAAGTCTTGGATGCAGATGCATATGATTACTTCCGTCAAACCGGCATTTTCAACCCCGAGACAGCGGCCAAGTTCAAGAAGCTGTTGCGTAGCGGCGGAACGGCAGACCCCATGCAGTTGTATGTGGAGTTTCGCGGACGAGCGCCACAGCCCGATGCCCTGCTCAAGCGGGCAGGCCTCATCAAAGCCGGATAAAACTTCGGACCATGGCGAACGTGACGGATTTAAATCGGTCGTTCTTTCACTTTTATTCCGAGGTTGATTACCTTGCACGAAAATTATTACCCCTCCGGCGAGACGATATCGGGAATGGCCAAAACAGCTTCCCCCGATACCAGCGACTAACGCAGCGCTCGGAGCGCAACCCTTAGCGACACAACATGAAAGCAGCAATTATGACGTTATCCGCGGTGGCATTGGCTGGATCAGGCATCGCCCAACAGCCGCTAACCCCTGAAAAACTTTGGGAACTGGGCCGCCTATCGGCCGAAACGCTGACACCAGACGGCAAGTACGCCATCTATGGCGTATCCCAGTACGACTGGAAAGCCACCACAAGCGAACGGAATCTCTTTATGGTGCCCGTAGCAGGCGGCCCGGCGACACAACTGACGACAAAAGCCGGCAGCGAACAGATCGTACACATCGACGAAAAAACACACGCCATCACGTACCTGCATGGCGGCAAATTGTACCAACAGGCTATGGGCACCACGGATGCCCAGCAGCTGACGCCGGATGACGTCTCCCTGCATAACGTGCGGATATCGCCGGATGGCAAGCATATCCTCTTCACCCGGTCCGTGCCGATTAAGAAAAACCATAGCACCGACCGGCACGCCGACCTCCCTGAGTCGAATGCATACGTGTACGACCAACTGCATTATCGGCACTGGGATAGCTGGACGGACGGCAAGTTCCACCACGTGCATTACGCGCCCTTCAACGGGGGTAAACTCGGCGAAGCCATCGACATTATGGCAGGCGAACCTTACCATGCCCCGCAACAGCCCTTTGGTGGCAAAGAAGATGTGATTTGGAGTCCCGATGGCAAGCGCATTCTGTATGTGAGCAAGAAAAAATACGGCACGGAATACGCGCTAAGCACTAATGCGGACATTTACCAATACGACTTAGAAACAGGCCAAACAACAAACTTAACCGCGGGCATGGCCGGCTACGATACCCATCCCGACTACAGTCCGGACGGGCAGCGGCTGGCTTGGCTCAGCATGAAAGAAGACGGCTACGAAGCTGACAAGAACGACATCATCGTTTTTGACAAACGCACCAGCCAGCGGCATAACCTCACGAAGGATTGGGACGGCACCGTCAACGGATTTGTGTGGGCACAAAACAGCCGCGCAATCTGGTTTACCGCCGCCGTGCGGGGTACCATTCAGCTATTCCAACTCGACCTGGGCAACAACCTGCGGCAGCAGGGCGCATCGGCCATCCGGCAAATTAGCTCTGGCGAACATGATATTACGGGGATCGTCGGGCAATCCGGCCAGCATTTATTCGTGACATTGACCACGATCAACCGCGCTGCGGAACTATACCGCTTCGATACCCAAGCCGGCACGCTGGCGCAAATAAGCCGGGTGAACGACGAGATGTACAGCCAAATTGCGTCCAGCGCCGTTGTCTCTCGCGTCACGAAGGCGAGCGACGGCAAAGACCTGTTTTCCTGGGTGGTCTACCCGCCGGATTTTGACCCAACGAAGAAATACCCCACGTTGCTATACTGCCAAGGCGGTCCGCAATCGGCGCTCACCCAGTTCTATTCCTTCCGCTGGAACCTGCAATTAATTGCCGCACAAGGCTATATCGTCGTTGCGCCCAACCGCCGCGGCATGCCGGGGCATGGCGTGGCGTGGAACGAGCAAATCAGCGGTGACTGGGGCGGGCAGCCTATTCGCGACTACTTATCGGCGATTGACGACGTGGCTAAAGAGCCCTATGTGGACAGCGATCGGCTGGGCGCTATCGGCGCCAGCTTTGGCGGCTACTCGGTATTCATGCTGGCCGGCGTGCACGAAGGACGCTTCAAAACGTTCATTTCGCACAACGGCCTGTTCGATATGCGCAGCTGGTACGGCACCACCGAAGAGCTGTTCTTTGCGAATAAAGACCTTGGCGGCCCCTATTGGGACGAAAAGAATAAAAAGACCTACCGGGACTTTAACCCAATCAACTTCGTGAACCAGTGGGACACGCCGATTCTGGTCATTCAAGGTGGCCGCGACTACCGGGTAAGCATTGAGCAGGGTCTGGAAGCGTTCCAAGCGGCACAGCTCAAAGGCATCAAAAGCCGGTTGCTATACTTGCCCGACGAAAACCATTGGGTGCTAAACGCGCAAAACGCGCTGGT
>CAYUIZ010000025.1:0-31210 GCA_964444885.1 uncultured Sphingobacteriaceae bacterium | reverse complement strand
AAAACCTAAATTGATACATCAAACACGCGGGAGAATTATTATGAAACGTTGTCGCTTGCACCTTGGGTGGCTATTGGCTGTTGCCTTGCCCTTCATGGGTTGCCAATTATTAACCAAACGGCAAACGGCCGAAGAATTAACTTACCAGCTACAGCTGGACGTGGTGAGTGCGGGCTATGACGGCCACACCAATTGGTTTCATCCGCGTGCCGGATTCGTGTTAGGGGAGGACACGACGATCGTCCTCACGATGCAAAAGTGGCTTTTGGCATGCAGCGATGTCTTCTTTGCGCTTTTTGACCTCAAAAGCAACGAAGGCGGCAAGACATGGACCCCATTCCGCGAAAACGCGAATACGTTAGGCAGGCGCGCGGAGGGTGGCACGCTGGAGGTGGGCATATCTGACTTCACGCCTAAGTTCCACCTGAAATCCGGCAAGCTTTTGGGAACCGGGCATACCGTTCGGTACGATGACAACCATCTGATCCCGGGTTCGAAAAGGTCTACGGTCTGGGCGGTTTACGACAAGGACGAAGACACGTGGTCGCCCTGGCAGGAATTGGAGTTGCCGAGCGAGTTCCCTTTTTCGAGCGAGGGCGCCGGCAGCGTGCAGCGGGTTGATTTGGTTAACGGGGATATTCTGTTGCCCACGTATGCAACGGACAAGGAGACGGGCATGTACAGCGTGACCGTCATGCGTTGCACGTTTGATGGCAATACGCTGGAATATGCGGCGCATGGGGACATCCTTCCGTTCCCCGCCGGCCGCGGTTTTGCCGAACCATCGCTCACCTACTACCAAGGCCGATATTACCTGACATTGCGGAACAACGACGCGGCATACGTCGCCGCGAGCGATGACGGCCTCCGTTTCTCCACGCCCGTATTGTGGCGTTTTGATGACGGCGAGGTATTGGGCAGCTATAACACCCAGCAACATTGGGCGACGCATAGCGAAGGGCTGTTTTTGGTCTATACGCGCCGGGGTGCGGACAACGACCATGTCGTGCGCCACAGGGCGCCGCTGTTTATCGCGGCGGTAGACACGGAAAACCTGACCGTCATTCGGGCTTCGGAGCGAATCGCGGTACCTAATAAGGGCGCGCAACTGGGCAATTTCGGGGTGAACCACGTAAACGAACACGAAACCTGGATAACCACGTCAGAGGGCATGGCGCGAACGGAACCTACGAAATATGGCGCGTACGGGCGCGTGTATATTGCCCGTATTTTGTGGTCTCTGCCTAACAAAAGCTGGGATAAATAAAAAGGAAGGTGCGTGATGTCCTGTTGTTTGCTTCCCCGCGGGTGCCAGCTTGTGCAAGGTTTCCCCATCGCGAACCCGCAAACGTTCGGCCATGTCGCCGCCGCTGCGGGGTGTGTTACTACAGGTTAGCTTGGCCTATTTCCGCGCTGGTGTGTCGCGTAAACCCGCACTTAATCCGGCAAAATACGCATGATCTGTTCAGTTGGGTGGCGGTTTTGCTGGTAAATTCTGCATCATTCGGGCATAAACATCAAAAAAAAGATCAAAAACATTGCATTATTAAAATAAAGTGTTTACTTTTAGTTCGTAAAACGATTATAAACCGCATAATTCGATGTTGTGAAACGTTAATTGCGGGTAGTAAAACGACCTGTTGGCCCAAGTAAGCACGTATTGCTGGCATTTTATCGCTTGCGGATTTGTGCTGAATCGTAAAGAGAAATAAAACAAAGGCAAGCAAATCAGCGTGTTGCTGGCGTTAGATCACGATAGCAGACAAACGAAACGATTCACCTAACTATTAAATTAACAAATTATGAGAAAGAAGTACGAAACAGGCTAACCAGTAAGGCAACCATCTGGCTTGATTGCAAGCGGATGGTCGGGCAGTTCGCCTTCTACTGTCGAACATTATCATGTCAAGTGGCGGGTGGCGAGCGGTGTGCAAGTGCATGCGATTGCCTCCCGGAACGAACATAAACCTAAAAAAAAGCAAAAGAAGCAGTTTTGATAACCATCACTCTAAAACGGCCGATTTCCTCGAGCGTATTTCGAGGGTCGACAGGTATAGCCCGCTCGTTTGGAGTGAAAATTTGAACCCACAATAACTATGAATTATGAACGGTAAATTTTACAAATACGCGGTTCTTGCAATGATCGCCTTGGCGCCGTGTGTTTTGCCCGCAAGCGTGAACGCCAATGTGGCTACTGTCCTGTTGCAAGAGCGCACGATTACGGGCCGGGTCATGGATGCGGAAGAGGCAGGGATCATTGGGGCGAGCATCAAGGTCCAAGGAACAACTATCGGCACCGTGTCGGATTTGAACGGTAACTTCTCGTTGACTGTTCCAAACGACAACGCCATATTGGAAATTAGCTCCGTGGGCTGGGTGTCGCAAGAGATACCGGTTAAGGGCCGGACTGAGATCCGGGTCACGCTGGTAGAAGCGACCGAAGGCATGGAGGAGGTAGTCGTCACCGCCTTTGGCGCGGCGCAGAAGAAGGAAAGCGTGGTGAGCGCGATTTCGACGGTGAACCCGGGCGAGTTGCGCGTCCCTTCCAGCAACTTGACGACCGCCTTTGCCGGCAGGATGTCGGGCGTCATCGCCTACCAGCGCTCGGGCGAACCGGGGCTGGACAACGCGGAGTTCTTCATCCGCGGGATTACGACGTTTAGCGCAGGTGGCAAGCGGGATCCGTTGATCTTGGTCGATGGTATCGAGATGACCACCAATGATTTGGCACGGCTGAACGTCGATGATATCGAATCTTTTTCGATCCTGAAGGATGCCAGTGCTGCTGCCTTATATGGTGCGCGCGGCGCCAACGGCGTCATCCTGGTCACGACAAAAGTGGGTACGGCAGACCGCCTCTCGATTAACCTACGGGCGGAACAGTCAACCTCGATGAACACAAAACTGGTCGATTTGGCGGACCCGATTACCTATATGCGGCTGCATAATGAGGCAGTCCGGACGCGGGACGCGGAAAGGGAACTTCCCCATAGCCTGTCGACCATATTTGAAACAGAGCGTGGTAGCGACCCCGTCCGCTACCCCAATGTGGACTGGTATGATTACTTGCTGAAAGACCATGCAACCAACCGGCGGATCAACCTCAACTTGACCGGTGGCGGGCAGGCCGTGCAGTATTACTTGGCGGCAGGGTACCAGAATGACCAAGGGATTATGAAGGAGAGCGCCGAGAACCTATTCAACAACAACATCAATATCGACCGGCTCCAAATCCGTTCCAACGTGACCATCCGCTTTGCGCCGACCACCACGGGCGTTGTGCGGGCCTATGGTTCGTTTGACGACCGGACGGGGCCTAGCGCCGGTGGTGCCGACGTATTCCATTGGGCACGAAACGCCACCCCCGTCAAGTTCTTGCCTTATTATCCTGGTGACGCTACTTACGATGGTGTGCGGCATATCTTGTTTGGCATGGGGCCCGAACTGGGGCAATACGTTAACCCCCTAGCTCGCGTGGTCAGCTCGAACCAAGAGTCGAAGGAGTCCACCATGCTTTTGCAAATGGAGATGGAACACAAGTTCGTAGGCGCGCTAGAGGGCTTGACAGCCCGCGGTACGTTCAACGCCATGCGCAAGGCATTTTATTCCTTGGAGCGCAGCTACTCGCCCTTCTACTACACGCCGATGAACACCCTGGATGGGTCCTACCAATTGCTAGCGCTGAACCCCGATACGGGTACCGAATATTTGCGATACGGCAACGACTCCCGGTCCGTCAATGCCGCCCTGTACGGCGATGTACGCTTGACCTACAATAAGTTGCTGGGCGGCGTGCATGACTTGAACGCCTTGCTCGTCGGCACCATTCGGAACGAAACGGGCGCACTAAACTTCGCGACCGTGTATAACAACGGGCCGTCCGATTTTATCCAGGCTTCCCTGCCTTCGCGGAACATCTCGTCGGCCGCCCGCTTGGCCTATGGCTTTGATTCCCGCTATTTCGTGGAGTTTAACCTTGGCGTGAACGGTACGGAGCGCTTTGCCAAACGGAACCGCTGGGGCTTTTTCCCGACGATTGGCGCGGCTTGGGCGGTCCACAACGAGCATTTTATGTCGGATTACCGGGGGGTTATTTCCAACTTGCGCTTGAAAGGTACCTACGGCAAAGTGGGGAACGATGCCATTGGCCATATCAATGATCGCTTTTTCTACATGTCGCAGATTGACATGAGCGGGCCGGGCTACTGGTTTGGCTTGCCTGGTTCGGGCAACGACAGCTACTTCCGCAGCGGCATCCGGATTGACCGCTACGCAAACGACCTGATTACCTGGGAAATCGCAACAAAGTCTAACGTAGGCTTGGAAATCGGGTTGTTTGACAACCAGATTACGCTCAATTCGGATTATTTCTGGGAAACCCGCGAAAACATCCTGCAAACCCGGCCGGATATCCCAACAACCATGGGCTTGCGGACCATCCCGCAGGCCAACTTGGGAGCTGCCGAAGGGAAAGGCTTTGAATCCGAGCTGAAGTATGACAAAAACTTTAACGAAGATTTCTGGCTGTTAGTGAATGGAAACTTCACTTATGCCTCGGCAAGATACACGCATTTCGAAGAGGCAGACTACAGCGACGTGCCTTGGCGTTCGGCGATCGGGCGGAAAATCAACCAGCCCATGGGCTATATCGCCGAGCGGCTATTCATTGACGAGGAAGAAGTGAACAACTCGCCCCGGCAGTTCGCTGGCCAGTACATGGCAGGGGACATCAAGTACAAGGACATCAATGGCGATGGATTGATCAACCAAGACGACATGGTGCCGATTGGGTACCCCACCATCCCGGAGATTATCTATGGCGGTGGTTTCACCGTAGGTTACAAGGCCTTTGACCTCAACGTGTTTTTCCAAGGCTCGGCCCGGTCGTCGTTCTTTATCGATCCAGGCGCTATTACGCCATTTGTCAATCAAGGCCAACGGGGCGTGTTGCAATACATTGCCGACGACCATTGGTCGGAAACCAACCGCGATATTTATGCGTTTTGGCCCAGGTTGTCGGATTACAATATTGCCAACAACAGCCAGACGAGCACCTACTGGATACAAAATGGGGCGTTCCTGCGGCTGAAGCAGGCTGAGTTTGGATACACTGTTCCGCAAAGCCTGACGAACCGGTTCCATGTCAACTCCCTGCGGGTTTATGCCAGCGGCACGAACTTGTTCCATTGGTCGAGCTTCAAGATGTGGGATCCGGAGATGGCGGGCAACGGCTTAGGCTACCCGGTACAACGGGTGTTTAACGTTGGCTTAAGCGTAGGTTTCTAAACGAGCGTTGAAAAACGTAACAAAATTGATTTTAAGATGAAGAGTTTAAGAAAAATATTGGCGCTTACCCTCCTGATGGGGGTGATGAGTTGTAATTACCTCGATGTGGTGCCAAACGACACGGCGACCCTCGACCATACCTTCTCCAACCGGTCGGTAATGGACAAGTTCCTGCGTACGGTCTACTCGTATTTGCCAGACCCGACGAACCCGCATTGGTACCCAGCTTATTTCACAAGCCGGGACGAGTTTGACTGGCGGACAGAGACACGAGCGGGAAACCTACCCGCGGGGCAAATCTCCCAAGGCAACCAAAACGCGGGTTCGCCCTGGCTGGATTATTGGTCGGGCCGCAATGGGGGCAAGCCCATGTACGAGGCGATTCGGGCTTGCAACATCTTCTTGGAAAACGCACATATCCCACGGGATATTGACGAAGACGAGCGGCAGCAATGGATTGCCGAGGCTACCTTCTTGAAGGCCTATTACCATTTTTTCCTAATGCAGCTGTACGGCCCGATCGTCGTGGTCCGCGAGAACATTCCGTTGGGGGCTTCGACCGAAGAGGTGATGGTATACCGCGAGCCGATCGATGACGTCGTAGATTATATCGTGGAATTGCTGGATGAGGCAGCAGCGGGATTACCGCTGACTACGCAGGATTACACGACGGATCAGGGCCGGATTACCCAGGTGATCGCCTTAGGCGTCAAAGCGAAGGTGTTAGCGTGGGCGGCAAGCCCCTTGTTTAACGGAAACACGGATTACGCCGGGTGGGTTGATAACCGCGGCGTGCAACTGATCCCTTCTACTTACGACCCCGCAAAGTGGGAGCGTGTGGCTGAAGCAACGCTGGAAGCGATCGAAACTGCCCATAGCGCAGGCTTCCGCTTGTACGAGTTTAACAAGTTCGCCTCGCCCGGCACGTTTGCCATGAACGACACGCTTGTGACGATGATGACGGTGCGAAAGGCTATTACCGAGGATATCGAGCGCAATACGGGCGTGATTTGGGCAACCCAAGAGCAGTTCGCCAATAGTAAAGGAAACCCAACAGCAAATGTGTTGGGCAATATGATGACCAGTCTTTTTCAGTTTTTATACGCCACGGATCAGCCGATTAATATGAATTATCTATCTGCCTCTTGGCACATGGGCGATTTGTACTACAGCAATAACGGCGTGCCGATCGAGGATGACCGGCATTTTGACTACGCCAACCGGAATAACCCGCGCCGCGCCACACCTGCCGATAACCACGCTTCGTATGTAGCAACGGGCGAAGTGACTGCCTCCAAACATTTCAATCGGGAACCGCGGTTCTATGCACATCTCGGCTTTGATCGTGGTTTTTATGAACTGGCATCTACGACGACCGATGGTGGCATGACGTTCAGCCCGTTCATTAAGAGCCGTCCCCACGAAATTGGCCCAGCATCAGGTCATGGATCATACACACCTAAAAAAATAATCCCGTTTGAATCATCTGGCAGCCAAGGTATCGCGGGTAGAGGAATTACTAACCATCCCTATCACTTCCCATTGCTCCGCTTATCCGATTTGTACCTGCTGTATGCAGAGGCCCTGAACGAAACCAAAGAACAGCCGGATGCCGAGGTATACTACTGGGTTGATGAAATCAGAACACATTCGGGTTTAAATGGCGTGGTCGAATCTTGGCGAGACGCGGCCTATAACCCCGATGCGCCGAGCAACAAAACCGAGATGCGTGAAATTATCCAAAAGGAACGCCTGATCGAATTGGCATTCGAAGGACAGCGATATTGGGATGTGCGCCGCTGGAAAATCGCCGACCGCTATTGGACGTTACCACCGATGCGGTGGGGTGGCGATAACATAACTGATGAGGCATTTTATGTTCCTACGGTGTACGATACCAGACAAAGACAGGTTACCTTTAGGGATTACTTATTCCCCATCCACCTGAATGATTTACGTACAAATACCAATTTGGAACAGACCTATGGCTGGTAGTCACGGTATTAGAAATAACCACCTGTTAAAACGTTTTGTGATGAAAAAATATAGCTTTATATTGATATCCACCCTAATGCTGGGCGCTTTTTTGGGTTGCCAGGAAATGGAGGACCGGCGTCCGGCGGGCGGTTCTTGGGGCGCAGCAGCCTTAGAAGGGTACGAAATTACGCCCATCAACGGCGGGGCCGAAATCCGCTACAACATCCCCAATGACCCGGATATCCTGTATATCATGGCCGAATACGAGCGCGATGGGCGCACCTATACTGAAAAGGCCTCCGTGCATAAGAACGAGCTGACTATCGAGGGCTTCCATCGAGTAGATCGCGTGAAGGCCACCTTGTACAAAGTCAACCGGCAAGAACAACGCTCCCAACCCGTGGAGATCGAGTTTGAACCCTTAGAGTCGCTGATCGATATCGCAACAAAGTCTTTGGGCATGGTTCCAGGCTTTGGAGGCGTTATTGCTAACTGGGAAAACCCTAAATCGACTGAACTGGGCGTTCGTTTTATGCGGCAGGGCGCTGGCAATGAGATGGACTGGGATGAAATGTATTTCACGACCTTGGAAGAAGAACGGCGTGCGTTTCGGGGGTTTGACCCGGAGCAGGCGACCTTTGCGATCGCCTTTGAAGACAAGTGGGGCAATGTGTCTGACACGACGTACCTAACGACCACGCCATTTTTTGAAACGGTAATTCCTAAGCCCTACGTTGATTTTCGGGCGAGCATGCCACACGACAACACGTCGTCGTTGCCATCCGGCGGCCGGCACATCGGGATGTTGTGGGATAATATCGTGAATACGTCAGGCCACGGTTGGTTGACGAACCCTGGCAATAGCGGGCTATCCATGACGATTGACATAGGCGAAGTGGTTAAACTGAGCCGAATCGTTATTCACGGCTACCACGTCAACTCCGTGTACGGCCAAGTTAACATTACCCAGTTTGAACTTTGGGGTTCGGACGAGATTGATTTTGACCAGTTGTCCGACCGGCCTTATTGGTTGGATGAAACGAGCGTTCGCTGGGGCGCCATCCACGCCGTGGATAACACCACGATAATGCCCGAGCGCACGTTTAAGGATGATTGGGAATATTTGGGCTGGCATGCCATTCCGCGTTATGACCGCATGGTGCCACCCGATCCGCAGGCCGTGTTGAACTTAGCTGCCAATGGAACGGAATACGAAATGCCCATCGACGCCGAACCCGTGCGGTATATCCGGCTATTCGTGCGCGAAGCGGCCGGCATTATGCCACCACCTTCCAACAACTATTTTTCGATGGGGGAGATCACATTCTACGGCGATAACACGGTAGTGCCGGAGGATTGACATTAAATAGTACGGATTAGGATAGTAGGAAGGCGGCGGATGATCGTCCGCCGCCGCTCTTAACTAATCGTTGACGATTAAAGACAAACAGATGAAAAAGATTACAAAAACATTCCCTCCTGTGGCACTCGGGCTTTTGGCATGCTTGCTATTCGCGTTGTCATCATGCGACAAGATGAATGACATCCAGCAGGAGTATGCTGATCGCGAGGAGATCGTTTACCTGGGGAAAGTGGATTCAATCGAATACTTCCCCGGTTTCGGCCGGGCCAAGGTTACCTGGTACATAAGCGCAGACCCTAAGATTGACCGGACGGTGATCTATTGGAACATGCGGCAAGACTCCATTGTAAAAGAGGTGAACCGGAGCGGTTCCGGAGTGCATAAAGATTCCATAACTTTAGACAATCTGCCGGAGGGCAGTACCTTGTTTGAGTTCCGTAACGTGAATGACCGTGGCGAAACTTCCCTCTTCTCTACTGCTTCGGTTTCCGTATGGGGGCTGGAGTTTGGCGATGGCTTGCGGGCCCGCAGGGTGCAAGCCTTTGACTACGATAACCAACAAGCTACGTATAATTTAACGCTTTCTGCATCCACTGTGGGGGATAGCGTATTGTTTTCAGAGATTGTGTACACCAATACCCTCAGTGAGTTAGATACGGTCAAGATCGAACGCGAAGACAACGAAGTGGCCTTGGCGAACTTTCCGGATGGCGGCGAGTTCCAGTTTCGCACGGTGTTTTTCCCGCCGCAAGGGATTGATACGGTGTACAACGATTTCCAAACCTTTCACGCGCCAGCGGTATTGTCCGAGCGCGGGACAAAGATCGCTTTGCAAGGCGATGCGGAAAGCAAATATTTCGACCAGTACGGCGCTTTGGTATATGAATGGAATGCCAATGGCGACTTAATCGAGTACGCTATCGGCGCGGATGGGGAGTTGACCCAAGCCGCATCGTATCCGGGCCTGGCGCCTAGAACGACCTATCGGGATTTCTTCTTCTACGACGACGACAAGTTTATCGGGATAACGACGGGCAATGGCGTAGCCATGGTGCAGTTTGACGAAGGAGTACTTAGCCAAGTAGGACCCGCTACGTTTGGTTCTGGTTTTGTCTTTGAACAGTTCTTACCTACGCGGGGCTTTTTCTTCTCCCGTTCGATCGCTGGAGCAATCCAAACATGGGTAGCCCGCAACAACGCCACTTGGGGTGCCCCGAACGGTACAAACCGAGGCGAGGGATACGATGCCTACGGTGTGATCGCCTTGTTTAATCACCAGACCATGTTGTTGGTAGACGATGAGGGCTATTTATGGAGCACCCCGTACACCGTGAGTGGCGCGCTTGGCTCCCGTAGCCGGATTGGCAGCGGCTGGGATCGTTTTGAACGGATATTCGGTGCGGGCACCACGCTGTATGGCATGGAAGCCAACGGTGATATTTATGCGTTTAGCAATTTTAACGCTGCGGAAAACTTTTGGGTGATCGATTAAGGAAAATCGATTAAATAGTGTGGTTAAACGAATGGGATGAGTGTTGGTGTACTAAACCTGGCAGGTTATTTTAACCTGTCAGGTTTATATGCTTATCACCTTGCTAATGCGGCTGTTGCCACGAAAACGTAACATGCTTATGATGATCAGGAGTTCGTTGCTTTTTTTGCTTATTCTTGTTTTGCCGTGTGTGGCGGTTTATGGGCAGGTTGCACAGTTCCGCGCAGACTCCATTCCCGTGGTGGGCAAAGAGGTCGTGTTCCAAGTCGATTTCGAGTCGGAACTGAGCAAGGACGAGATGCGAAACGCCGCGAGCGACTACTTAAATAATGTGCTGAACCCCTACGCTGGCGCATTCCATGCCAGTAGTGACGACCACATCGTATGCCGGATAACCGATTATGTGAGCATAAGCGATAAATTGTTGCAGTCGGTGGGCATGTACATGACCTATGACCTCAGCTTGGTGTACAAAGACGGGGCGTGCACCTTGGTGATTTGGGGAATTAACTATGTAGAGAAGCAGTATTATGAGGCCCAAGAAGCCTCCTCGCGCGACCTCTTCATCCCCGTGCATCCGGCAATAGACATTATGGTCGGCAAAACCTTTAAGTTGATGATGACCAAGAATGCCTCGGAACGCATCACCGAAGCGTCAATCGAACGATTCAATGGCATTATCAAGGATTTGGACGCGTTGTTTTCCAAAACGGATTAATACGCAGGCCGCGCTACGGAATACCGAATGAACAGAAACAGAATTTCAAGGAAGAATACAAGATGAAAGAGTTAAATCGTCGAAAATTTATTGGGAAAGTAGGGCAAGGAACGCTTGCAGCGGCACTGGCCACGTCAGCGTTGCCATCGTATGCGTCAGTTTTCACGCGTGATGCGGGCAAGCCCGCCGTTTTGGGGGGTACTGCAATACGTAATAACAAGACCTGGCCACGTTGGCCGTTTGTGGATGACAAGATGGTGGAAAGCGTTGTCAAGACGACGAAAAGCGGGATATGGAGCCGCATACAATCCCAAACCGGCACCGTGCCTACCTTTGAAAAGCGGTTTGCCGAACTGATCGGGTCAAACTATTGCGTGGGCACCGGGTCGGGCACGCAAGCCCTGAGCACCTGCGTAGAAGCGCTGAATATCGGTCCGGGGGATGAGGTCATTACCTCGCCATACACGGACTTCGGCACCATATCGGCGATTTTGACCAGCCGGGCATTACCGGTCTTAGTCGACTTGGATCCCGAATCTTTCCAGCTGGATCCGGACGAAGTGGAAAAACACGTCAATGCCAACACGAAAGCCATCATGCCCGTGCATATCATGGGTTTCCCCGCCAATATGGAACGGATCATGGCTATCGCGCGCAAACATGGCTTGAAAGTCATTGAGGACGCCTGCCAGGCGCCGTTTACCACATACCAAGGCCAAGCGGTGGGCTTGATTGGCGATTTGGGCTGTTTCAGCTTCCAGGCCAGCAAGTCCATATCCGCGGGTGAGGGCGGGGCTGTCGTCGGGAACGACGAAGCCTTGATGAGCGAATGTTTCACGGTGCAGAACCGTGGCACCTCCCGCGCGGGCGCTAACGAGCGCATCGGTCCCAAATACCGGATGAATGAGTTTGAAGGAGCGATCTTGATGGGCCAGCTGGACAAAGCCAAGGAGCGTTTTGAGACCCGCAATGCCAACGCGAATTACTTGAACGAAAAGTTGAAGGATTTTGGCGGCGTGATTCCCCAAAAGCAATATCCCGGCACGGAGAACGGCGCGTATTACAACTATGCCATGCGGTACGACAAGGCTTTTTTCGGTGGCTTGGAGCGCAGCCAGTTCCTGAAAGCGATACAAGCGGAAGGCGTACCGTTTACCTCATACATCCGCAGGGGATTGCACAAAGACACGTGGGTCGATACGATCTTGGAACAGCGTGTTTACAAGCAATTTTTCAGCAAGCGGCGCTTGAAAGACTACCGCGAAGGGATGCACCTGCCTAACTGCGACAAGATTACCGATGAAACCCTCATCGCTTTTTGGGCGTCGGGCGTCTTGCTCGGAAGCCGGAGCGATATGGACGATATTGCCAATGCGGTTATCAAAGTGTACGAAAACCGGGAGTCATTGAAAGCAATATAACTGTCCAGCATGAAATACGTATCATTTATTGCAGTACGAGCAAAGTTTTTGGTGGCCTTGGCTATGGCATTGCCCCTGTTGCTTGCGGCGCGGCCTGCGGATTCGCCTGCGCAGCAGGACGATGGAGAAGGCCTCGTCACGGTCAGCGTCTTTGACGTGGATGCCACGCCGCCCGTGGGAAGCTATCTCACCTACGATAGCATGACCCACAGCTGGGACATGGGCCTGCGGGCAAAGGGAATCGTTATCTCCGGCTCAGGCCACCCGATTGTGCTTTGCTCGGTCGACTGGATTGGGATTGCCAACGAAGGGCAGGACGAGTTTAAGCGGGTTTTGGCGCGCGCGGCAGGCACGGTGCCTGAGCGCGTGGCCGTGCATACCGTGCACCAGCATGATGCGCCCACCTGCGATTTTGGCGCCGAAGCCTTGTTGCTGTCTAAGGGGTTGGACCCGATCAATTACGAAGGCACCTTTGCCAGGGAGCTGTTGCAACGCTTGGAACACGCTGTCCGGGAGGCCGTGCAACACCCGCAAGCGGTGACCCACGTTGGCCTGGGAACCTCGTTCGTGCACCAAGTCGCGTCTAACCGGCGCATACTCGACGAAAATGGCAAGGCCACCATCAGCCGTACTTCGGCCAGCGCCCGTGCTGACATCCGGGCATACCCCGAGGGCGTAATCGATCCGGAAGTTTCGTTAGTCAGCTTTTGGAATGGCGACAAGCCCGTGGCTGTGCTCAGCTACTACGCTTGCCATCCGCAAAGCTATTACCGCACCGGCAATGCTAACCCGGACTTTCCGGGGATAGCCCGCTTTATGCGGCAAATGGCCGTGCCGGAAGCCCTGCATCTACATTTTAATGGCGCCGGTGGCGACATTACGGCTGGCAAGTACAACGACGGGTCGAAAGAAAATCGCTATGCGCTGGCCCAGCGCCTGGCTGCCGGAATGGAGCGCGCTTGGGAAAAAACTGAAAAAACGCCGATAACGCCTGAAAGCATTGGCTGGAGCTGGACGCCGTTGGAACTGCCTATTGCCGAGACCGCTATCGCGCTCGAGCAGGAACTTGCCGAGCATAATCCCATTTTCTTGGCGAATAACGTGTATAAGCTGGTGCTGGCAAAACGCCAGGACCGTGGGCAGTTTATTCCGCTCTCGTGCCTCCGCGTGGGCAATGCGCGGATATTGCACCTGCCCGGCGAGCCTTTGGTGGCTTTCCAGTTGGCCGCGAAGCAAATGCGCGACGATTTGTTCGTGGCGGTGGCCGGCTACGGTGACTACGCGCCGGGATATATCTGCCCGGCCAGCGCCTACGAAGAAGGCGGCTACGAAGTGGGCCCGGCGTCAGGCGTCAAGCCCGGAGCCGAGAAAGTGGTGATGGAAGCCATGGCAAAACTATTGGCGGACTGATCAAGCAAATTTTATCGGGTTTTTCTAAAAGCGCCCATATAAGGCATTAAGGAAAAACCATGAAACAAATAAACGTATAAACCAGAGCAACAGAATTCATGTTTAAGAACCAACATTCAAGAAGGAGTTTTATAAAAAACAGTGCATTGGCAGGGATGGGGCTGGCACTGGCCAATTCGTTGCCCGCGTCGGCATGGGCATCGAATGAGGAACCGTTGCTGTTTTTTGACGGCTTTACCAACATTGGTCCCAAACGAAACAAGCATCCCGCGGAGCGCTGGAGCCTGAAGCATTTGGTGGACGAAATGGAGCACTGCTCGATCTCCGGGGCACTCGTGGCATCGGTGCTTTCCGTCACATACGACCCGATGTATTCGAACCTCGACTTGAGCAAAATGCTCCGGCCTTACCCGTATCTCTTCGCGGTGTGGAACCTGATGCCAGCGAGTACGGAAGAATTTCCAGGTCCTGCGGAATTGGGGCCACTCATGAAGGAACACGACGTGCGGGCGGTCACGTTGAATCCAGCGGGCAATAATTGGGATTGGAAGACCTCCCATGCGGCTGAGTTATTGAGTTGGTTGCGAGACAATAAAATACTGACCATCGTCCGTGCCGAAGAATTTGGCGGCCTCGGCGGTATCAAGGAATTGCTAAACACGTATCAAGGCTTGCCGATTTTGTTGACCGGCGTGTACTGGTCAGCGCAGCGGACATTGCTGCCGATGTTGGGCGTGTATAAAAACTTGCACATCAGTTTCGATAACTTCCAGATCAACGAAGGGCTTGAAACCTTGTATCGCGACGGTTATATCGACCAATTGGTTTTTGCGTCCAATGCGCCTACGATGTCGGCAGGAGCCCATCGCACCTATGTCGATTATGCGGCCATTCCCAAGGAAGCGAGGGACAAAGTAGCCGGAGGCAACCTGACGCGCCTCCTGCACGGACAGCGCCCGCCAGCGATCCGAGAGAACAAAAACGAAGATATTTTGATGAAAGCGGTGCGCCACGGCAAGCCGGTGCCCACGCCCATCATCGATATGCACATGCACATTTTGCACGAGGGCTTGCACGGTACGGGCTGGCACTACCGCATGCACAACGGCGGGCCCAGCGGCGTGTTTGACCTCGTGACGCGCTTAGGTTACTATGGCGGTGGCATCATGAGTTGGAACGGCGTGGTTAGCGTGGATTCCAAAGGAGGCAACGTGACGGCCACCGAGGCATTGGACGCCGCGCCCCCTGGATATTGGGGGTTAGCGAATTTCGATCCGGCCCATTATACGCAAGAGGAGCTGGCCGTGATGATTCCCGAGGTGTATAAGGATAAGCGCTTTATTGGTATGAAGCCTTACCTGCACTATGGCATCCCCTATCATGACCCTTCCTACGACATCTGGTGGGAGTATGGCAACGAGCACCACCTGTACGGATTGTTGCATAATACGCGCTCGGACTTGCAGGAAGTGGAAACATTGGCACCGAAATACCCGAACGTACGCTGGGTAATCGCCCACGCGGGCAGCAATTTCAGGCTGGCAGACTTGGCGATCAAGGCGATGAATAAATACCCGAATGTGTATGCTGAAATCACGCTGACGCCTGTTCATCTAGGCATTATCGAGTATTTGATGGAGGGCGCCGGCGAAGACCGGATTTTGTATGGATCGGACCTGCCTATGCGCGATCCGCGGCAACAGTTGGGCTGGGCCGTCTTCACTCGCCTGCCCCTCGACGTGAAAAAGAAGTTGCTAGGCGGCA
This sequence comes from uncultured Sphingobacteriaceae bacterium, assembly GCA_964444885.1. Classification (GTDB taxonomy): domain Bacteria; phylum Bacteroidota; class Bacteroidia; order Sphingobacteriales; family Sphingobacteriaceae; genus CAYRGQ01. The sequence goes on along the minus strand of CAYUIZ010000025.1, from coordinate 15,779 downwards.
ATGCGTTGCACGTAATTAAACCCAGTTTGGACCAAATGCCCGTCTATAACGTCCCTAAGAACTTTAGAGGAAGCAGGAAATAATGAAGTGTATTGCGAGAATGAAAAGTACCGCGCTTATTGTTGCCGGATTATTAGTCTGCACAGCACCGCAACTGGCCGCCCAACAACATGCCGGACTAAACATTTTGCCCTTTGAGGAGGTGGCGCCACGTGCCGCCCAGTTTCCGCTGAAAACAGACCGCATGCTTTATTCCGATGAGGAAATAGCCATGGCGCGGCGGAATGTGGCCACGTACCCGGGTGCCAAACGGATTGCCGACAGGATTATCCAGGCAGCGAACTATTGGATAGATTGGGAAGATGAAGACATCATCCACGTGATGGCGGGTGCCGAAGTGCCCCGGGCCTTCGCGCTCAGTGCGTTGGGATGCCCCATCCATGGCGAAAAAGTGTATGAGGTGGCGGGAAGGTACCCTTGGATCGTCGACCCCAAGCATCCGTTCCAAGTGAAATCGCCCATCGACGGGCAACTGTTCCCCTCCAATGACTTTGCGGCGTATTACAAAAGCGGGCGCACGGAACAACAAGACTGGGACGCTGACTACGCGGATGACGGCTGGGGCTGGCTCGGCCCGGACGGCGAGCGCTACTGGTTTGTGGCGTACGCCAACCACTGGACGTGGCATCGGCATGTCATACCCGGCATAGCGAATCTGGCCAAGGCATACCAGCTGACGGGCGACAAGCGGTACGCGCATAAGGCCGCGCTGATGCTGCACCGCCTGGCCGAGGTGTACCCCTCGATGAACCACGAAGAGCAATCGCGCTACGGCCAACTGATGAAAGCCCGCAACTCCGTGTACAGCGGCAAGATCGTGAACCGCATTTGGGAGACGAGCATCGTCCGCGAATCGGCTGCGGCGTACGACGCGGTATGGGAGAGCATTGACGGCAACCAAGCCCTACAGCAGTACCTCGGGAAAAGCGGCGTGGAAATCCGTGAGTATATCGAAGCCAATTTCCTGGAGGAATCCCTGCGCGCGTTTGAGCAAAACAAGGTGTTGGGCAATTTCGGAATGCACCAAGGTGCCGTCTTGATGGTGGGCTTGGCGCGCCAATACGCCGACCCCGACAAGTACCTTAATATGATATTGGACGAGCCCGGGGAGAACCGGAGCAAAATGGGGATCAACTATGCGCTGTATAACCAAGTGTTCCGGGACGGGCTCCCCCTCGAATCGCCCGAATACAATTTTTTATGGATTAGCCACTTGTCGCGTATCGCCGCCCTGCTGGAAAGGCAGGGCGTGAACCTGTATGCCGAGCCTCGGTTCAAAAGATTGCTCGACGGCCCCCTCCAGTCCCTAGCCATCGGGCGCTACACCCCGGCGCTGGGCGACGGCAGCAATGTGCTGGGCGGTGTCCACGGGCGGTCTCCGGCGACTTACCAGCCCGCTTTCGCCAGAACGGGCGACTCGACCTATATCGCTTGGCTGAGCCTGACGCCAGACCAGCATTTCGCAACGTATGAATCCTTGTTTACCGAGGTGGTGGATGTTCCGGGTGCGGCTTCGGCCGGCCGGATCTTGCCCCCTACCCAATCCAGGCTGTTTGCAGGCTATGGCTGGGGCATACTCAACAACCCGCCCGACGAGTCGGCCTTGGCCGTGAAATACGGCATGCACTACTCGCACGCCCATTGGGATTTCCTCAACTTCGAGCTATTTGCCAACGGCCAGAAAATGATGCCCGACTTGGGGTATCCTGACGAGATGAACAATTTTGTCCGGAGCGTGTACACGTGGTCGACGAATACCGCCGCGCACAATACCGTGGTCGTAGACGAGCAACGGCAAAATTGGAATGCGCCCGGCACGCTCCATCATTTTTCGGAAGGCGATTTTGTGCAGAGCATCGATGCGCAATCGCCTGCCTATCGGCAAGCCGGCCAATACCGGCGCAACTTGGTCCAGATAGAAGGGGATAATGGACAAACGTATGTGGTCGATTTCTTCCATGTGCGAGGAGGCAAACAACATGACTATTCCCTGCACGGGCCTCCCGGCGAGGTGTCGTTTGTGGACAATACGTCGTGGGGAGGCGTGCAACCCGGCACGCTCGCGGGCACGCATGTCAAGCTCGGCGAAATATACGATAACCCCACATTGGAAAGCAAAGGCGACTCGATGGGCTACAACAGTTATCGGGGATCAGGCTACCAGCATTTTTTCAACGTGCAACAACTGGCCTCGGGAAAGGCTTCGCTGGCCTACCAGCACATCAAAGACCCCAACGCCCGGTTGAAAATACACGTATTGCCGTTTGAAGGACAGCAAGTGTACATCGCGGATGCGTACGACAAGCCCAACGCCAAAAGCCATGTGCTCAAATACATGATGGCGCGGCGGGCTGCCGCAATGGGGGAGGAGTCCTTGAACAGCACCTTCGTAGGGGTCTTTGAAACCTACCAAAACACGCCGTTCATACAATCCAGCCAACAGCTCGACCTAGCCGGTGGCGAGGGGATGGCCTTGGCCGTCACGCGGCAACAGCACGTCGACGTCATCGTGCGCGACACGACCAACTCGATCAAGTCGCTCAGCGCCTTCGGCATCGAGACCGACGCGAATACGGCGGTGGTTACTTTCGACCAGGAAAACAAGGTGCAACGGGTTTATTTCACAGACGGTACCTACCTGAACGTGGGCAAGGATACGTTTAAAGACAGCCCGTTGGAAGGGACGGTGCGCCGTGTTGACGTAGCCAATAGCGAGGTGCTGGTCGATGTGCACTCGGGAGAGGGCTTGGCCGGTTCCGAAGGGGTCTTCCACTTCCGCAATTCCTACCGCACGACGGCGCATCCCGCCACGGTGGCCACGGCTGAAGCACAAACCATTCGGCTGAAATTACACGATGACGCCCTCGTCGGGTACTTTGGCGTGGCTGGAATCAACGGCCGTCAAATCGAGTCGGACACCGAATTGAATTTCTTCCATCAATATGTCGGCACTACGGTATTGGATGCGGCCTACAACCCGGTGGGGCAAGTCGAAAAAACCGAACGGAAAAGCGTAGTGCTCGCACAAGACCCCGCAAGGCCGTTGCAAAACAAGGATAAGGTATGGCTTGCTAACCTGGGGGAAGGGGAGGCGATAACATTGAAAACTGTCTTTTCTTGGCAACGGGACAAACCGGGTCAGTAAGCGTTGGCGGGAGCCCGCAGCCGCCGGGCAACCGCAGCGGGCTAGGCGGATAACCTCATAAATTGGAAATAATGAAGTGCGCAATAAAGAAAAACCTAAGACGCGTGGTGCGCGTTGTTGCCGGCGTATCGATGGGCCTCGTTACGGGCGCCCAGGCGCAGCAACACGCCAAGCTGGACACGATTCCGTTTGAATACGTCGCGCCCCGGCCCGCGCAGTTTCCGCTAAAGACAGACCGGTTATTTTATTCCGATGACGAAATCGCCGTCGCGAGAAACAACGTCGCCACGAATGCCGGCGCAAAAAAAATAGCGGATAAGATTATCCAAGGGGCGGATTATTGGATAGACTGGGATGACCAGGATATCGTCGACTTGATGGCCAGCGCGCAAGTGCCGCGCGCGTTTGACCTGAATGCAAAAGGATGCCCCATCCACGGTTCGGAAGTTTTCAACGTGGGCGGTACCTATCCTTGGATTGTCGACCCCAAGCACCCGTTCCAAGTCAAATCCCCCATTGACGGACGGCTATTTCCCTCCAATGATTTTGCATCGTATTACAAGAGCGGTTTTACCGAGGAGCAGGACTGGGACGCCGAATACGCGGATGACGGCTGGGGCTGGGTGGCGCCAGACGGCGAGCGCTACTGGTTTGTCGCATACGCCAACCACTGGACCTGGCACAGGCATATCATTCCGGGCATACTGAACCTGGGCAGGGCGTACCAATTGACCGGCGACGCGGGTTATGCGCATAAGGCCGCATTGATGCTACACCGGCTGGCCGAGGTGTATCCCTCGATGAACCACGAAGAGCAATCGCGGTATGGGCAAATGATGAAAGCAAGGAACGGCGTGTACCGCGGCAAGATTGTCAATTATATTTGGGAAACGAACACCGTCCTTCAGTCGGCAGAGGCCTACGATGCCGTCTGGGAAAGCATTGACGGCAACCAGGCACTGCAACAGTATTTAGGCAAGAGTGGCGTGGAAATCCGCGAATACATCGAGTCTAATTTCCTGGAAGAATCCCTCAGGGCATTTGAAGAGAATAAAGTGCTGGGCAATTTCGGGATGCATCAGAGCGCGGTGCTGGCCGTGAATTTGGCGCGCCAATATGCGCAACCTGAACAGTACATCGACATGATTCTGAATGAGTCGGCGTCGGTCAGGAGCAAAATGGGGATTTACTACGCCTTGTACAATCAGATGTTTAGGGACGGCCTGCCCCTTGAATCGCCCGGCTATAACTTTTTGTGGATTAGGTATATCACCATCATGGCTAACCTGCTGAACAAGCAAGGGGTCGACCTGTTTGCGTTGCCGAAAGTAAAACGAATTCTGGACGGTCCGGTGCAGTCGTTGGCGGTAGGGCGCTATACGCCCGCGATGGGCGATGGCGGTAACGTGCTGGGCGACGTGATCGGCCGGGATGCCGAAACGTACCAGTCCGCGTTTGCCGGAACAGGGGACTCCACCTATATCGCCTGGCTAAACCTATCGCCAGACCAATATTTCACCACGTATGAGTCCCTGTTCCGGGAGGTTGCAGACGTTCCGGGCTTGGCATCGGGCGATCGGATTCTGCCGCCGGCTAAATCGCGCCTATTTGCGGGCTATGGCTGGGGCATACTTAATAATCCGCGCGACGAGTCGGCCCTAGCCATGAAATACGGCATGCACTTCGCGCACTACCATTGGGATTTCCTCAACTTTGAGCTGTTTGCCAACGGGCAGAAAATGATGCCCGATTTGGGGTATCCAGATGCCATGAACGCTTTCGTCCGCGAAGTGTACACCTGGTCGTTGAACACGGCATCGCACAATACGGTCGTGGTCGACGAACAACGGCAAAACGTAAACCTGCCGGGTACGCTCCACCATTTTTCGGAAGGCGATTTTGCGCAAAGCATGGACGCACAATCCCCGGCATACCGCCAAGCCAGCCAGTACCGGCGCAACCTGGTCCAAATCGAAGGTGACGGCGGACAGACTTACGTGGTCGATTTCTTCCACGTACAGGGAGGCAAGCAACACGACTACTCGTTGCACGGGCCTCCGGGCGAAGTGGGTTTCCTGAGCAGTTCGTCATGGGGAGCCGTACAGCCGGGGACACTGGCTGGCACACAGGTCAAGCTGGGGGAGATCTACGATAATCCTACGCTCGAAACGAAGGGCGATTCGATAGGCTACGGAGGATATGGTGGCTCGGGCTACCAGCATTTTTTCAACGTGCAAAAGCTCATGGACGGCAAGGCGTCGCTAGCCTACCAGCACATCAAAGACCCCAATGCCCGGCTGAAAATACACGTGATGCCCCATGCTGGCCAGCAAGTGTTCATTGCCGATGCGTATGATAAGCCCCGGGCCAAAGACCATGTGGTTAAATACATGATGGCGCGGCGGGCTGCCGCAACGGGGGAGGAGCCCCTGAACAGCACGTTTGTCGGGATATTTGAAACTTACCAGAACGATCCTTTTATACAATCGAGCGAATGGGTGGACGTAGCCGGTGGCACGGGTACGGCGCTGGCCGTCAAGCGGCAACAGCACGTGGACGTCATCGTGCGCGATACGACCAACTCGATCAAGTCGCTCAGCGCCTTCGGCATCGAAACTGACGCGAATACGGCGGTGGTGACCTTCGATCGGGAAAATAACGTCCAGCGCGTCTATTTTACCGATGGTACCTACCTGAAAGTCGGCAATGACACCTTTACGGATAGCCCCTTGCAAGGTACGGTACGCCGTGTTGACGTGGCCAACAACGAAGTGTTGGTCGACGTGCATGCGGGGGAGGGCTTGGCGGGTGCCGAGGGAGTCTTCCATTTCACCAATCCCTACCGCACGACTGGGCATCCCGCCACCGTTGCCGAGGCAAAGGGGAGGACCCTGCGGCTCCAACTGCATGACGATATGCTCGTGGGTTATTTTGGCATTGCCAATACGAAAGACACGCATATTCAGTCGGATGCCGAATTGACTTTTTTCAACCATTATGTGGGCACTACCTTGCTAGATGCGGCATTGAGCCCCATAGGGCAGGTTAGTAAAACGGGAAGAAGGCACGTTGATCTGGCAGAAGCACCCTCAAAGCCACTCAACCCGCACGACAAAGTCTGGTTAGCCAATATTGGGGAAGGCGATACGATCACGTTTAAATCAGTCTTTTCATGGCAACGGAAATAAGCAACTGCTTTCGCTGGCCTGGGTTGTTGTGGAAAGGCGTACTGTCAATTGTGTGTGGCAAATGGATGAAATACGCCCTTTGCCTGCTGGCGGTTGCCGCAGCCGGCAACGTGGCTGTGTCGCACGAGCAAGGCGACTCGCTAATAGCCGAGCCGAAACACCCGATTTATCCGTTGGCCAATGTGGATACAGCCAACTTGAAAAGTACGGTAGCTTGGTTGCTGGATTTATCGGTCGAGGAGTTAATTGGCGAGGTGCCAGCCCATTCGGGCATTTATTTTGTCGGTTGCCCCCATTGCCATGGCGGCGCGCAGGATAATGGTGTGCTGGGCTGGGAGCCTGGCATGGGCGACCACGTACGCTGTAACTACTGCACCATGCAGTTCCCGAACGGGGAGTTCCCCAATAACCGGGAACGGCTACTTACAGCGCCAAGCGGGAGGCAGCAACGGTACCGCTACCACGAAGACGCTGACGGGAAGCAATATTTTTTCGAAGCGCACGCCTGGTACGAACGCCGGTCGGCACTGATACGTGCAGCAGAACAATTGGCAAAACTATGGTTTGTGACGCACGACAATACGTATGGCGACCGTGCCGCCGCCATCATCGGGCGATTCGCGCAGGTCTACCCGGACTATGCCGTCAAGTACGATTATCCGCAAGTGCCGGTGAAGTTTTTCCCGGGTGACCAGAAGTGGCCTTATGAGGGCATTGGTCCCTATCGAGGAGCCAAATGGAGCTGGTGGGGCTATATGGATATTCCAGGCACATTAGTGCTTGCGTATGATTTACTGCAAGCTGGCTATGATTGGCAACGCATGGATGCCGTTATCGGCCAGCAATCGGATCGGCGAATCGAAAATGATCTATTTAAGCTGAGTTATCAATTCACTACCGCTAACCCGGAAACGTACACGAATATGTCGCCGCGAATGTACGAAGACATGATTCGTTTGGGGCGGATATTGGGCGAACCGGCGATGGTGCACGACGCGGTGGGGCGATTTCGTGCGTTTTTAACCAAAGGTTTTTTCGACGACGGGTGGTGGAAGGAGGGGGCGCCTTCCTACCACGACATGACGATCAACGGCTTGACACGAGTAGCCAATGCATTGTCGGGCTATACCGATCCGCCGAATTGGGAAGGCGATCGGTTTGAAAGCCTGGATATGGAGCGTGAGATGCCCCTGTATAAGAAAGCATTGGAGGTGAGCCGCCAAGCTGTCCTGCCGAACGGCCGCAAGATCCCGATCAATGATACTTGGTGGCATAGCCGTGGAAAAGCAACGGATACCGCGGTGTCGCGCCTGTGGCCTTCCTTGGGCAATGCGGTGCTAGGCGCTGGCGCTGGCCCGCACCAGGTCATGGTGAACATCAACTGGAGCGGAGATTATGGCCACTCCCATGACGACAATGGATCAATTATCTTGTATGCGTCCGGGCAGGAATTGCTGTCGGATATTGGATACACACATACGCGTTATCGGGGCTGGGCGACACACACGGCTTCCCACAATACCGTGGTAATCGACCAACGCGGCCAGGATGCACGCGGTGCGGTTAGCGAACAGGTGACGGGGGAGTTGCTTTTTTTTGACGATAGCCACCCACGCGTCAAAGTTGTCGATGTGGATGCTTCGCCAGCCTACGCGTCCGTGGCCACAACGTATCGGAGGCAACTACTGTTAGTGCATGCGGCCCCCGGGTACGATTACGTGGTTGATCGCTTTGACGTGGAAGGCGGACAGCAACATGACTGGTTCCTGCATGGCATGTGCGAAGAGGAAGGGACATTGGAAGTGAGCATTCCCTTGCATAACCCAGTCGAGAGCCTAGTGCCTGAGTGGGGTGGGGATAATATGCCCGCAAGCCAATACGATATGGATCGGGCAGGCACGCGTTTCCATGCGTATGCGCACCTTCGCGACATCCTCGGCGGGACGACGCAAGGTGCGTGGGCCGCCACCTGGCGGTATAGCGAAGGCAATGCGGCGGGCTTGCGAACCCATATCGTCGCCCCTAACCAAACACAGGTATTCCGTTTTCGCTCCCCGTCGGTGAGGCGTGCCCGCGAGGACGAGAACGAACTGGACAATTTTTTTCGCAATGGGCTGATGCAACGCCATGTCGGGGGCAAGTCTACATTTATCGCGGTGCATGAGCCTTTTCATGCCGAAACATGGGTAGATAGTGTGCAAAAAGAAAATAATACGCTTGTCGTGCAATACAGTTTGAACGGCACGATGGTTCAAGACCGCATCATCTTGGACGAAGGGAGCGTTCAGGTGCTGTCCTCCGCGGGATGGGACTACCAATCTGAATAGGCTTCGTAAATATTGCTGTATAATCGCCAGGAAAAAAGGAATGAATAGAATAAAAACATATACGGGGTGCTTCGTGCTGTTGCTGGCCATCGTGTGCGGATGCCGGACGCCGAAGCCGGCGGGCAGTCAAGCCGATTCGGGCGTGGGCGGGTTGCAACCCGCCGCCAACGTGGCCGATTGGGAGAAAAACCGCGCCCAGGTCTTGTCGCGCATGCAGCTGGTCATGGGCTTATTGCCCGCGGCCGCTGAATTGGGCACTCCGTTGGTGGACACGCTGGCCAGCGAACAGCGGGACGGATACACCTTGCATGACATTCGGTACCTGGCCGCGCCCGGCGAATGGGTTTCCGCATTTTTATACATACCCGAACAAGCCGCGCAGTCGCCGCAACCTGCGATGCTGGTATTGCATGGCACGGGTGCGCTCGGCAAGCGGCTCGTCGATGGCGAAAGCCGGCTCCCTAACCGGGCACATGCACGGGAATTGGCTGAACGAGGCTACGTCGTGATTGCGCCGGATTACCCCAGTTTCGGCGGTTTAAGCGACTATGATTTTTCGTCAGACCGCTATGTTTCCGGTACCATGAAAGGCGTTTTCAACCACATACGAGCGGTGGACTTGCTGGTTGGGATGGGCGCGGTCGACCCTGAGCGCATCGGGGTGCTTGGCCATTCCCTGGGCGGCCACAATGCCATTTTCGCGGGTGCTTTTGACGAGCGCCTCAAAGTAGTGGTATCCAGCTGTGGCTGGACGCTATTCGGGCATTATGACATCGGCGAAGCGGGCACTAAGTTGTACGGGGGCAAGCTCGGCCCCTGGGCGCAAGACCGGTATATGCCCCTAATGCGGGATCGGTACGGACTGGATGCCGAAAAGGTGCCCTTTGATTTTGACGGGGTTATTGCCACCCTTGCGCCACGGGCATTCTTTTCCAATTCGCCCATCAACGACGCTAATTTCGACGTGGCGGGCGTCAAGCTGGGGGTCAGTCGCATTGCCGAGGCCTACCGGCTGCATGGCGCCGAAGACCGCTTGCGCGTCGCGTATCCGGACGCGGGGCATGATTTCCCCGAGGCCGTGCGTGCCGAGGCCTATGGCTTTATTGACAGCGTGCTTAACGCAACGAGATAACAAGGTGGCGAATCGCCACAGGTATGAGTGTTTAACAAGTAATAAATAACGATTGATGAATAGGCTGATTTTACTTTTTTTGTTGGCGGGCGTGGCCCCGCTTCTTGCTGGACTGACGGTGACGGACAAGCCTTCGCGGGATGCTGGCAAAGGCCAGTTTATGGAGCACGGCGTTGCTTCGCCATTTTCTAACGACCGGGGGATTTTCACCGCCGTGGATGGCGAAGGACGGAATATCGTCATGCTGTGGCTGTTTGACCGCCGCGGCGGGTATGGGCTGTTGGTGATAGATGCCGCCACGGGCAAAAGCGAAACATTCCCCATGCCTTTTGACATAGGCGGGGATGCCCCATATTCGTCCATTATCTCTTCCCAAGGGAAACTGTACACACATTTTAACGGTAATTTTGTGGAGTTTGACCCCAAAAAGCGGGAATTCACCTTCAGCCACAAAACGGCGCCCCGCATGGCGATGGGCATGACCGAAGACGACCAGGGCCGAATCTGGTCCGTAACGTACCCGAACAGCGGCGTGGTGTGCTACGACCCAAAAACGGGCGAACTGACGGATTATGGCCATGTCCATAAAGAAAACTGGGCGCAATACCAGCGCCATGTGGCGGCCGACGACCAAGGATGGGTTTATTTTGCCGTTGGCAATACCGACAGCCACATTATCGCACTGAATCCCGAAACGAGCGAAACAAAGCCCTTGTTGCAACCCGCCGAGCGCAAGCGCGGCATGGCCTACGTGTACCGCAACAACAACGGAAAAGTTTACGGGAAGGCACTCGCCGGCGCAGACGAACCTTGGTATGAGTTGTACCGCGGCACGATTAAGCTGATCGGGCACGGCCATCCGGTGGATGCGAAAAATATTGTGACCGGCTCGCAAGCCCTCCGCGTGTTGGATTTCCCGAATGGGCAACGGGTGGGCGGCGTGGATTTGGTCAATCGGAAACTAACGATTACCAACCCCGACGGCCAAGGGTCGCAGACGGTAGACATTGACTACGACACCGAGGGTACGTGGGTGATGGGCATCGCCACCTCGCCAGACCGGCAATCCATCATTGGCGGCAGCGCGTTTCCGATGCGGTTGCTGGATTATAATGTGGGTGCCGACCAGTGGGGGCACGATGCGGCCTATGGGCAATACAATGCGCTGACCACCCACGGGAAATATGCGTTTTTTGCGTCCTATCCAGGCGGCAATCTAGTCGTTTGGGATACCGAAAAGCCTTACACCGGCGCTAAGCGAGGCGACCCTAACGCGAATCCCAGGTTGGTGGTGTCTTGCAGCCCTGTTATCCACCGGCCCCATCGGGTATTGGCGCACCCAGACGGCAAGACGGTAATCATGGGGGGAACCCCTGATTATGGTTACACCGGCGGTGGCCTGCTGTTTTATGACCTCGATACCGATGAGCATGTGTTGCTGACGGACGAACAGCTGGTGCCGGACCAATCGGTGATGAGCTTGACCGTTTTGGACAATGGCAAGATACTAGCCGGAACGACGGTAGCCCCTGGTACCGGCGGCGAGCGGAAAGCGAACTTGGCTACGCTTTACATCATCGACAAGGACAGCAAGGCCATCGAGTGGCAGGGCGCTGTGATGCCTGGCGTACAGACCTATACCGATTTAACCACGCGTGGCGATGGCAAAGTGTATGGCTTTGCCAATAGCGGGATATTTTTTGTGTTTGATCCGGAAAGCAAGGAAGTCGTCTACCAAAAAAACATCACGGAAGAGTACGGGCGCACAGTGGCGGAGCAGTCGCCCCGCGTTTTCGTCAACGGCGACGGCGATGACTTGTACGTGCTGTTCCACAACGCGATTGCGAAAATCGACCACAGCTCCTACGGCATTTCGACCGTGGCTCGCACGCCGTTGCCTGTTGGCGCCGGAGGCGATTTCCTGAACAACAGAATCTATTATATTAGCAATTCCCGTTTATATAGCTACGGACTGTAGCGTATTTTATTAGTTTTGGTTTTTGAATTTTAACCTCCTTTATGGCAACCCTAGAAAAGAAATCCGCACCCTCGCCACTGATACGTTGGTTTTTGGCGTTAGCACCAGGCTTGGTAACCGCCGCCATCGTCTTTGGCCCCAGCAAAATCACCATTACCTCCAAGATGGGGGCTATGTATGGGTATGATTTGCTATGGGTGATCGTCATCGCCATGTTTTTCATGGTGGTATTTACAGGGATAGCGTCCCGGATCGCGCTCGCGACCAACCAGTCCTTGTTGTGTACCATTCGGGATCGCTATGGCAAGGCAGGGTCTATACTGATCGGTTTCGGCATTTTTTTAGTCGCAACATCTTTTCAAGCGGGTAATTCCGTCGGGGTGGGCATTTCAGTCGGGGAAGCCACGAACACGTCTCCAGCCATTTGGGTGGTATTATTTAATTTGGTCGGTTTTATCCTGCTGTTTTTTCGGGATTTTTACAAAGTGCTCGAGCGGCTGATGATCGCGATTGTCGGGTTGATGCTTTTTGCTTTCCTGACGACCATGTTTTTGGCGAAACCGGATATTGTGGGCATCCTGAAAGGCTTCTCGATGCCTTCCGTACCGGTTGGCTCCTTAGGTTTGGTCATCGCGTTCTTCGCCTCCAGTTTTTCGGTCGTGGGCGCTTTCTACCAATCGTACTTGGTTCAGGCTAGAAAGCGGTTAAGCCCAGACCTTCGGCAAGACGGCAAAAACAGCCTCGTGGGAATGATCGTGCTGGGGCTGATGAGCGCGGTGGTGATGATCTGCGCGGCCGCCGTGCTGAAGCCACAGGGCATTGCTGTCGAGAAAGCATCGGATATGGCATTAGCCTTAGAGCCCCTATTTGGCAGTTACGCCTCCCAATTGTTTTTGGTAGGCCTGTTCGGAGCGTCGTTTTCCTCGCTCGTTGGCAATGCCACTATCGGCGGGTCTTTGTTGGCAGACGGGCTGGGCTTTGGCAGCTCGCTGGATTCGCGCTCCGTGAAAATCCTCATCGCGCTCGTCATGCTAGTGGGCGGCCTGATCGCGATTGGTTTCGAGCGCCCCCCTTTGGAAATTATCGTTTTTGCACAAAGCGTCACGATTTTCCTCGTGCCGTTTATCGGGCTTTTCATGTACTTGATTTCTTGCGACAAGCAGATTATGGGCGATTATGTGAACAGCGGGTTTTCGAAAGTCGCTGGCCTTGTGGGGTTGATTCTCCTCGTATTGCTGGCCGGCTATAATGTGAATGAACTGTTTATAAAATAGGGGTTGTTAATTCCGGGGTAGATATTGTCATCGTGATAACTGGAAGCGGCTAGAAACGGCGCAGCCACTCCGCTTGGTAGAAGGCCGACGGTTGCCAAGCGCACGCCGGCAAGCCTCGGTGGGACAAAAAACTACATCCATTAAACTACGCCATAAAACAAAAAAGCAACGTGCGCCTAACTTGCGAGCAGGGCGTAGGGACGATGAGGGCTGAATGCTCCAAGGCGTCAGCAGCGTGCAGGGTGCCTAAGGTATCTGCCAGGGCAACAGGTGGCTTTTATTGCCGCCAATCCTTGGCTTCTTTTTAGCAATAGCAACTGCGGTATGCGGTCTGCATCAAGCGATAGAAAATTAAACCGACAATAAACCGCATAATATCAAGTTTATGGTGTATATTTGCGGTTATATTGATTGGTTTTGGCAAGATGAGGGTGAGTTAGGGGCATAGAATGCGCGTTTTCGGGCAATATTATGAGGGTTTGCCCTGCCAGCGGGCAGTGCCAGCGGGCCAGTTTTTCAACGGAATGCCCAGCCTGGCAGGCTGATCGGCTTGGGGAACACGATGTTGGAGGGAGAGAAATTGACTTGTCGGCCTACGCAACGTAAATTTTGGATATCACGGAGTTAATCATTGAAATAAACCGAAAGAAAATGAGCAAGAACAACGCAAAAATGAGTAAATTACAAGCTTTGGAGCAGGAAATATTGGAGCCCTCAGCAGCGCTGGTGGCCGATATGAAAAAAATAGAAGGCGATATCCTGTTGCTGGGCGTGGCCGGAAAAATGGGGCCTGCGATGGCTAAGGTGGCAAAACGGGCCATCGAGCTCGCCGGTGTTGAAAAGCGGGTAATCGGAGCCTCGCGCTTTTCCGACCCGACGGTTCAGGCCAGCTTGGAAGCTGCCGGCGTGGAAACGATCGCGGTGGACTTGCTGGATGACCAAGCGCTCCAAGCATTGCCGGAGGTGCCAAACGTGATTTACCTCGCCGGGCACAAGTTTGGCACGACAGGGCGCGAACCTTTCACATGGGCAATGAATTCGTATTTGCCTGGCCGTGTGTGCGAAAAATTCCAGAAATCACGGATGGTTGCGTTTTCTACCGGAAATATCTACCCGTTTGCGCCGGTTTCCGAAGGCGGCTACGACGAAACCTATCCCGCTAAGCCGGTCGGGGAGTACGGCCAATCTTGCTTGGGCAGGGAGCGGCTGTTCCAGTTTTTTTCGGAGAAATACTCGATTCCGGTCCTTATTTTCCGTTTAAACTACGCGGTTGATTTCCGATACGGCGTGTTGCTGGAAATCGCGAAATCCGTTCGGGACGACCGGCCGATCGACCTGCGCACCACCCACGTCAACATTATCTGGCAGGGCGATGCAAACGAGATGGCATTGCGCTCGTTGTTGCATTGCGAAACACCGGCCAAGGTGCTGAACGTCACTGGTCCGGAGACTATTTCCGTTGAATGGCTGGCTACCCAGTTCGGAAACTTGTTTGGCAAGGTTCCCTTGTTTGAATACGAGCCTCAGAAGACGGCGTTGCTTAGCAACGCGGCCGAAGCGCACCGCCTGTTCGGCTATCCGCGCGTCACCTTGAATACGATGATCGACTTGGTTTACAGGTGGTTGTCCGAAGGTGGCGAATTGATTGAAAAGCCTACCCACTTCCAGGAGCGGGGAGGGAAGTTTTAGCGTTTCTTTAAATTCAATGATATGCGTAAATTGTCATCCGTAAAACATGCTCGGCTACAAGAAGGGACATTTATTCCGGCACATCCGCTGGCGTTGGATGCCCAGCGAAAGTTAGACGAGTTTAGGCAGCGCCGGTTGGCACGTTATTATATGGCAAGCGGTACAGGGGGCATTGCCGTTGGCGTGCACAGTACGCAGTTTGCGATCCGAGATCCCAAAGTAGGCCTATTGGAGCCGGTGTTGAGCCTGGCCGCCGATGAGGTGAAAAAGGCTGGCGTCGCCGATAGCTACCTGCTTATCGCGGGGCTTTGCGGGCCAACGGAACAAGCGGTAAACGAGGCCGCGTTGGCTTTGAAATATGGTTATGACATGGGCTTGCTCAGCATGGGCGGGCTACAAGGATGGACCGAAGCACAAATCCTGGACCGCACGCGGGCTGTTGCCGCGGTTATTCCGGTTTTTGGGTTTTATTTGCAGCCGAGTGTGGGAGGGCGTATCTTTTCTTACGAGTTTTGGAAGGAGTTTGCAGAGATTCCCGGCGTTGAAGCGATCAAGGCCGCGCCGTTTAACCGCTACCAGACCCTAGACATTGTCCGGGCTGTTGCCCACTCGAGCCGCCGTGATGAGGTGGCGCTGTACACGGGCAACGATGACAATATCGTAGCCGACTTGTTGACGACATACCGCTTCGATATCGACGGTCAGGAGGTCAGCAAAGGATTTGTCGGTGGGCTGTTAGGCCATTGGGCTGTATGGACGCAGGCGTCTGTTCGCTTGCTTGAATCGATCAAGGCGGCTAAAAAAGCCGGTGCGGTGGATTACGACAGCCTGCTGGCACTGAATGCCCAAGTGACTGACATGAACGCCGCTATTTTCGACCCGGCCAATAATTTCCATGGCTGCATTCCCGGGATCCACGAGGTGCTACGGAGGCAAGGGCTTTTGGAAGGGATTTGGTGCCTAGACGAGGCGGAAGTGCTCTCGCC
>CAYUIZ010000024.1:0-31453 GCA_964444885.1 uncultured Sphingobacteriaceae bacterium | reverse complement strand
GAAATATTTGCTAATATTGCAGACCGAATTTCACAGGTTGAAAATCGCTTTTAACTACTCAGAATCATGGATTTAGTAAAATTTGTAGAAGAACAGGCAGTTGTGCAAAACGAGATTCCCGAATTCAAGGCAGGGGATACGGTCAGTGTGCACTATAAAATTAGAGAAGGAAACAAAGAGCGGGTGCAGGTGTACCAGGGTGTTGTGATCCAAGTGAATAGCACAGGCTCTAACCAGACGTTCACCGTCCGCAAGATTTCCAATGGCGTGGGCGTAGAGCGGATCTTCCCTGTCAACTCGCCGAACATCGATAAAATCGTCATCAACTCATACGGCAAAGTGCGTCGTGCGAAGTTGTTTTACCTACGTGGCCGGACGGGTAAAGCCGCCCGGATCAAGGCAAAACGCATCTAAGCACACACGGCAAGATTTTGTGTCCCGCATCTACCCGATGCGGGATTTTTTTGTTTGTACACCAAGGGCCACTCCACGCCAATCCTGCACCGTTGGCTTGTGATTATTTTCAAGTTTACCTAAGTTTGTTCGTTGGATTGGGCGGATATCCCGTATCTTTCTTGCCCGAAATAGGGTGATGATTAACATGCATAACAAAAAACGATGAAGACAATTGATGATTTGGATTTCTCAGGTAAGCGGGCGGTTATTCGCGTCGACTTTAACGTACCACTAGACGATAACTTTGCCATTACGGACGACAACCGTATCCAGGGCGCCGCGCCTACGATTAAAAAGATACTAAACGACGGCGGCTCGGTCGTACTGATGTCGCATTTGGGCCGGCCAAAAGACGGTCCGGCTGATAAGTTTTCCCTGCAGCATATCGTTTCCCATCTCTCCGCCGTGCTTGGCGTGGATGTGCAGTTTGCAGACGATTGCTTGGGAGAGTCCACGCAACAAAAAGCGGAGGCGCTCAAAGCAGGCGAAGTGCTCTTGCTCGAAAACCTGCGTTTCTATAAGGAAGAAGAGAAAGGGGATGCCGAATTTGCGAAGCAGTTGGCTTCCTACGGTGATGTATATGTCAATGACGCCTTCGGCACAGCACACCGTGCCCACGCTTCTACGGCGGTCATCGCGCAATTTTTCCCGCAGGCCAAATACTTCGGCTACCTGATGGCCGGCGAACTCGAAAATGCCGAGAAAATCCTCAACAGCCCCGAGCGCCCGTACACGGCAATCATGGGCGGGGCCAAAGTTTCCGACAAACTTGAACTCATCGACGCGCTGCTCGATAAGGTAGATAACCTGATTATCGGCGGCGGCATGGCGTATACCTTCGTGAAGGCAAGGGGAGGCGAAATCGGCCAGTCCCTCGTCGAATTGGATAAACTGGACCTCGCCAACGAGCTGGTGGCGAAAGCGGCCGAAAAAGGGGTAAACCTCGTGTTGCCTACGGATAGCCAGATTGCCGATGAATTCAGTAACGATTCTCCGGTTTACAGCGGACCGAACGATCAAATCCCGGCTGACAAGATGGGCCTGGATATCGGCGAGGAGTCCGCGCGGCACTTTGCTGAAGTGATCAAGGCCTCCGCGACCATCCTGTGGAATGGTCCGATGGGCGTATTTGAAATGGACACCTTCGCCAAAGGCACTAAAGCGGTTGCGAATGCGGTCGTAGCGGCTACCGAGCGCGGGGCATTTTCGCTGATTGGCGGTGGCGACTCGGCGGCAGCGGTCAATAAATTTGGCATGACGGAGCACGTGAGCTACGTGAGCACTGGCGGCGGCGCTCTTCTCGAGTACATGGAAGGCAAAGAATTGCCCGGCGTCAAGGCCATCAACGAGTAAGCCGTACTTTCCCCGGTCGCGCGTTTCAGTGCGAATCATAGGGACGTCCCTAACGAAAAAATCCCCGTTTGCATCGAGGCAAGCGGGGATTTGTTTTTCAGTGGTAGCGGTGCGCGCTTAGCGCTCAGGCACGGTCCATAGGTAGAGTGTGCTGCCGTCTACCGTGATTTCCTTTTCGGCCTCCCAGTCACCCATATCAAAGGCGTGCGAAACCACCCGGGTGCCGGGTTTCAGTTCCTTCAGGATTTTCGGGCGCAGTTTGAGGTTCACCGACGGCAAGAGGTACAGCGTCAGCACGTCCGCCTTGGTGAAGTCGAAATCAAACAAGTCGCCCTCCACGAAGGTAACCTTGCCCGTCAGGCCGGCTTCTTCCGCATTGGCGTTCGCTTCCTTGATCCGTTGCGGATCCAGGTCGATGCCCGTAGCTTTAGCGCCGCGCTTGGCTGCGGCTATCACGATCCGGCCGTCGCCACAGCCCAAGTCGTAATGCACGTCGCCAGGCTTGATTTCAGCCAAGTCGAGCATCGCTTTTACGACCGACTGGCTCGTCGGTACATAGGGTACGTCGAGGTTTGGCTTCTGCGCGGCGGCGCTCAGGCCCCACATCAAGAACAGCGCTACAAAGGAGTTTTTTAGCATATTCATAAGCATTCAAATTTAAAAGTGTAACAATTATTTATCGATCTTGTTTTAAGGGCATCCCCTTGCCTTGCCCGTTGCCGGCAGACCGGGGAATGAAAAAGAAAAAAATCATGCCCAGTACCAGTACCCCGACCCCCAAAAGGGCGCCGGTGCCCGCAAAAATCAGGCTTGAATACAGTAAGTACCCCGACGTTAAGCAAAACAGGATGGGCAAAACGGGGTACAGCGGAACCTTGAACGGCCGGTGGACATGCGGTTCCTTGCGGCGCAAAACGAACAGCGAAAGGCCTGTAAATAGGATAAAAAACCAGAATATCGGCGCGGTAAAGTCCACCATCGATTGGAAGCCGCTGCGGGCGAACGAGCCCAGGACGATGAGTCCCGTGGCCACGGCGCACTGCACGATCAGCGCGTTCACCGGGGTCGACGACTTGGAGTTCCATTTGGCCATGAATTGGAAAAAACGGAAATCGCGCCCCAGCGCTTGATTGGTGCGTGCACCGGTAAAGATCGTCGCATTTGTCGATGTCAGCGCAGCTAGCATCACCAGCACACCAATGAAAAATACGCCCGTTTCGCCTACTGTAGCCCGCATCACGTCGACCCCGACAGCGTCAGAGGCTGCAATACCGTCGATGCCCAGCACATTGAGAAAAGCAAGGTTGATCAGCAAGTAAATAGCCGTGATGATGAGGATGCTTCCAATCATCACCGTCGCCATTTTTCTAGGGCCGCCACGCATCTCCGCCGAAATGTATCCGGCCTCGTTCCAGCCGCCGAACGTCAGCAACACCATAATCATGGATCCGCCCAAGGCTGGGGAAAACGAAGGGTCGTCGAGGATGCGCGGCACGGGAGCTACGGTTCCGGAAGGGGCGAAGAAGAAGCCTACTACGAGCAAAATAAACAAACCTAGAAATTGCAGGCCAACGAGTGTTTTTTGCACGCCCGTGCCCAGGTGGATGCCGATGATGTTGATGATGGTCAGTGAGATCACCACAATGCTGGCATACAGGGGCGACGAGTAAGGCCCGACGGAATAAAGCTCGCTCATGTAATCGCCGACGATAAAGGCCAGCAACGCGATAGACCCCGTTTGTATAATCGCCATCCGCGCCCAAGCGAAGAGAAAGGAAAAGCGCCGTCCGAATGCCCGGTGCAGGAAGTGATAGTCGCCCCCGGTGTTGGGGAAGGTCGTGCTGAGCTCGGCATAGCACATCGCGCCGATAAGCGAAACCACCCCGCCGAGCACCCAAGCCGAGAGGAACAGTTCCCAGCTTCCGGTATTGGCTGCCACGATGGACGGCGTACGGAATATGCCCGCGCCAACCACGATGCCGATGATAACCACGATGGCGTCAAAAACAGACAGGGCCGGTTTGGGTTCGTGCGGATGGTCGGCAGGCCGTTCGTGTGCCGTCTTCCTGGCGTCCGCAGGGGAATCGGAGGTCAAGTAGTCAAATTTTTCAGCTTCGTTCATCCGGTTGGTTTTGCAAAATTGGTTAAGTGATGGATTAGGGAATGGGTATGGCTGGCTTCACGTTGTTTATAAAAAACACGGTGCCCCGCCAAGACACTGGTCGTGCTGGCCCGCAGGGAATTCCGTATGGCGTCCGGAGGTACATAGCTTCTAAACTACAAAACAAACTAACAAGTTGTTTGCGCATTGTCCGGCAAGCCCGTGATGCCCAGCAGAAGACAGCACTTTTGTTGGTGGTTTTTCCTGTTAATTTATTGAAGACAAGTAGTTTGTGTGCTTGTGTTGGCTTGTTTCTGCAGCGATGTAGAAAATGCGTTACAATGCAGGCAACCCATTCGGCCTGCGGGCACGCCGCACCGCTTGGACCGTTAAGAGGCGAAGAAGGAGTCGCTGAAATTGACGAAATACAGCTCCTTGACGGCGCGCGTCGAGGCGGTGTAGAGCCAGCGGAGAAATTCGGTGTCCAGCATGTCGTCGTTGAGGTAGCCTTGGTCTACGAAGACAATGTCCCACTGGCCGCCCTGGGCTTTATGGCAGGTGACAGCCATCGCGAATTTGATTTGCAAGGCATTGAAATAGGGGTCGGCTTTGAGCGCGGCGATCCGTTCCCGTTTATCCGGTATGTGCAGGTAATCTTCCATCACGGAGTCGTACAGGCGTTGTTGGTCTTCGTCGGCCAACTGGGCGGACTCGCTGTGCAGGCTGTCGAGGATGACACGGCAAGCGATGGGCTCCATGCCTTCCATGTCGGCAAATTCCAGGGTCACATCGGCAAAACGGAAGCCGTGCTGCTCATGCACGTTGCGTACCCGGCGCACCAGCGCGGTGTCCCCGTTGGCAATAAAGCCGTCGCGTTCGGTTTCCAGCGCCAGCCAATGGTAATTATTGCGCACCACCATCACGTAGTCGCCACCCGTGAGCTCTTCCTCGCGGTAGAGGATGGTATTGCGGATATGCTGGTTGTATAGGTTGGCATTTTTGTTCGACCGGCAAATGACGAGGCTGTTGTCCATCCCGTAGGTGTCGTAGGCATAGTTGAGCCCGTCGATCAGCCGTTGGCCCGTCATCCGGAAGACATCGCGGTAGCCCGCCGTGCGCAAGCGGGGAAAGCCAGGGCTTTCGGACCCGGTCGTGGCACGCTGGATCAGTTGGCGTACGCTGGTGGCGTTGGCCAGGATACCGGAATGCTGCTCCTGACGCACCACGTCGGTCATTTCGATGCCGTATGCCGTCAGCCCGTAAGCCGCCTCGAGGTATTTGGCGTCCAGCGCGGGGCTCTGGGCCATGCCGACCGGTGGGAGCTGGGCCGTGTCGCCCACAAACATCACGGCGCAGTTTTCGCCATTTCGGATATACGCCATGAGGTCGTCCAGCAGGCCCTTGCTGCCAAAAAAAGAGCGCTCATTCGCGATCATCGACGCTTCATCCACAATGAACAAGGTGTTCGTATGCGGATTGGGCGCAAGGCCGAAAGCGGCGTCCATCGACAAGGCTACTTTTTTGCGGTAAATCTTTTTGTGGATGGTATGCGCCGGTTTGTTGGCGTATCGCGACATAACCTTGGCGGCCCGGCCGGTTGGGGCCAGCAAAACCGAACGCAGCGACAGGCTAGGCAACAAGCGAACCACCGTGCCCACCAGCGTCGTCTTGCCCGTGCCCGCATAGCCACGCATCACGAAGCAGCGGCTCGGCCCGAAATCCGAAAAGAAACGGCCTAACGCCACGAAGGCATTTTCCTGTTGCCCGGTTGGCGTCAGGGGAAAGTAACTGCGGATCCGTTCACCGGTGAGCATCGCCAAAGTTATCCAAAAGGTTTGTCATATCAGTTGCAAAGCGGTACTTTTGCCATGCACCACGATCTTTAATAGCATGGACTATACTTCCCCTACATTTGATATCCAGAATTTAGGCAGTTATTCGCTACTGGTCCAGACGGGCAAAAAAGACCACGTGTTGGGCGTGGTCGATGAGGAGGGTAACCTGCTGTTGCTGACCACGTTTGATCTCGATCAGCTACATGCCCAAGCCGCGGATGTACTGGAAGCACCCTTCGCCCGCGTGCGGGTGGCTTGTCCCCAACATGCCTTTACGTTCGTGCCGGACGACGTGTATGACGAAAGCCATTTGGCTCACTACGCGGCCGCGATTGCGCCCGGGTTATCCGCTGAACGGGTAGCCGTCGCTCCGATTCCTTCCATTGGTGTGCGTCAGGTGTATGCCGTCGAACCGCTGGCCTACCATCGCTTGGCCACGTATTTTCCCCATGCGCGTTTTGTGCCGGATACCAGTGTGCTCCTGCAAGTGGCCGGAAGCAAGCTGGGCAAAAAGCAAGGTGCCTACCTCGGTATTGATGTGTGCGAGTCGAGGCTGACGTTGTATTGTTTCGCGCAAGGCCAGTTTTTGTTTTGCAATACCTTTGAAGTAGCCGACGAAAATGATTTTAACTACCACCTCTTGCATACCGTGCGGGGTTTGGCGCTTTCGTGGGACAACCTGCAATGCCTGTTATCGGGCGATATTGACGCGCAAGACGCGTTTCACCGGGTCTTGGGCAAGTATACTGACCAGATTGAATTTGCCGATGCGACACGCTTGTCGAAGGTGAGGATTCCTGCCGAGTTAGAGCGGCATCAGCATCGGTACTTAGCCGTAATGGGGTTGCACGCATGCGAATTATAGGCGGTAAGCACAAAGGCCTGCGGTTGCGTCCGCCTTCCAATCTGCCGGTGCGGCCTACGACGGATTTGGCTAAGGAGGCGCTTTTTAATATCTTGCAAAACCAGATCGATTTTGAAGGGCTGTCTGTGCTCGACTTGTTTGCCGGCACGGGAAACATTACGTTGGAGTTTGCCTCGCGGGGTGCCGCGCGGGTATTGGCAGTGGATCAATACGGCAAATGCGCTAAGTTTGTGAAAGAGACGGCTAAGGCGCTGGATCTGGCTGGCGTGGAAGCCGTCAAAGCAGACGCAGTGCGCTTTATCGGCCGCCCAACCGAGAAATTCGGGCTGGTCTTTGCCGATCCACCGTATGACTGGTCTCTGCTGCCGCAATTGCCGGCGATGGTGCTGCAGGCTGGGTTGTTGGTGCCGGCGGGCTTGCTCATCGTTGAGCATCCGACCACGCGCAAACTGGCTCCGCATCCGGCTTGGCAGGAAACCCGCAAGTACGGGTCTTCCTCGTTTTCGTTCTATCGGCAAGACTGACGGACGGCGGGAGGGGAGTATGGATCGTAACAATTCGGAATATGAAGATAGCCGTTTTTCCTGGGTCGTTTGACCCCATTACCAACGCTCACGTGGATATCGTGGAGCGCGCCCTATCCCTTTTTGATAAGGTGTATGTTGCCATCGGCGTCAATCACGCCAAAACGGGATTGCTGTCGCACGACGAACGCTTGGCCGTGGTGAAATCAACCTTTGCTGATATGCCCCAAGTGGAAGCGGTGCATTTCAAGGGGCTGACCGTCGATTTCTGCCGTGAAGTGGGTGCTGCGTATATCTTGCGAGGTATCCGGAACACCAACGATTTTGAGTTTGAGAAGGCGATCGCGCACAATAATGAAACCCTGGCTAAGGATGTCGAGACCGTATTTTTAATCAGTCGAATCGGGTTTTCGCACGTCTCGTCGACCATCATCCGGGAGATCTTCGCTAATCAGGGAGATATCTCGAGCCTAGCCCCCGAGAAGGTAGTTGAGTTTTTAAAAAGTAAAGTAACTAACTGATTAATAGTCGCTTTGTCTTCGTGTAAAATTAAGGTTGCAAGCCGTGTTATTACAGCTAAATTTTCGACTTTTGATGTGTGGTTAGTGTTTATCGAAACATATCATTGATACTCAAGTTGCTATGCGTGGGATTGGCGTGTGCCGGCATGTTGTCCGGATGCGGTGGTCCTAAGACGCCCACGCCGGTCGAGGATTTTTTCTCCGGAGCCGAAAAAACGAACTTCAAAATATCGCCCGACGGTCGTTTCATTGCCTATGTAGGCGACTACAAGAACCATAAAAACGTTTACCTTATCGATTTGGATGACGGTTGCAGGGAGAAGCGCCTGACCTCTGAATCCGAGACGGATATCACCTCATACCAATGGGGGGATAGCACCCGTATCATTTACCGCAAAGGGCCGTGGTCGGCAGATACGCTTCAGATGTACATCGTCGACCGCAATACGGCGGAGGCTTCGCGCCTGTTGCCGCCCATGCCCAATACGCGAATGCGTTGGGTGGCGCCCAACCGAATACGTGAGGGCAGCGCGTTGCTCGCTTTGGACGATCGTGAAGAAGGCGTGTTTGACGTGTATCGCGTCAATGTCGATGGGCAAGGTCGTACCTTAGTGGGCCGCAACACGGGCAACATCATCCGTTGGTTTACCGATCCCGCCGGCAGGCTGCGCTTGGCATTGGCCAGCGACAGCGCCCGAGAAACGATTCTCTATCGGCCGACCGAACAGGATACCTTCAGCGTGGTCACCAGCAACAGCTTTAAATCGGCCGTCAGGCCAATCGGCTTCCAGCAAGGCAGCAAGGACAAGATTTTCGCCCTGTCAAACGTGGGCCGCGATAAGTTTGCCCTGGCTGAGTACGATGTCGCTAAGGGCGAGGAAGTCCGTGTGCTGTACAGCCACCCCGATGTGGACTTGGAACCGGCAGGCTACCAGCACGACCGCGGGCAAATGGCCTATGCGGCGTTCATCACGTCAAAACGACAGCGGCACTTCCTCGATGAGGAAACCCAGGAAGTGTACAGCCGCTTGTCGGGAAAACTGGCCGGTTTTGAGGTGTCCGTTATCGACCGCGACGACGCCCGGAATGGGTTTGTCGTGACCACATTTACGGACAAAAACCCCGGTGCTACATATTACTACAATAGGGTTGAGGACGACCTCGTCAAACTGGCTGACCATAACCCTGCACTGAAGGATCGCGAATTGGCGGCGATGACACCCGTGACGCTTCAAGCACGCGACGGCATGGAGCTGCAAGGCTACCTGACCCTGCCTTTAAACGGCAAGCGCACCGACCTGCCGGTCATCGTATTTCCGCATAACGGCCCTAGCGACCGCAATGTCTGGCATTTTGACCCCGAAGTCCAATTTTTTGCAGATCGCGGCTATGCCGTTTTCCAGCTAAACTACCGGGGCTCCACCGGGTATGGCAAGGCGTTCTGGACCGCTGGCTTCAAAGAATGGGGTGGCAAAATACAGGACGACTTGGAAGATGGTGTAGACTGGCTCATTGCCGAGGGCATTGCGGATCCCAAGCGGATTGGTATTTATGGCGTGGGGTTTGGCGGGTATGCCGCCTTGCAAGCGGCCTCGTTCAAGTCTGACCGCTACGCCTGCGCGGCGTCGTATTCCGGCTTTACTAACCTGTTCACCTACTTGCGCGAGATTCCGCCGCACCTGCAGCCCTACCGCCGCATGTACTACGAGATCATCGGCGATCCCGAGAAGGATTCTGATTTGATCAAGTCCATGTCCCCCGTTTTCCATTCGAATCGGATTAATATTCCTATATTTCTTGCCCAAGGTGGGCGCGACCGGTGGAGTTCGGTGACCGAAACCAACCAGTTCGTCCAGAAATTGCGGAAGCGGCGCATCCCGATTACCTATGTCCTCCGCGAAGAGGAAGGACGCTATTTCCGGAGCAAAGAAGACCGCGTGGCGTTGTATAACGACTTAGGGGAATTTTTCGATACCTATTTAAAATAATCGGGTGGCAAGGCAGGAAAGGCAATAGGCCCGGGACCTGCGGCGAACAGGATTACCGACAACGGATATGACTAAACAGCGCGATCAATATCGCAAGAGCTACACGCTCATCGTGGCGTTTATCGTGCTGATTACCGTGTCCTTGGTCATGGCTTTTTTTTTGGCGAGGAATATGGTCGTCAATGACGTAGAGCACGAGTTCGTGGCGCGAAAAGCGGATATCCTCGAAGCCAGCATAGCGCCTTATACCCACTTTTTCAACAACAGTATTCCCGAAATATCATACTACCAGGGTTACTTGGATTCGGCCGGTGTGGCCAGCTACGCCGATAGCCTGCTCACCACCTATCCCTTCATCAACCGGATTGTGTTTTACGACCTGCTCCTGAGCAATGAGAAAAACATTGATTACGGTTTTTCGGCCAATGAGCTGACGATTTACCCCAAGGGTGCCTACGAATTCAGCGCCGACTCGGGGGTGTTTACCCATGCCCGCAAAAATCACTACATGCTGTCCTTGTCCGACGATTTTAATAACATGGCGGTCAAGTTTGGTGCCTTTATCGAACGCGTGGATACGACCCGCGGCTTGGATGCCGACGACCTGTACCGCGTTTTCTACGAGGTGAGTCCCGGCAAGGTCTCGTATACCAATATTCCCCGCATGGACGACATCAAAATCTACAAGGAGCTGATGAGCGGGGAATTTGCACGGGAGGACGCCCGCTACGAGCAAGACGCCATTGTGTATTTCATCGACGCCACCAAGCTGTCTATTACCAACGTGGTGCCCGAATTGTATCAAGAGGTGCATATACAACCGCTGGTGTATGAACGCTGGGACGCCAATCTCGACTTGATGACCACGGATGCCCCGTTGCCGGGCGCATTGGCCGATTACAAAATTCACCTCAGCGCCAGCCGTTCTTTTCTTACCCAGGAGATCAACCGGAGGCTGTGGCCCGTGTCGGCAGCGATATTCGGCGTGTACGTCCTGCTGATGGTCGTTGCCTACCTCATTTACCGCAATTTGTATGTCAACCAGCGGATGTTTAAACTGCAGTATGACTTTGTCAATAACCTCACCCACGAGTTTAAGACGCCCGTGAGCGTGATCAAGATCGCCGGGAACAATATCAGCCAGGCCAAACAGCTCAGCGACAAGGAGCGGCAGCTCTATGGCAAGATACTGGACGAAGAAGCGGATAAGCTCAATAACTTGATGAATACCTTGCTCTCTTTTACCCAGATTGAAAATAAATCCATCAAAATCGAGCGGGAAGATATTGATTTGCACGAATTTTGTGAGAGAATAATGGTAGCCGTTAAACTGAAGTACCCCGATTTCGACATCAGCTACGATGTTAAGGTGGATCGGGAGTTATATTCGGATCCGGTTTTGTTGGGCAGTATTTTTCGCAATTTGATCGAAAACGCCTACAAGTACGCGCGAAAGGATAGCAAAGTACTTCAGATTACCGTGCGGCGTGTGAAGCGCGAATTCGTGTTTGATTTTGCAGACAAGGGAATCGGCATCGCCAAAAGCGAATTGCCCCATATTTTTAAGAAGTTCTACCGGGTGCAGAGCCAGTACAACCAACAAGGCAGCGTAGGCTTAGGGCTGGCGTTTTGCAAGGAACTGGTCAACACCATGGGGGGCACGATAACGGCAGAGAGCCAGGAAGGAAAAGGAACGACCTTTACCATGACCCTGCCTGTGGATTAACAGAAATCATAAACCTTGAGGATAAAGAAATGTATAAAAACGTAACGATTGCGGTCATTGAAGACGACGAAAACCTTCGGTTTTTAGTCGCACACCGCTTGGAATCCGAAAATTACCAAGTCGTCCAGACAGGAAACGGCGACGAGGCCGTGCCGTTGGTGTTAGCACAGAAGCCAGACATTGTCCTGCTCGACTGGATGCTGCCCGGCAAGCAGGGGCCTGAGATTTGCCGGGAGCTGCGTGACGGCGGCTTCACAGGGCTGGTGATTATGATGACGGCCAAGTCGCAGGATATCGACAAGATCGATGCCTACAGTTTTGGCGTTTCTGACTACATCACCAAGCCGTTTAGCATGGATGTGCTGGTGGCGATGATCGAAAACAAGGTAAAATACTTTGTCGGGCGCAATACGGCGGATACGTACGCCTTTGGCGATACCGAGCACCACCCCAATATCCATTCGCTGGTGCGCAACGGCAGCAAGATCGAGCTGACCATTCTCGAGAACCGCATACTGCTCTATTTTCTGCAAAATATCGGCCGTGTCATCAGCCGCGATGAGCTCATGCAAGTGGTGTGGGGATACAGCTCAAACGTCAATACGCGCACGCTGGATATGCATATCGTGCGCCTGCGCAAGAAAATTGAAATTAATCCGGATAAGCCTGCTTACTTGCAGACAGTCAGGGGGATGGGATATAAGTTCGTTGACAACCCGTCCTAGCACGGGAAGCGAAGCGAATTGATTTTTTTCTTGTATTTGAAAAAATAATTCATTATCTTCGTATTCATAGGCAAGGCCATGTCGCGTACAACGACATGGTCTTGCTTCTTTTTTGAGATTTTTATTTAAATAGTTTTACTATGGCAGAAGTAACGTATTACAACCAAGAGGGTCTTGACAAACTCAGGGAAGAGTTGCAATACCTGAAAACAGAAGGGCGGGCTAGGATTGCCAAAGCTATCGCCGAAGCGCGTGATAAGGGTGATCTTTCCGAGAATGCCGAATACGAAGCGGCTAAGGAAGCCCAAGGGCACCACGAATCGAAAATCGCTAAGTTAGAGAACACATTGGCCAGTGCGCGCATCATCGATGAGTCGACGCTGGACGTATCCAAAGTGTTAGCGTTGTCGATCGTCAAGCTGAGAAATGTAAAAAATGGACATGTCATGACCTACCAGCTCGTATCAGAAACCGAGGCTGACTTGAAGTCAGGCAAGATATCGGTCAAATCGCCTATCGCGCAGGGATTGTTGGGCAAGTCAAAAGGCGACCGCGCGCAGATACAAGTGCCGGCGGGCGAGGTAGAGCTGGAAATCTTGGAGGTATCAAGATAAACGATCAAGTCGGTTATGTGCGGTTGCTGCCATAGCCGCACCTCTATCGATGACACGTAAGAAAACGGGTATCCGATAAGGAGCCCGTTTTTTTGTGCGTTTAGCGCCCGTGCCAGCCTCCGGCAGGGTAGCCGAAGGGGCAGGCGGAATCCATGTTTTCCCAGGTGCTTGGCCGACCGCGGCGGCCTCCGGACAGGTTCGGCGTCATTTTTGCGGGCACAATAGCGAGCCCCACTGGTTTTGCCAGACCACCCTGCCCTGACAGCGGTATTGATATTTTATTAACTTTGGCTAAGTTTGTATTCCGGAGGACAAAACTAAAAACAGTATGCCTACCATATTTTCAAAAATCGTAGCGGGAGAAATCCCGGCTTACAAAGTCGCCGAAAGTAACGATTTCCTCGCTTTCCTGGATATCAACCCCCTTGCGAAGGGCCATGTCTTGGTGATTCCCAAAGCGGAAACAGACTATATTTTCGACATTCAGGATGATGCGTATATGGGTTTATGGATTTTCGCCAAAATCGTGGCCCAAGGCATCAAGGAGGTATATCCCTGTGCGCGTATCGGCGTGGCCGTGGTGGGCCTGGAGGTCGCTCATGCGCACATCCACCTGGTGCCGATTAACGCGATAAGCGATTTGAATTTCGAGCGCGAAAAGCTCAAGCTAAGCCCTGAGGAATTTACCGAGAGTGCGGCGTTGATTCGCGAAGCTATCCGGCAAGTTAATGCCACGGAAAACTAATGGCGCCACGCTACCGCCTGGCACCTGCACCATGATATCCATACCCCAGCCCCCGATTTCGAAAAAAACCGTTCCGCGGTTTTGCTGTTTCACTGGTTGAGCCCCTACATTATGCAAGAGTATTGGGATGCCTTTATGCAGTTGCTGGACGCTGAGAAGCTGATCCAAACCGGTGGTTTCTACCTGATTCTCTTTATTGTGTTTGCCGAAACGGGGCTGTTCTTCGGTTTCTTCCTGCCGGGCGACTACCTGTTGTTCCTCGCGGGTCTTTTCTGTGCCAGTGGCGGGCTCGACGTAGACATCTCCACGTTATGCACCGGACTGTTCGCCGCGGGGGTTTTAGGCAACTTCACGGGCTATTGGTTTGGGAAGAAGGCCGGGCCCATGCTCTTTAAACGGAAAGACTCCTGGCTGTTTAGGCGCAAGTACGTGGTCATGGCCGAGGAGTTTTACCATAAGTACGGCGCCATGGCGCTCATTATCGGCCGTTTTGTTCCGATTATTCGTACATTTGCCCCTATATTTGCAGGCGTTGTCCGGCTAAACTTTCGCAAGTTTGTCGTTTATAACCTGCTGGGCGCCCTGATCTGGGTGGGCACGCTGACGCTGTCTGGATATTTCCTGGGGCGCGCTTTCCCCCAGTTAGGCGATTATATTGAATTTATTATCGTTGGGATGATCGTGATTGCGTTTAGCCCCATTGCCGTGGCCTTAGTGAGAAAACGGATCGGTGCGCGCAAGGCGAGGTCATCCCAAAAGCAAAAGGAAAATTAAGTAACCCCGAATGAGCATATCACACCCTTGGCATGAAGTGTCCCCTGGCGATGACATCCCGTCTGCCGTTAATGCAATTATTGAGATTCCGAAAGGATCAAAAGCCAAATACGAGATCGACAAAGAGAGTGGGCTGATCAAACTGGACCGCGTACTGTTTTCGTCGGTCATGTACCCTGCCAACTATGGGTTTATACCGCGCACCTATTGCGATGACAAGGACCCCTTGGACATTCTCGTGCTCTGCTCGGTCGACGTATATCCCATGAGCATCATCGAAGCGAAAGTAATCGGCGTCATGCACATGATCGATAACGGTGAGCAGGATGACAAGATTATTGCGGTAGCGAAAAACGACATGTCTGTCAATTACCTCAACGACTTATCCGAATTGCCTCCCCATACGATGAAAGAAATCGTCCGTTTTTTTCAGGACTACAAGAAGCTGGAAGGCAAAAACGTAACGATTGAACAGCTTTATGGTCGGGCGTTTGCCTATCAAGTGATCGAAGATAGCATCGCGCTCTACCAGAAAGACATTGCGCACCTAATCCACGCTTAATGGCACTGGACATTTTTTGGACGCTGTTTTTGGTGGCGGCAAACGGTTTTTTTGTCGCTGCTGAATTCGCGATTGTCAAAGTCAGGTCTTCCCAGATCGAGCTTCAGGCAAAAACGGGTAGCCGGGTGGCCCATTTGGCTAAACATATCACCACCCACCTTGATGGCTACCTGGCAGCTACGCAGCTCGGTATCACGCTCTCCTCACTGGGGCTAGGCTGGGTAGGCGAGGAAGTGATGACGGAGCTGGTCAGCGTTATTTTCGGCTGGTTCAACGTGGACCTGTCCGGACCGGTGATGCGCAATGTGGGCTTGGTGCTGGCGTTTTCCATCATCACCGTGCTGCACATCGTATTTGGCGAGCTGGCACCCAAGTCCCTTGCCATACAGCGCCCTGTGGGCACGACCATGAGCGTGGCCCTGCCTTTGCGGCTTTTCTACATCGTTTTCCGCCCCATTATTTGGGTGCTCAACGGCTTCGCCAATTTTCTCCTCCGCCTGGCCGGCTTGCGGGTCAACCCGGGCGAGGGGCACCACAGTTCCGAAGAATTGCAGTACCTGCTGGATCAAGGCAGGGAGAGCGGTGCGCTCAACTTGGCCGAACACGAACTTATCAAAAACGTGTTTGATTTCAATGAGCGCATCGTCAAGAATATTATGGTGCCGCGGACGAAGATCTCGGCCGTAGAAATCAGCTGTCCGCCCGATGAGCTGATCGACAAGGTGACACGGGAGGGATACTCGCGGATTCCGATTTACCACGATAACATTGACCAAATTATCGGCATTATCCACACCAAGGACCTCTTGCCCATTCTGGCGAAAGGCAAGGAGCTGGTGCTAAAGCCGATTATCCGGAAGCCTTTCTTCATTCCCGAAACGAAAAAAATCAACGATTTGATGGCCGAGTTCCAGCAACGACGCCTGCAAATCGCGATCGTGCTGGATGAATTTGGCGGGACGGCCGGCATGGTCACCCTCGAGGATATCGTAGAGGAACTGGTCGGGGAGATACAGGACGAGTACGACGAGGAAACACCCGTTGTGGAGCAACTGTCCGAAACCGAATACATGGTGGATGCCAGTGCCAATATTCACGATATCAACGAATTCCTGCCGTACGATCTTGATGAAAGCACCGACTACGATACGCTGGCCGGGCTGGTGAGCGATCTGTTTGACAAAATCCCGGACGTCGGCGAAACCAAAACGCACAAGGGGTATAATTTCATCGTGATGAAAAAGACCCAGCAAAACATCGAGTTTGTCAAGCTCGAAGTGGTGCCGGAGGATGACGACGAAGACGAAGACTAACGCAGGACATGATACCGCTTTTTTATACGCCGGCTATCGAAAGCCACCACGAGGCTTTCGTGCTCGACGAACAGGAGAGCAAGCATGCGGTGCGCGTATTGCGGTTAGGCGAAGGGGCCGAAGTGGGGTTGGTAGATGGGCGCGGTACGCGCTATTTGGCTCGGATTGCCGACGCTCACCCGAAGCGGACTGTCCTGAACATCCTGGAAGCCATTCCCGCTCCCTCACGTCCGTATCACCTGCATATTGCCCTAGCCCCGACGAAAAATATCGAGCGTGTGGAGTGGTTTCTCGAGAAGGCGACGGAAATCGGCGTGGATGAAGTGACGCCGATCATCTGCGACCACTCCGAGCGCAAGGATGTCAAGCTTGACCGCCTGTACAAGATTGTGGTGGCGGCGATGAAACAGTCGCTCAAGGCGCAACTTCCCACGATCAACGAGCCGGTTAAGTATGCCCAGTTTGTGGCGCGGGCACATGAAGGTGCCAAGGCTATTGCGCATTGCGCGCCGGGTGACAAGCGTTACCTCAGTGAGGTCGTCGGACAGGGCGGGCGTAGCCTGATTCTGATCGGTCCGGAGGGGGATTTTAGCAACGCGGAAATCGAACTGGCGCTGGCGGCTGGATTCGCGCCGGCGAGTTTGGGCGACTCCCGCCTGCGTACGGAAACGGCCGCCTTGGCCGCATGCATGGAAATCGCCTTGATCAACCGCTAAACACCCAGCACGTCTAATTTTGCCCGGCCGTGGCGGCCGTTGCCCGCGCAGCTTCCGTTTCGCTGGCCAAGTCGATGATGTCCTTGGCGAGTTGCGTGAAGTACCCGCCCGACTGGTATCC
The DNA here is from genome assembly GCA_964444885.1 of uncultured Sphingobacteriaceae bacterium. Classification (GTDB taxonomy): domain Bacteria; phylum Bacteroidota; class Bacteroidia; order Sphingobacteriales; family Sphingobacteriaceae; genus CAYRGQ01. Next base: position 14,514 of record CAYUIZ010000024.1, on the reverse strand, counting down.
GTTCCACGACATGGTCACCGTTTCGTACAGGTTTTCGTCGTATAGCCGATCGGGCGTGATATATCCGATGTATCCGCCGTTGAAGCTGGTGACGATCAGCTCGATGCCTTTTTGGTCGGCGTACTGATCCAGCTCGCGCATAATCTCACCGGAGAAATCGGCGGGCATCCCGAGCATCAGGATGTGCCCGATTTTGGTGGCCTTGACGTAGGCGGGGTAATCGCCAAAAAATGTCCGGAACACCCACGGCCGGAGGGCGAGGTTTAGGCTGATACGGGCCGTGGGCTCAGGCAGTGGGATGGGCCAATAGGCGGTCGCTACCCCCTCATGGCTTGCCGGCTCGGTGTGGCGGTGTTGGTAGCGCTCCACAATGCTTTGGCCGATATTGGCCATCCGCTCGGCGGCGTTTTCGCCTTCGCCCCGGGCACCCATACTGCCCACTGCACCCGCCATGTACAGGGCAAAATCCGTTTCGCCACGTTCGAGTGAATCAACGACGATACCGGGGAAATCCCGCGATATTTCTAACAGTCTGGACCGTAGGGTGGTGGGATGGGCGGCGTAGGTCAATAGCTTGGCGCTCTTTCCGTCCGTCCGGCGGAAAACCAAGGACCGAATCCAGGGGTCGACAGTGCCACCCTCGACATCAAGGCGGAAGCGTACATTATCTTCATTCTCGATTTGGGCGTAGAACGCATCGGCGTCGACGAAGTCCTGTTGCGAACGTACGATGGCATCCCGGAATTGCGTGGCTAGGCGCTCCTCTACCTCCGGGTCAAACTTGCCGCCGAATAGCCGGCCGGTCAACTTCTTGCCCCATCCGCCCAGGCTGTGGTGGGTATGTGTGGTGCCGATATGTACCTGCTCGATGCCGATGCCTTCGGCTTGGAGCAAGGAGGCGAGGCGGTTGGTGAGGTTGGGCGGTACGACCAGCATGTCGGCCGCGACGAGGAACAGCGTGGTGGCTGGGGTTTTCACCGCAATAACTTTGACGTAAACCGAGTCGCGCACACCCTCGAAATGTGCGCCCCAGCGGTTGCCATAGCCGGCCATGGGCCCGGGCGTCAGCGGCGTGATGTTCTGCGCGGCCCAGCTGACCTGAATGGAGCCCGTGTCCCCGCGGAGGTCGGCGGCAGCCATTTGTTCCTTCCAGGCCGCGTAGTGCGCAGTCTCTTGGAACGGCGTGCGATCGATACGCTGGATAAGCACGACGAAAAGCAGCAATAGGATGGCGAGCGTATAGCAGATGATGCGGATGGCTTTTTTCATAATGGGGTATAGTTAACCTTTTTTCCGAGTACGGAACTGTCGTTTTGCTATTTATTCAGTTTTTATGGGGTAGTTCAATACGCTGTTTGAACGTTCGTTTGCGATTTCTGCTGCTGTGAAAGTTGCTGTATGAAAAGCCAGCCTATCAATTACCTAATCCATTTCGTTTCAAAAACCCATCATCCAACTCCCGCCGGAAGGTTGTTTTTTTGATGGTGTTAAGCGATGAATACGACTCCATTGGTTCTCATAGCCCACGGTTTAAACCGTGGGCTATGAGTATCCAACCGAAATAATAGCATCAAGGTTATAAAAAACTTGCCGTCTTTTTACTTCTCGCATCCCCTCTTGTTGAACTATTAAGAATTCCTTAGTAGTTCGATTTTCTTCCAATTCGCCTTCTTCAAATATATTTCTGAGGTGCATATTGATATTGGGAACCGACGTTTGGAACAGTTCTGCCATCAATTTTTGGCTAAGCCAAACGGTTTCATCCTGAAAACGAACGTCTAATTTTGTTTCTCCGTTTTCCGTTTGGTAAATGATTATTTGAGATCTGTTTTCTTCCATTTATTCGCTGTTAATTGTCTTTTAAATAAACCTTTAAAAGCTCACCAATTCTTAAAAGAGTTGAATTGGAGTTTATCAAATTGCTTGTAAACATGACGTTGGAAACCTCTTTAGGAATGTTTGTAGTTTCAATCGTTGGAATATCTTCTGACTGATAAAATCATAAAGATTCTTTTGTTCATTGGTGATTTAATTTTATTGCATTAACTCTTTCTATATTTCAATGGCATTTAACTCGTTAAACCGTTGAAACGGCTTGGGTTCCCCATTGGTTCTCATAGCCCACGGTTTAAACCGTGGGCTATGAGAACCGCCGCCTAATCGGCGGCTTGCCAATTGAAGAAATGAACGAATATTCTGCGCCAGCAGCCTAGCTCTATATTGTTCATAACCGTCTGCTAAGGCAAGACCAGCGATAAAAACAAGGGATGCTACCCAACCCTCAATTTCGCGGCATCTTTCCATAAATAGTGCGGCAGAGGTTCGTTCAGTTCCCATTTAATACTCATTGGTTTTGCTCCATAGTGATCCTTTAATAATCCTTCACCCACAAATACATAGCCCATCGTGTTGCCGTATTCGTCTTTATTTTTCTCTCGAACAAACAGTAAAATTTTCTTTTTGTCATTCTCGTGTTGTATATACGATATACCCTTTGGCGTATCAGGTCCAGCAGAATTTTGACTTTGCCAATGAAATAGCGTTTCATTGATTGCATAGTCGTCATACATAGTTGTTGGAGAGAAGTTTTCCTCAGATTTAATCAGATTTATAAACAGTAGCTCCGTGTTTAATTCTGAATTTTCTGCTACTCCTTCTCGACTTGGGGATTTTCGCTGGAAAGTACTTAGACCAAAAGCAGCCAAAATTTGATCCCTAGTATAACGAGCGTGAACTTTTAAAGGTTGCGGATAAGGTAATGTGATTTCTATTTCCTTAAAATCTATTTGATCGATAAGCAGTTCCAGTACCTCAATGATCTCTTCGACGAGTGTTTTATTTTCGCCAATGTTTTTAATGCTTTGTTCGAGAGAGTCAAATCCACCAGCTGTCTGCCATATGTCATAGTGCAACATTAAGAGCATTTGCTGCTCCTGTTCATTGAATTCTGAAATCGAAACATCGAAGTTCTTTTTTGCAAGATTCAATATAAACTGAAAATAGCTATTTGAACTACTTGACAACCATTTACTCGAGATCCCCCGAATTATTTCCCTTTCATTGGTTGAGGTATATTCCTGCAACTTCCCGGCCTCGTGGCATAACCTTTTCCACCCACCACGTTTATAAATCATTTGCAAGGGTATGTTATAAAAGCTAACAAAGTTTTTCAGGTTCAATTCTAAGGTGGATTGATGCTGAAAATTTTGAATTTTCTGAATTAATTGATTTCTGTTCAGTGATGTTGCCGCACTAATATTTTCTAAAATAGTTTGCTTGGCCTTTTTTTCTAAAATAATCGAACATCCGAGCGGTAAGTGCGGAAAATTATCTTCTATTTCTTTTTTTACAGTTGTTGCTGTTTTGCCAATTAAAGCACGAAACTTATTTTCAAAATTGTATTCAGGTCTTGAATTTCCGACAAAATCTAATACGGTAAGGCAGTCCTTATTTTCAGCCAATCTCAATCCTCTACCGAGCTGCTGCAAAAAAATAGTCAAGCTTTCGGTAGGTCTTAAAAAAAGTACGGTGTCTATTTCAGGTATGTCAACACCTTCATTAAAAATATCGACCACAAAAAGATAATTGATATCCTTACTGAGTAATTGATTTCTGACTTGATCTCTATTTTGATTATTGGCACTGGTAAGGTAGTCGGCTTTAAGACCCGCTAAGCAAAATTTTTCTGCCATATACCTGGCGTGGTCTATTGTGACGCAAAAACCGAGCGCACGAACATCATTTACGTCTTTGGTGTATTTCTCTAGGGCGTCTATTATTTCTCTAACTCTTCTATCATTTGCAGTATAGATTGACGATAATTCACTGGCAATATAACGCCCTTTTTCCCAGCCAACATTAGTAAGATCTATACTATCTGTGATGCCGAAGTATTGAAAGGGGGACAAAAGCTTTCTGTTTAAAGCTTCGGGTAATCGAATTTCTGCCGCGATTTTATTGTGAAAATCTTCCTGAATATCACCTCCGTCCATTCTTTCCGGAGTTGCAGTTAGGCCAAGCAATATTTTGGGTTGGAAATAATCGAGTATACCGCGATAGCTATTCGCAGTCATGTGATGACATTCATCAATAACAATATAATCGAAAAATTCGGCCGATAAATGAAAGTCTTTTAATCGATTATTGATCGTCTGGACAGAAGCGAATACAAATTCAAAATTATCCGGTACCAATCCATCTACCCATAATTCTCCAAAATTATTATCTCTCAAAATACCCCTAAAAGTGGTCAAGGATTGTAACAGTATTTCCTTTCTATGGGCGATAAATAATAGTTTGGCAGATTGGTTAGAAGTCCTAAAGTTTTTATAATCAAAAGCAGAGATTACTGTTTTGCCCGTTCCTGTGGCAGCAACAATTAAATTTTTATTCCTGTGATGAACAGTACGTTCTACCTCTAATTTTTCTAATATCTCGGATTGAAAAGGGAATGGTTTGATATCAAAAAATGATAGATTTAAATCCGATATTTTTCCAGACTTACCCTGATTTAAAGATTGGATCAGTTTTTCTTTGTGAATGGTATCGTCGAATAATTCGAAATCATCACTTTGCCAATAAGAATCAAAGGTCTTCTGAAATTTGTCGATGATGTGACTAACCTCTTTTGTGGTAATTTTAAGATTCCATTCCAATCCGTCTGTCAGCGCTGAACGAGAAAAATTGGATGAACCTATATAACCTGTATCAAATCCCGTGTTTCTTTTAAACAAGTATGCTTTGGCGTGAAGTCTTTCATTTCCAGAGTTGTAAGAAATTTTGACCTGGGTATTTTCAAGTTTAGAGAGCAACTGAATTGCTTTGTAATCTGAAGCGCCCATATATGTCGTAGTGATTACCCTTAGCTGACCTCCTTTTTTGGTAAACTCTTTAAGTTCTCTTTCAAGAATTATTATTCCCTTAAATTTTATGAATGAAACCAAAAGGTCTATTTTGTCAGACGATAAAATCTCTTTTTTCAACTCACTTTCCAGTGACAGACCCACATTGCCCCCTGTAAACAATTCGCTATGCGTTAAACGAGTATAGGGTGTTATTTCTTTTAAATGCAAGTTGATATCAGAAAAATGCGCATCTACTTTAGAAAAGACAGCTTTTAAAATTTCACCCTCAATTTCAATCAAATCCCCATAAAATTCTTCTTTCTTTAATTCATCTTTTAAAAACAAAATAATTTTGTTGGCAATTTTGATTTGTAGTTCAAGTTGATTTTCACCCTTTACAATATTCAAGGCTTTTTTTATGGTTTGAGCCAAGTGCTTTGATAGTATGGTGGTGGCCTCCTCCTTATCTAATTGAGATTTGTTGATGTAAAAAACATTTTTATCAATATTTTCAAGTTTTTGAGTAACCAATTGCGTTACCAGCTCTTCGTAAATACCTTCAGTCATAATCCTAAATATTCTTTTACAACAGGAACATCGGCTTCAGCCCAGTCTAAGTTTAGCAATTCACTTTTATCCAAATATTTGAAATCAGCGTGTTCATTTAATTTTAATTCACCTCCAACTTGTTTAGCAATAAACGGAATCAATTCGATAAATATATTTGGATAATAAAAAGGTGAAGGGGTCAACTTTTTGACCAGTTCAATTTGAATATTTAATTCTTCCTTAATTTCTCGTTTTAAACAGTCTTGTTCAGACTCTCCTTGCTCGATTTTGCCACCTGGAAATTCCCACTTTAAGGGTAATTTCATTTTTTCACTTCTTTGAACTACAAGCACTTGATTGTCACTTTCAATAATGGCACAGGTTACAATAATTTTTTTCATACATCAAAGTGTAACAAATTTCCCATTTTCAAAATATTGCAAATCGGTGCAACCAAATTCGGTTCGGAAAAAGTCCAATGGTTCAAAGGAATCGTTTCTTGAGGCTACATCTTCAAAATAGATGTTTCGGTCAGCATCAAGTAGTCTGAACTTGAATTTAAACCTGTTTGGGATTTCCTGTTTCTGATCTAAAATGAAGTTTTCCGGAAAATCATCTACAAGTAATCGGTCGATATGTGTAATTCTGTATTCCATTGGTTAGTATTAAGCAGCCGTTCAAATTTACATTTTTAATCCGTGCGGTTGCAAAATTAAGGCTCTTTGACTTGCGAAGCGTTCGCCCGTGTGTTGGGACAAGCCAAATGTGCGGTCGTTCTTTTTACACTGAGCGATAACACCCAAATTTACGAACCTACCCCAATTCCACCAGAAACATACGCATAACGCACGGTATATCCATCTATTTTACGGATACGTTGTGGTTATTTGGCATAACTTCCCATGTATGTCTACCCCCTTGTTGGTTTCACCTTAGGCGCTTTAGCTGACGTCGTTGCGGATCGTGTCTGAACCGCGGCGCAGTGCCCTGACGCGCCGCCGTTTAATTGCTGTTTTTTGCTATTTTTGCTACCAATTCAAAAAAAGGATACCATGAAGTTTAGGCTCCAGGCCGAAGATACGTTGAGCAAGGCACGAGCGGGGGAGCTGGAGACGGCACGCGGGACGATACAAACACCGATTTTCATGCCGGTAGGCACCGCCGGCACGGTCAAAGCCGTGCACCAGCATGAGCTGGTGCAGGACGTCAACGCGCAAATTATCCTGGGCAATACCTACCACCTGTACCTCCGGCCTGGGCTGGACGTATTGCGTCAAGCGGGGGGATTGCACGGCTTTAACGGCTGGACGAAGCCGATTTTGACGGACAGCGGCGGTTACCAAGTGTACTCGCTTTCGGACGCACGCAAGATCCGCGAGGAAGGAGTCACCTTCCGCTCACACATCGACGGGTCGAAGCACTTATTCACGCCAGAAAACGTAATGGATACGCAGCGCGTCATCGGTGCGGATATCATTATGGCTTTTGACGAGTGCACGCCCTATCCCTGCGATTACGCATACGCTAAGCGGTCCTTAGCCATGACCCACCGCTGGCTGAATCGGTGTTGCGATCGATTTGACGAAACGGAGCCGCTCTATGGGTTTGACCAGACGTTGTTCCCGATTGTGCAGGGCTCGGTTTACAAGGATCTCCGGCAGCAGTCGGCCGAGGTAATCGCCGGTTTTGAGCGCGACGGAAATGCCATTGGCGGATTGTCTGTAGGCGAACCTGCCGAAGAAATGTACGCGATGACCGAGGTCGTTTGCAACATCCTGCCACGCGATAAACCACGCTACCTGATGGGGGTAGGCACACCGGTGAATATCTTGGAGAATATCGCCTTGGGAATTGATATGTTTGACTGCGTAATGCCCACCCGCAATGCGCGCAACGGCATGCTTTTCACCCGAAACGGTATTATCAATATCCGGAACAAAAAGTGGGAATACGATTTTTCGCCCATCGATGCGGATAGTGATTTGCTTGCCGACCGCGTGTATAGCAAGTCTTACCTGAGGCATCTCATCCGCTCGCAGGAGATACTTGGCGCGCAAATTGCGTCCCTGCATAACTTGCATTTTTACCTGTGGCTGGTGGGCGAGGCGCGCACGCAAATACTGGCGGGCACGTTTTACGATTGGAAAGAAAAGATGGTCAAGCAATTGGACCAGCGCCTGTAAAGCGATCGGAATGAAAATTATCGACCAATATATCATCAAGAAATACCTCGGCACCTTCGTGTACACGATGGTGATTTTTGCGGTGATTATTGTGATTTTCGATATATCCGAGAAGCTGGACGACCTGCTCAAGCACAAGGCGCCCCTGTCAAAAACCGTGTTTGAATATTACGCGGGGCTCGTGCCGTTTTACCTCAACATGCTGTATCCGTTGATTAACTTCATCGCTGTGATCTTTTTCACCGCGAAGATGGCTGACCAAACGGAAATCGTACCTATCCTGAGCGGGGGCATGAGTTTTAATCGCCTACTGTGGCCCTACATGGTGGCGGCTACGGTGCTGTTCGCCGTGTCGTTCGTGTTTAACATCTTTATCATTCCGGGGACGAACAAGCTGATGATCGGCTTTGAAAACGTCTATATCAAACCGGTGGAAAACCGAACCAAGAGTTCGACGCACATGCAGATCGACGAGCATAGTTACGTGTATATCAATAACTTCGACGTCGACCGCCAAGTGGGTTATAATTTCGTTTTGGAAACCTTTGACGGGGAAGGCGAATTGCGTGAGAAAATGATGGCTGACCGTATTGTCTGGGACTCGATTAACAACAACTGGCGCATCGAAAATTATACGGTCCGGATGATTGAGGGCCTTAATGAAGAAATGATTAAAGGTACGAGCAAGGATACGATTCTGGATATGCAGCCGCATGACTTTGAGGTGTATGACAACATTTTCATGGCCATGGGCATGGGCGAGCTCAATGAGCGCATCGAGAAGGAACGAATGCGCGGTACGGGGCTGATGACAGACATGCTGCTCGAGAAATACAAGCGCTTTGTGTACCCTTTTTCCGCGTATGTGCTGACGCTCATGGGGGTGGCACTTTCTTCCAAGAAGGTGCGTGGCGGCATCGGGTTAAGCTTGGGGATTGGCATCGGTTTAAGCTTTATTTACATCGTATTTATTCAGTTTTCGACCGTATTCTCGCTCCAGGGTGGCTTGCCGCCCATGATTGCCGTGCTGATACCGAACATGCTTTTTGGCTTAGTGGCCTTATACCTGCTCTACCGGGCGCCTAAGTAATGGCTTGATATGCTTCCTGTGCTGATCAATCGCAACCTCCTGGTTTTGCACCTCACCGTCGTGGTATGGGGATTTACGGGCATATTGGGCAACCTGATATCCATTGGAGCCATCGACCTGGTGTGGTATCGCGTGCTGATTGCTTCGGTGTCTTTGCTGTTGTATTTCATGGTCAAGCGCCGCTCGTTGGCCGTGTCCGGCGAGCGCCTCGTGCGTTTTGTTTTCACGGGCGGGCTGGTCGGCTTGCATTGGATCCTTTTCTTCGAGTCGATTAAAGTGTCGACCGTGTCCGTAGCCTTGGTCTGCCTGTCTGCCGTCACCCTGTTTACGGCCATGTTTGAGCCAATTATTTACAAACGGCGCGTTTCCAAGATGGAAGTAGTCACCGGCCTAGTCGTTATCATTGGGATATGCTTGATATTCAAGTTTGAGAGCCAATACGTCAAGGGCATTGTCATGGGTTTACTGGCCGCGCTGACGGCCTGCTTTTTCGCGATTATCAACTCCAAGCTGGTCAAAAAAAGCGAGCCTTCTATCATCAGTTTCTACGAGATGGTGGGCGCATTCTGTTGGATATCCGTCTACCTGCTGGTGACCAATGGCTTTCGGGATGGCATGCGGTTGTCCGCGTCGGATTTTGGTTACTTGTTGCTCCTGGGGACAGTCTGCACGTCGGGTGCTTATGTAGCTGCGGTCGCCGTCATGCGTGAGATTAGCGCATTTCGGGTGGCGCTAGCCAGCAATCTCGAACCGATTTACGGGGTGTTGCTCGCCTTCGTCTTTTTCGGCCAAGCCGAAGTAATGAGTACAGGGTTTTATGTGGGCGCCTTGCTGATCCTCGGCGCGGTGTTCCTGCATCCCTTTATCCGTAGGCGGGTAGATAAGCGCAAAGCACTGAAAGCCAAGCTACCATTGCATCCCTAACTTTTTCGTCCGGAAAACGTATTCAGCCCTGCCATGGGTCGCAGACCCTGCCTCCGTATCGGTTCGTCCGTTGGATTTGGTAATGTGCTAAAAATTTAGTATTATACCTAGGATGCAGTCCTATGCGAAAGCACGCTTCTGAGTCGCGTTTTCGGTTCATCTAATCAACTGCCTCTTTACATTTATTAGGCGATACACGTATGACGCGGCCTTGGGATGGCGCGTGGTATGCTGTGTTGTATTCATTCACTTTATAAAAAAAAATGTCTATGGGGATATCCGTTATTATTCCGGTGTACAATGCCGAAGAATTTGTTGCAGACGCGGTACGCTCGGCGCTGCGCATCCACCAAGTCCGTCAGATCATTCTGGTCGAAGACCGTTCGCCCGACAATTGCTTGGCGATTTGCCAGGCATTGGTAAAGGAGCACCCCGATATCGTGGAGCTCCACACGCACCCAGGGCGGCAGCAGCGGGGGGCAGGCGCTAGCCGCAATCTAGGTATAGCGCATGCACGGGAGCAGTTCATCGCGTTTCTGGACGCCGATGATTATTATTTGCCACACCGGTTTGCGTATCCGTTGGAAATCTTGGCCCAGCAGCCTGAAATCGACTACGTTGTCAGCCCATCCCAGCTGGAGCGCGATTATCAGCCAGGAAACGCCCAGTACACCATGATGGACGAAGTTGCCAACAACGCCCAGGGTTATCTTTTCCCAGCACTTTTAACCGAACGCTATGGCTATTTTGACACGAATAGTATCATTATCCGCGCCGACTCGCTCAAGCGACTTTCTAAACTGTTCAATCCCAGCTTGGCGCTGCACCAGGATTCCGAACTGTGGCTGCGCATTGCCTATAAGCTACGCGGCTACGCGGAGAATGTAACGCTTCCGGGGTCCATCGTTCGGCGGCACAGCAAGAACCGGGTCACACACACGAATGCGGCTTCCCTGGCGCAGTACTGGGACGTGGTTTCTGCCGAGTTTCAGCGCTTCGTACTTCCCCGCAAGCTTACGCGCTTTATCCGCATCCGGCGGCAACACTATCGGTATCTGAAAGATAAATCGGTTCTTTCGTATTGGTATCTGCTTTACATGCGGTTTTACGATTCGGTGGTGCTATCCCGGATGCGCCATTGGAGCCCGCTTCTGGAAAACCGCAACCTGCTGCCCGAGCCGACGGTTGCGATTCGCGAACCTGAACATATCCTGACTTGAGCATGCTAACAGTTATTATTTCTACGGTAGGAGCGGGTGTCGAACGTTTGGAAAAGACCGTCGCTTTCCGCCATCCGGCTATTCGTTACCTGGTGATCCAGCAAGTCGGTTCGTTGCTCTGTGTCCTCCCGAATTACCTGCGGCACCGGACAGACGTGACGGTCGTGCAATCGGCCACGCGAGGCTTGGCTGTCAGCAGAAACATCGGTTTGGCGCATTGCCAGACCGCCTATGCATTGCTTGCGGACGACGACGTCGCATACGTGCCGGAAGGGATGGAGCAACTACTCGATGCCCTCAATACGCATCGCCCGGACTTTGCCTTGTTCCAGATCCAGACGCTCGCGGGCGAGCCGCCCTACAAGGCCTATCCGACTAAGCCTTATCGGGTGAACCGGTTGAAGCATTGGGTGTCGTCTATTGAAATCGTCGTGAATGTCGCTAGGCTGAAAGCCGATGCGATTTGCTTCGACGAGCGTTTTGGCCTAGGCGCGCCACTCGATCGGGGAGAAGAGGAGATATTCGTTTCCGATTTGATCCGCAACGGCTGGGAGGGGCACTATTTCCCGATTCCCATTGTAAAGCATCCGTACGAAAGTTCAGGAAAACGGGCGCGGAGCCGAAAGGATCAGCTTTATTTTCAGGGGGCCTTTGACGCCCGTCTAGGGAGGCGGACGCTTCCGCGGCCCACGCTCCTCGAGTGCGTGCGCGTACCCCGCCGCATGCTGGACGTGGTCTATTACCGGAAAGGGCGGCAATTTGTCAAACGGACGTCCTAAATGGCGTCAGTCCTCCGTCGGAGGGAGCAGCGGGAAAATCTCGCTCGGCACGTGCGCTTCGTTGATATACTGCAGCAATCGGCGCACGACGTCCGGGTGGCTGGCGGCGAGGTCATGTTGTTCGGCGGGATCTTGGCGTAAATCGTAGAGTGCTACGCTATGCTGTCCGGGTTGCTTTACGCCCTGCTTGATCAGTTTCCAGTCGCCGGCGCGTACCGCTTGGCGCCCGCCCGCTTCATGGAATTCCCAATACAGGTATTCGTGCGCCGGTTGCGATCCGGAGCCGCGGAGAGTAGGCACAACCGAAATCCCGTCCGTATGGGTAGGTATTTCGGTGTCAGCCAGTTCGGCAAAGGTCGGAAGCAGGTCCCAGAACGCCGCGATGTGGTCTGAATGCGTGCCGGGATCGATGATGTCGGGCCAGCGCACGATGAGCGGCACGCGGATGCCTCCCTCATACAGGTCGCGCTTGTAGCCTCGGAACGGGCCGGCGCTTTGGAAAAAGTCTGGATCGGCACCGCCTTCACGATGAGGGCCGTTGTCGCTGGTGAAGAGGATGATCGTGTTGTCGGCCAGGCCGAGCGCTTCGAGTTTTGCCACAATTTCGCCTACATGATGGTCTAATCGGCTGACCATGGCGGCATGCGTGGCGCGGGGTTTGGCCACGGAAGCATATCCCGGTACGCTCGCATTTGGCCCGTAGTCGTCCCCTTGGTGGGGTGTTTCTTCGAAGGCATGCGCGTAGCGTTGGTAAAACTCGTCATTAGGCACCACCAGTTCGGCATGGGGTAGGATGGTAGGCACGAAGAGAAAGAAAGGCTCGCGCTGATGGTCTTCGATAAAGGCGAGGGTCCGCTCTTGGATGAGTTCCGGCGCGTAGTGTACCTGTTGGTTTAGATCGTTACCTTCCAGCACTATTTTTTTGCCGTTGTCCCAAAGGTGCGTGGGGTAGTAACGGTGGGACTGGCGCTGGCAAATGTACCCGAAGAAGGTATCGAAGCCCTTTTGGTTGGGGTCGCCGCTCGTGCCTGCCATACCCAGTCCCCATTTGCCGAAAGCGCCGGTGGCGTAGCCTGCCTGCTGTAGGATCATGGCGAGCGTTTCGATGGAGTCGGCCAGGGGTTCTTGTCCCTCGGGCTGTATTTCTTTATTGCCGCGGATGTACGTATGTCCTGTGTGCTGGCCCGTCAGCAATGCCGAGCGCGATGGTGCACAAACCGTTGTGCCCGCATAGAAATTGGTGAAGCGCATGCCCTCGGACGCCAAGCGGTCGATATGGGGGGTGGCAATATGCTGTTGTCCATAGGCGCCCACGTCGCCGATGCCTAGATCGTCCGCTAAAATCAGGATAATATTTGGTCGTGGGGCAGGCTCAGGGCCGGGGGCGGCACAACACTGTATGCCCATCAGGACCGCGAATAACAGGAAGAGGGTGGTTTTGTGCATGTGGTGTTTTTTATCGGCGCCAACGGCGGTGATGGATACGGGTCTTCATTGGCAAAACTAATAAAAACGACCTAGTTTAGCGAGTCTCCTCATCGATGCAGATGCTCCATAGGCGCCTACCGGGCCGAGCCGTGTCGCGTGCCTGCCAGCAAGGGACGCGCTCTTAATTCGTTAAAGTGGAACGGGCTTCGGATATTTGTCTTACTTTTATGCAACGAATATACCATAAATTAATCCGAAACATGATGATAAATAGCACATTACGACAACGAATTTCGGCATTGATAGAACGGAGGAGCAAATGGGCCTCCTTTGCGCTTGTGTTGCTTCTCGTAGCGGGTTGTTCTAACCCGCCCAAACCGTTCACGCTGGTTTTATTGCCCGATACGCAAGTGTATTCGCACTCGTATCCCGAAATTTTCCTTGCACAGACCGAATGGATTGCGCAACAGGCGGACAGCATAACCTTTGTGCTGCACCAAGGCGATATCACCGATTTCAATTCCGATGAGGAGTGGGAAAATGCAACGGCGGCCTTGTCCGTGATGGACGGCAAGGTGCCGTATACGTTCGTGCCTGGCAACCACGACATGGGGCCCAAGGGCAATGCCAGCGTACGGGATACGGAATTGCTTAACCGTTACCTGCCGTACGCCAAATACCAAAAAATGCCTCATTTCGGCGGCGCATTTGAAGAAGGCAAGATGGACAATACCTATCACACCTTCACGGCGGGCGGATTGGGCTGGCTGATTCTGTCGCTCGAATTTGGCACGCGCGACAACGTCCTTCGCTGGGCCGGCGAAGTAATCGAGTCGCATCCAAATCACAGGGTAATCATCAACACGCATGATTATATGTATTCGGACGATACCCGCATGAACATCGAGAGCGGGCACTCGTGGGTACCCCAAAATTATGGCGTAGGGAAAGAAACGGGGGACGACGCGGTCAACGACGGGGAGATGATTTGGGAAAAGTTGGTCAGCCAATATCCGAATGTCGTGCTGACATTTAGTGGGCACGTACTAAATGGAGGCACCGGGCAGTTGGTCAGTACCGGAAAGCACGGCAATCAGGTTTACCAGATGCTGGCTAACTTCCAGTCCGGCGTGCAGGGCGCCGAAAATGGGGGTAATGGGTTCCTTCGGCTTGTGACGATCGATACCCACGCAAAAACGATTGCCGTGAAAACGTATTCGCCCCACGTGGACGCGTATAAGACCGAACCGAATCAAGCGTTCACGTTCGATTCGGTAGACTTCTGAGGGAGGGGTGCACGACATATTTCCCTTCTCACCTGCGGTTGTGTCTTATGACCAACCGCCAGACCCGGGAAAGTGGTCGGTGACAACACCAACCACGGGTTTGAGCGTTCACGTTCGATTCGGTGGACTTCTGAGGGAGGGGTGCACGACATATTTCCCGGGAAAGTGGTCGGTGACAACACCAACCACGGGTTTGAGCGTTCACGTTCGA
>CAYUIZ010000023.1:1989-31575 GCA_964444885.1 uncultured Sphingobacteriaceae bacterium | reverse complement strand
TTTGCAGGGCAAAATTACGAAAAAAGCGCAGATTATCAAATGTAAAATCATTCGTTTGATTTTTTTTACATAGGAATGCGTGATCGAAAGTAGACAGGACAAACGGGATGCCCCAGCTAAATTTTGGATAGGTTTTTTATAAATATCGTATCAATAATAGCTTGTTGAATAGTCTGTTGTCACTTCGATTTGTTTCGTACAAGTGATATCTGGCGAATGTTGGTATTTTTTTTGCGTAGGTATCAACATCAAATTTATGTTTCACCATCAAAATGAAGAATATGAAAAAGTCTGTATTATTTTCCGCTTTATTTAGCTTGTGTTTCCTGTTTCTTAGTGAACAGGCAGCCGCCCAGTCCTACCGGACCGGCGCGGGCGTTTTTGTTGACTTCGGCGATGGCCGTACATACGCTGGCCCGCACATCAAGCATTTTTTCTCCGCGCAGAATGCTGGCCAAGCCATGGTGTTGTTTGCCGATAACCGCACGCTGATCGGTGCGGAGTACTCGTACAACGACCAAATCCGCGGCGCCAATGGGTTATCGTGGTTCGTCGGCATTGGTCCGCAAGCTGTCATTCGCGACCGCGATTCCTACTTCCTTATCCGCCCAGCCACGGGTCTTGAATTCAAGATTCCGGGCGCTCCTTTGGCAACAAGCCTCGATTGGCGTCCGATGTGGGTGCTGAATGACGGTTCAAGCTTTGAGCCCGGCCGATTCGGCTTCGCGTTTAAATTCACGTTTTAAGTAAACGCGCTGCCTATCAAAACGTATAGGCAGCGTGTTTGCCAAGAGGCTGCGTTGGCTATTATGCCGACGTAGCTTTTTTTATGGCGTGCTAGGCAGCCGCGAGCCCCGCTCTTCAAACCGGTGCCAATTGATTTGCGTAGAAAAATACATCAGCGCGACCAGCATCGCGAATACCCCTGCGGTACCCACCAGCAACGAAAAATCCTTCAGTTGCAGCAATACGTAGATGAATCCATAGCTCAGTGCAAGAACCGCTGCTAACGCCAGTGCGGCCTGGACGTGGCGCGTGATGGCCTTGACGAACGACGCGATGACTCCGATCGTGGCCAGCGAAGCGATGCCATAGGCCCAGTCAAACCCCACGTGCTCGCTGATGGCCAGCAGCAATGAATAGAACATCACCATAGCGGCGCCGATCAGCACGTACTGGACCAGGTGTATGCGCCGCTTGTTGCGCATCTCGGCAAAAAACAGCGACGCGAAGGTGAGCAACACCACCAAAATGCCGTACTTGGCTACACGGGTTGTTTTTTGGTAATGAGTGGCCTCAGGGAGAAAATTAATTTGCACCATGTCCTCATCCGATGCAAGGGATGCCCCGATACGGGGGTGGCGCTCGTTAGCGCGTACGGGAAAATCGTGGTCGAATGCGGCATCGGCATTGAGCGGCACGCCAGCGAACGTATAGAGTTGCGCGGCCTCGCCGCGCCATTGCTGAGGCTGCTTCCGGCTGAAGCCCGGAATGTTCCATTGGGCCGCAAAAGCCGTATCCCCTACCGTTCGCTGATCGGGCAAAAAGGCACCGTTGAAGCTGGGCGATGACCATTTTCCATCCAAGTCAATGCGGGTTTGGGATGCCAAAGGCAAGAAATTGAGTGACTTGGATCCCCGAAGCTGCAATTGGATGTCGAAGGGCGTGCCTGAGACATTTTCGCTGTCCACGACGATATCGGCAACTAAGTTTTGCTCGAACAAGCTCAGGGATTGGTCAGCGTTGGTGAACAACGCCACCTGCTTGTCCTTCCAGCTCAGCATCGGTGATGCTGAAAGCCCTTTGAGGTCGCTGATTCCGAATACCAGCTTGGCTTCATCCCATTTCACGGTGCTGTTTTCCAGGGAAAGCTTGCCTAGGTCCAGCGCCCCGAAATGCCCCGCGACCCGGAGGTCGGCTAGGTAGACAACCGATTCGTAAATCCCGCGTTTGAGGATTTCAGGCGACACGCTACCGGATATACGGGCCTCCTCGGGCAAGAGGATAATCCAATCCCGGCGAATGTCCGTTAGCTGTTCGCGCGTGCCATCTTCCGCCAAAACCGCCCGGGTTTGGCGTTCTTCCACCGGTATGGCCATGACCGGCCCATTGATGACCTGCTGCCACCCCCATTTCATGGCGATCTCTTCCCCTACCTGTTCGTGGCGTAGCCTGCGTTCCCCAATGAGGTCCATTACCCAGGATAACGGAATAAGCAGGATTAGGACAAGAATGAACATGATGCCGAGCTTCGCGATGACCGAGTTCACGAGGCGGTCGAAGAAAGATGTGGGTTTTGCTTTCATTTTATTTTTATTTAAAAAGTGCTTTGTATTTCAAAGTGAACGCGTAAAAAAAATTAGCTTCGTTGTTGGTTGATGAGTTCTTCCAAGGTTTTTAGATGCCGTTCAAATGCTGTTTTCCCTTCGGACGACGCGGTATAGCTCGTGTTGGTCTTGCGCCCGACAAAAGTTTTGTGCACGTCGATGTAACCTGATTTTTCCAGCGCTTTAAGATGCGATGCCAGGTTTCCATCCGTCACGCCAAGGAGGTCCTTGAGTGAATTGAAGTCGTAGCTGTCGTTCGCCATCAGCACGGCCATCACCTGCAGGCGCACACGGTTCTCAAACGCCTTGTCGAAGTGCTCGAGCATTACCCTTCCCTCCTATCGTATCTGATGTGCATGATGAAGCCGTATATGATATGGAGCACGCCAAAGCCCAGACTCCAAAGCAGCAGGCCATATTCGGGGAATGCGGCTGCCACCAAACCCAGCGCCAACTGCATGAAGCCTAGCCACTCCACAAGCCCATAGGTGTACCGGCTGCCCGCTACCAAGGCCAAGCCATAGCATATCAGGCAAGCCGGAGCAACGAAACCGAACCAGCCACGTGCCACGAAAATCAAGGCCAACAAGCCACCGGTTACCAACGGATAAGCTACCGCACGCAACAGGCCCTTGCTGGCGGGATTCCATACCTGCTGGCCCAGTGCGCGTGCTTTTCGGCGAGACAGCAGCAACGCCGTGGCCACAGCGGCCACGAGTACCCCCACCCCAATACCCGTCAACTGCCACATGACGGCCGATGTGCTCGGTAAATAGTCACCTGAAAACGACAGGCCGTGGGTTCGGTACATGAGAACACAGGCTGCCCCCGCTCCCATTAACGCATAAAAACCGGCTAGGATACCGGATAACCCGCTGAGCGAAATGAATTTGGCTGAGCGTTCCATCAGCGAACGGATGGAATGCAATTCAGCGCCTAGTTGCTTGTGATCCATATTGAAAGCACTTTGAATTACAAAGTAATGGAATGGCGTTGAACATTGCAAGCCTTATTTTACTTTTTTGATTCCGTCTCCCCTAGGCTTCGGTTTCGAGCTCCTCGGCTTCCTCGATGGTTTCCTCCTGTTCGTCAGTGTCTTCGTTTTCGAGTCTCGCGATCAGTTCGACGATGTCATCCGGCGAGAGATAGAGCCTCGCGATACGTTGTTTATAGTCTTCCGGGAGGTCGGCATGGGTGAGCACAAAGTCCTTATGCGCGAGTATATAGTCGGCCAATCCGTGTTTGGTCGCATAGGTGTCCGCAATCCGTTCGGCCCGTTTGACAAAGCGGTCGGAGATCCAGTACGACAGGCCAAATCCGGCCAACTGCCAGCTGCTCTTGGTTTCGTAATCCATGATGTGCCCCAGTTCGTGTCCAATCCACCCAATCATCACGCTATCCGGGATGTGGTCCATGGGAGTTTCGAGATGGCCCAGTTTGAAAAAGGGGTTAATCAGGATGTTATAAGCCCGTTTGCTACGGTGGCCGAGCATGGTGCCGACGACCGGACGGGCGGCCATGACTGGTCCGCGCAGGTTTTTCTTAAACCGGAACCGAATGTCCGTGTCCAACAGTTCGGGAAAGTGCGCAAGCGCCTGTAAAACTTGGGGGGCGATTGATTCCGGTATCTCCTTGTTTTTGCCGTACGCCTGTATGTCGGCCGGAATACCGTCTGCGTGTACGGCGAAGGGGAGCAATAACCAAATCAGTAATAGCTTCATCATGTGGGAATGCAAGGTAAGGAAAATGTGCGAAAGGCAGGCGGGAATATGCCGTTTTTTGCGGCGACGACCCGCCGCTTGTCGTTCCGTAGCCGGATACGTTGCTTAAAAAATAGCCCGATATTTTGCTTTTCTTGATTTGATTTTCCGTATTTTTAGCTGACCATACGGATTCCCGGATAGCCGAGTACTGTACCAAACCTAACATACCATGCCTGTTAGCGAACATAGCCAAGACAAAGGCCCTGCTGCCGGTCCGGTGCCGGCGTATGGAATTCCTACTGCGGCCGCCGGAAAAACATACGTGATCGCCATCGGGATTGATCACTATGCCAATCCGCTGTTTCCGGATTTCCCGTTCGGGAACTGCAAGCTGGATTGCCAGCAGCTAATGAGCGTACTGCGTGCGCGTTATGACCATATCGAGTTATACGGCGACCCGCTCCTAGACACCGAAGCTACCTTAGCCAATATCAAAGCGCGCGTCCGCAGCTTCTGCCGTTCGGATGTCGATAACCAGCGCAAAAATAAGCTGATTCTCTATTTTTCCGGTCATGGCGACGTCATCCCCAAAGGTGCCGGTACCGTCGGTTGCTGGATACCCCACGGGCTCCAGGCCACCTCCCCGTCCACGATCTGGCACGAAGATGTTATCGACACCGACCTGGTCGAAAACTGGGTGAAAGCACTTCGCGTGGGCCATTTCCTGCTTATCGCGGATTCCTGCAAATCCGGACGAATATTCAGCGGCGTCATCGCGAATCCCAAAGACCATTTGGCGTCAGGCGGGGAGGGAATTTCCCGGTGGGCGATTGCCTCTAGCCGCGCCGACCAAAACTCCAAAGCAGGCTTGGCCGGGCAACCGAGTTTGTTTACCAGCCGCTTGCTGCACCTGCTGCAGCATAATCAAGACGAGCGCCTGCTGATTACCGACGTCATTGCGTCACTCACGCG
Source organism: uncultured Sphingobacteriaceae bacterium (assembly GCA_964444885.1). Taxonomy (GTDB): domain Bacteria; phylum Bacteroidota; class Bacteroidia; order Sphingobacteriales; family Sphingobacteriaceae; genus CAYRGQ01. The sequence continues at coordinate 26,573 of CAYUIZ010000023.1, read as the reverse complement.
CGAGTTTTCCGAAGCCAGCCGACAGGAGCTGACGGCAGGCCGGCTTCAGTTCAGTCACGAAGTAGCCAACAACGGTTTTTTCACCTTGGAAGCCAAGAAGAGCACCCGACTCTCGGAAGCAACGCGCGTCCTTTTGCGAAAAAGCCTGATGTCCCTCAACTACCGCGACCAAACCGCGAGTTTTGATGATGGATTTTGGGAATTTCCCGACCGTTTGCTCACCATCTTCAGCGGGCGTCCGCACTGCGGTTTGCATCTGCTTGCTTACCGCGCCCGCACCTCGGCCAATTTTGTGGCCAAGCACAAAGACCCGGTCGTGGTGTCCGGCCTTCCTATTTCCTTTACGGACGATACGGGGACGCTACTGCGCTTTTTCGAGCAGGTCTTCCAAATCCGGTGGCAGGACCTGAATGGATTGAAAACGCATATCGGCGAGGTGTTGGCAACCGAGGACATCTTTGTTGAGATTTGGATTGATGCGATGCGCGAGACCTTGCCCAAGGACAAGCGGTATTTTTTCGAGACGCTCACGCAGTTTATGGCTTCGTTGCCCAAGGGTAGTGCATCCGCGCACAAACTGATTGTTCACGTAGTTGATCAGGAGGATTTTGATTACAGCGCGTTTTTGCCGCCGGGATCCTCCGTGCAGGTGCTGCACATTCCCCAGGTGGGCCAGATTGCCGAAACGGATTTCCGCATGTGCTACCAAACCCTCAACACGGTGAATCATTTTCCCGACAAGGCCCAGCGACAGCTATTTGAGGCGGTTTATCGAAGCCGGGTATTGGATCAGCAACAGGCCGTATTGGAGGCGACGGATAGGTACCCGGCGCCTGTCATCAAAGAAATATGCAGGCGCGCCGGTTGCGAAGACCTTGCGCTGGAAATACTTGAACCCAAAAGCGTTTAACCCAATTATATTCCCATGGCGGCACTACTCTACCAAGGCACGGCCTTGACCAACAAAGCCCAAAGCGACGCATACGGCATCGATCCTTATCTTCCGTCGGATGCCCTGGTGAAATCCGTGCAGCTGGCACAAATCCTGCAGCGGCCGCTGTTAGTCAAAGGGGAACCCGGATGCGGGAAAAGCCGGCTGGCTGAGGTGGTCGCCGCCGAACTGCACGGTACTGGATTCCGCCAGCACTACTTCGAATGGAATGTCAAATCGTCTAGCAAGGCGTTGGACGGACTGTATGTCGTCGACCACCTGCAGCGTCTTCGCGATGCCAACCTCGCTGGGGCGGGCGGTACCGACCTGCGCATCCAACTGGATAGCGACGAAGATGGGCAGTATACCCACGGCAAGTACTTGGCACTGGGGCAGATCGGGCGGGCGTTCCAAGCCTCGAATAGGGACGCCAACGCGCCGCCAATCGTCCTGATTGACGAAATTGACAAGGCCGACATCGACTTTCCCAATGATTTATTACTGGAAATCGACCGCATGGAATTTACGATTCCCGAGGCACGGGATTCGGAAGGACAGGCGGTTGTAGTCCGGGCCAACCGCGCCCGTCGGCCCTTGTTTATTATCACGAGCAATGACGAAAAGCCCCTGCCTCCTGCATTTTTACGCCGTTGCCTCTTCCATTACATCGATTTTTCGGAAGTCAAGCTACACGATATTGTCGTTTCCAAATTTCCCGAGCTCGCCGGCACGCCCGATACGGTAGACGAAGCCGTCAGCACGTTCCGCGCATTGCGCCAGCGCATCAGCGTGGGCAGTCCGGGAGCCAAGAATATCAGCACGAGCGAGCTGCTGGATTGGGTAAAGCTTATCGCTCATTTCCAGGCCACGGGCGAAGCGATCACTTGGACAGAAGGAGCGATGCCTGTATACCATCAAGCGCTTTTGAAGGATTTGGAAAGCATGCAACTCTTTCTGAAAGCTGATTAACCTCGCCATATGAATCCGCCGTTCCTTTACGCGCTTTACCAAAGCTTGGCACGCGACCAAGCCCTCCTCGGCACAAGTTTGCACGAGTATTACGCGTTATTGGAACTTGTAGCGTCCGGTCGGTATCCGATACGTTCGTTTGGGGAGTTGCAATTCGTGCTGGAAAGCCTTTGGGCCAAATCGCTGGAACAACGCGGGATGCTTCGGGAACTGATGGGCGCGCGGCGCTTGGCTATCGAGGAATGGCTAAAAGCGTTGGAAACCGCTCAGGTTGACGTTGCATCCCAGCGTGGTGAGGTCGAGGATGGACAGCGTGGAACGACGGAAAGCGCCAGCCGGGAAGCGGGTCAAATCGATACCAAGGATGCCCTCGCCCCGCCCCCTGCCCCGCTTCGGGATGCACCGGCGCCGAGTGAAGACAAACGGGCTATAGAACGCCAGCAGCCCGCTGCGATGGGTTTTTCCATAAGCCGGGAGCAGCTTCCGCAGGGCGTGTTGCTCAAGTTGCGGCACGGCGAAACACCGCCCACGCCAATGAACCGAAGCCCATTTCATTTTGGGAATGCCTATCATCCGGTTGCCGGCCGCCAGCTGCAGCAAGCCTGGCGTACGCTGAAACACAACCGACCAGGCGTATTGTCGTCTGAAGTAGACATTGCCCGCACCGTCGCCCAGACGGCGAAACAAGGCTATTTTTCCACGCTCCGATACGTGCGTCACGTCGACAACCATGTACGTCTGATTTTGCTTTTGGACGGAGGAGCCAACATGGTTGCTGTCGAGTCTTTTGGCGATGAACTGTTCAACGCGGCGCGCGATAGCAAGCGGCACGCCGACTTGCGGGCTGGATATTTCCAACGCCTGCCACGATGGGATAATGTCGACGGAGATTATGTTTTCTCCAACGCCATAGGGACGGCCAAAATTCGTCTTTGCGACATGGTAAAGGGAATGAACAAGAAAGATATTGCGGTGCTGATTTATAGCGATGCGGGTGCGCTTGGATTCGAATACGACGAGCAGCGGCGCCAGGAATGGCTGGACGTCCTCGATGCGCTGCGCACGCGGACGGGCTATGTGGCGTGGGTAAATCCAGCGCCGAAGCATCGCTGGGCGGCGTCTACTGCCAGTGGGCTTGCAGCCCGGGTATCGATGTTCGAAGCGGATCGTACCGGTATTGAACAAGCCATTGCAACACTGAGAGGTAAACCCATGCTAACACCCTGAAAGATGTTACCCATTGAAGTTGGCAATCTGGTTTTGAGTGACGACTCCCGTCTTCGGGTCGACACGTATTTCCATCGCTTTTGCACAGGAGAAAACGGGCAATTATATGGGCTCGAACACATGGTTTTCGCTTGCCACGCGGCCTTTCCGCTGGTGCTTTCTCCGCGGCTTGCTAATTTGATTTGGTTGAACTTTAATACGTTCATGCAGGATGGTGCGGCCCGCAAGGTCAGCGCAGTCGTTGTCAGCGATTTCCTCCTGTCGTCGCTCGTGCGTCCCGTGGCCAATCGGCAGTACGAGATGTTTCCGGAGATCCGTACGTACTTGCTATACCTGCTAAAAAGCGGCCATTGGTTTTCGTCTTTTGGTATCGGGCGGTATGCGGACGACCGCCTGCAATCATTAGCGCATTTTCTGCACCAGTACTGTGCAGACAATCATTTGCCGGCCGAGCATAATATGCCAGCTTTCCGCGAAGCCAATCAGTGGGCGGCGCTGGCCTATCTGGAACCCGAAGCTTTGGCTTTCGAAGTAGCCGCAGCTTTCCAACAGACGTTCGATCCACTGTCCGATCAGACAGACACGCATCGCCAATTGCAGTTAAATGGCATGCTCGACCGGCTTGGCCAGCAAATCGGCCTCGCCATTCACCAAAACGAAGTGACGGAGCAAGCTGCTTTCGTCAATCTGCACCGCTATAGCCAGGCAAACCGTGCGCATCTCTTTGATGTAGACGCGAAGCAGGTATCTGATCTCTACTATCAGTTGGACAATGGTTTTATCGAAGAATTAGGGCAGTCGCTAGCCCACGTGGAGTTGCCCATCCAGCCGCAATTCCGTGATCGGCTGGAAAGAAAGAAGTCGGGAAAAACAAGGGTTTTTTCGATCATTATCGCACCGGGCGAAACTTTCTTACAGGGCCGAGGAAACACTGGGCAGGGCCCTGAGGCTTTGGCGCGTTGGTTTGGCAAGGATGTCTATCCGTCCGCTGCGATGGCGGATGTTCAGTTTTTAGGTGGCCGCAAGGCCACGTATGCTGGAATGATGGCGCGCATCACGTCCGTCATGTCACAGGCACGTCCCGAAGATGCCCTGTTTATTTGCCTTTCAGGTTCGTTCGGGTGGGGCCAGGCAGGCATGCAATTCCTGGCTGGGGATGAAAGCCACGGCGAGGGCCTTACACCCGACTCCTTGGCACAGTTGCTTGGTGAATTTTCAACCATACAACAGATTGTGCTCGTGCTTGACGGGGAAACGGATTGGCTGTCGTGGCGCGCCACCGATGCTGTCATCATTGCGTCGGCACAGGTTGTCGGAAATTCGAGGCAGAGCGCCCACCCTCCCCCGGGCTACCTGTCCGAATTGTTAGCATCGGTACTGGAAGAATATCCCGGGGACGTTTCCTTCCGCGATCTCCAGTTGCTGTTAAGCATGGCCTATCAGGACCGCTGGCACGAAAAGGCGCCGCCACCTATCGTGTATGTGCCCCATGCTGCCCACGGATCGCGAATCGCACTGAGTTATGCTGCCGTACGGCCGTGGACAGACCCTATTATCGCTTATCGGCATGCGCGCCATGAATGGGTCATGCTGGATGATGGATTCCGCTACTATGCTGAACCGTTGTCCGTTATAAGCGGGGTGTTGACCTACACGGACGACGCGGTGAAACCCGCCGTCCGGGGTTTCGTGGACCGCGATAGGGAGAGCTTGGAAATCTCCGAAAACCAACGCTTGCTCAATCCGCGCCAGCTTTATAAGCCGATCATCGAACGGCCGGTGTATTTCTCCCTTGAGGGCTACGAATCGGACCCGGCGTTGCATGAACTAGTCCGTACGCTGGAGCGCGCTCCGGTACCGAATTATTCGCTCGGGCACGCGTTTTACGAGTCGCCGGATATCGGGCGGGGCAACCGTTTTAGGATATTCGCCCGGGATAGCGACCAATTTGACGTGCATTTCTTTGCGGCTGGGCAAGGCGACGTAACGTGTAAATGGCGGGCGAATGGGGAAAAGGGGCTGGTTGATTCTATCCTTGCCTTCAGCCGCTATCAATACGTGAATAACCTGCAAAGTCCGCCAAGCATAGAAGTGATTGCAGGCTGGGAAAGACAGATGTCCGAAGCAATGGACCACCGGCTTGAGGAATGCTTTGATATTGTGGATGGCAAAGTCCGGATCAAGCCGTTCCATATCGAATTGCGAAGCTGGGCAGACGAACCTGTTTATGCGGCGTTATACGCGTTGTCCGCCAATGACTTTTCGGTGAAGCGGGTTAGTCCACCCGTGTTGGCGGTAGCTGCTGGCGAACCTTTGCGGCACACGGTAAAAGATGCCGCGCTTTTTCTGCAGGCGTTACGTCAAGGAACGGCGTTGCAGTTCAAGGTATTCACCCATTGCAGGCCTTGTTTCCCGGAGTTGGAACAGGCTGGCGTTAGTATTGTGCCGTTATGAGACCGCAAAGCAATTTTCCAAGTACGCATCCGGATTGGGGCGTGGCCGACATCGGATTCGTGCTGTCGCCCGATGGCAACTGGGGGTTGGGTAGGCAGGAATTGGCGATGGCGATCCAGCTTCTACACATCCCGAGGCGCGGTGCTGTTACTGCCGAGGAAGCTCCCGACCGACTGACTTTCAGTCAATTTGAGTTGTTGTTGCGGGTGCTGGAACCGGATATGACGGCTGGGGTGAGTATTAATGACGCCGTCCGCCTTCGATACGAGCAAGTCATGGGCGAGCGCCAAGAAGCATCCTATATCACCGCGCTGCAGGAAATCCTGAACACCCTGTTATCCACCACGCAAACCCGCTTGGCGGTTGACGGCGTCTGGACGCTAGCCGCCGAAGAGGCGTTACGGACCGTGGGCCAGGCGTATAATTTAAACTCCATTAAACGCAATGCGCACCTGCTTACCTTGTTGCAAACCATCGGTGGCCGGGTGCCCCGCTGGGCATGCGCGGATTCGGCGCTCCGCGAGCAAATCCAGTACAATCCATTTTTGACTATGGTCGACGGGGTTGCTGATTTCGAACTGTCTACCGAAGCGTCCCGCGTCGTGCTCCGCCATCCTGTGTCGAAAGACATATTATTTGGTTTCCCGGCAAGCGGCAATCGTCTGCCCAACCAGTTTCCGCAGTTCACCGCTTGGCTGGCCATGCTCCATGCCAAGCCCAGCAAACCACGTCACATGGGGACAGTGGAGATCCGCTTTGAATCGGGAGAGTGGCAAGCGCTTGATGCATTTCGCGGCCGGGAAACGACTCAGTTTGCCATTCCTCCTGACTATTGCCTACATGTCCAAGACCCGTCGGTTCGGTTCCATGTGCGGGTGCGTCCCTTTCTGTCGCCTGCGCTGGATCTCATCGGCGTATGGTTTAATGCCGACCTCTCGTTTGCAGTTACCCCCGGATACGCCGTGGATGAAGAGGGTCCCGAGATCGTAAAGTATTTCGATTCCGAATACTTCTTCCCCAACTTGGGAACGGAAGCGGGTGTCTCGGAAAATGTGACCACGCCCAAGAAGGCGAATTATTTCAAATTGTTTGTGGTGAATCGTAATTTCCCAAGTAATGCTGAAACCGATCAATATCAGTCTTTTGCGGGTACCGAAACGGATGGTGCGTACTATCGGTTGCTAACCGCCAGTGAGATGGATATCCATCAGTCGTGGACATTTGGCATTGAAGATTCGTGGCCGTTGCCCGCTAAAGACAAATGGATTCTCCTGGCCGGCACGGGTGAGGAAAAACTGCCGGAATCCACGCGGTGGATGGCAGAGGCGTTGGGCATCGAGCTTGCCAAAGAAGGTTACGGATTGATGGTAGGCGGCTGGCCCGGTGTAGATGAAGTTGGCGCAAAAGCGTTTGCCAGCCAACTAGCGGCCATGGGGATTTCCGACCGCGAGCGCCTGCGGCAGGTCATCGAAACCAGCCAGGCTGTCCGGTACGCCGTTGGGGAGCTGGAACGTCTCCCCTCACCGTGGCTTTCGTTCACGAATAGCTGGTACGACGAGGCGGTTAAACGGGCAGATGCACTCATCATAATTGGTGGCAATGCCGGAACCGAACGGCTACGGAAAGCCGCCGCGAAAGCAGGAAAGCCCATCTTTCCGTTGCCTGCCACGGGCGGGGTGGCGAAGGAGACTGACGATGCCATGGTTGCGGCTCACGGTGGGACACCTCCCCTGCCCGATGCTATCCGTGCGCGGATAGCCGATCCGGCATCGGCGACGAAAATCGCCGTGGACGTGCTCAGCGCTTTGGATGAAATCTTACGAAGCCGGACCTGAAAAACTCCCGCAGTTATGGCGACGCGGTGCCATGTCGGATACGGAAACCCAGGGTTGCCGCCTGCCAGCTGGGGCGGGCGGACGAAACCAAGCGGAAGTCGTCGTCGCGAGACTTGGCTGTTGCGTCATGCGTTGCGGCGCCAGCGATACCCGACTGGGTTAGTCCGTGGGTCGAAATCGGGTCACCGGTGCTCAGGAATAGCTTGATGTATTCGCATATGCGATCATGTCCCGATCGTACGTATCGGTCTTCCAGCTGCAGGGCGATAAATTCGGATACGGAGCCGGCGTAATCAAATGTCAGCCAATGTCGCTCGCCGGGCGGTATCTCCAATAACCGGAAATAGTGCGTGGAAATCCCGAAATCAAAAGCCAAATAGGCGTGGCTTACCCACAATGTAGATGCCGTCCGGTTCGTGACGGCTATGCGCACTAAGGGAGGTGTCCAAACACCTGCATGCACTTGGTATGTCAGGTCGATTAGCTGCTGGGCGGGATCGTGTGCGATCCAACGTTGCTCGTCAAAAGGCATTCCCCCATCGATTTCGAACAGCTCGATCCGATAGCTACTCGGATCAAGGGTGGTGCGCGGGTTGTCTAAAGTTTTGACGTATTGCCAATTTTGTAGGCGGCTGATTTGCTCGATAAAAATTTGAGCGGCCGAGGCGTCCTGAACGGGTGAACTGGCAAAGACGGGCGTTGTGGTGCCGGCAAGCGCGAGGTAGGCGTGCGACCGCGAATCGACATGGATGACATAGGTGCCGGACTTCTCTTCATCGAGTTGCACATTCCGAATACCGGTATGGGCAAAGGCATCGCGGATCGATTTCCGGACATTCTCCGGCAGGCCGGGCGCAAAGGAAACCCTTAGCGCGAGCGGTGAGGGGTTTCGGTCAACGGCTGCAAAGGCTGGCAGCGGGATGGACTCGAGCTCAAGCCGATTTTGGAGGATCGACAGATTCGGCGCGGGCGATGCGATCACCCGGCTCTCGATATCGCCCTGCACGACGATTCGATCGCCTTTGAACACTTGGTCGACCGTGCCCGCACGGACGCACCATCCGTATTGGGCATGGCGGTATACCGAGTATTGTGCGCCGGCGGATGTTGCTTGTTGGGATAGGAACCGCTGGTTTAAGCCTGCAGCGGGGACTAGCCCGCCGTTGAAATTGATGAGGGGGCGCTGGTCGGCTGCCAGGTTTTTCACCGAGGCGGCGACCTGTTCGAGCAGTTGGCCGTACCCGATTTGGCCGGCGAAGGCATAGAGGTGATGCAATAAGGTGTGGGTGAAGGCACCTTGATGCTTACCGCCAATGGCCAGTTCCTTGGCGGTCTGGCTGTCTCCGCAAGCCGCCACATGGATATGGCGGGCTTGCTCCACGCTAACCCGAAGCGTGCCGTCAGGTGTCCATTCTTCCCGGTACGCGCGCCGCCCGCCTACCCAATCGTTGTAGCCTAGGCATGCCGAAGCACGCGCAGGCACATGGCCGGATTCTGCGGGGTACATGCGTTCCGTTGCGCCGCTTTCCAGTTCGCCGGCCTTGGTGATTGTCCCGGAATGGCAACAATCGGTTATCACGACGAAGCTTGCTCCGGACGCCCGGGTGTTCACTTTCCAGATGAGGTAGGCTAATTCCTTGTCGATCAAGTCCATACCGCCGGGTTGCCGGCTATCCAAACATACAAAAGACTGTACCTGTCCATTCGTGTTCGCAAAATCGGCAGGAGCCTCTGCATAGGACCCGTGCCCGCTGTAATAGAACAAACAGGTGTCTCCCTCGGTGGCGTCAGCGAACCAATCAAACGCATCGATCAGCCCCTGACGTGTGGGTTTACACACGGTTTCGTCCGTTAATTCCTGAATTGCCAGCCGGTCTGGCGGGTACGCGGATTCCAAGTACGCCCGAACCGACTGCACGTCGTGGATGCAACCGTGCAAGGGCTTGGACGCATAGCCGTTTATGCCAACCAGAAGCGCGTAAATTTTTGGCATGGTGGGTTCAATTCGGCTTGGCCCCTACTCAATTTCCTCCTCGTGGAAATCCTGATAAGTCAGTTTGTCGGGCGTTTCTTGGATTTGCTGATCGACGCCCTTGGTACCTATGCCCGGTTTGCCGAAAAGCGGATGGCGAATGCCCATAACGCGGTATAGGGGCGTGAGTGTGCTGTCCGGCAGGTATTTGATTATGCTGCCACGCTGTCGCGCCACGGTCAGCCCCAACGATACGTCCGTCAGCGAAAGCTTTCCTGTTCCAATTCCGGTCTTTGCTTTCAGGTCAATACCTGCGTCGCTGCTGTTTGAAATGATGATTGTGCCTCCTGCTGCCTCGATTAGTTCAGCGATAATCAATAGGTCTTTATCCCACGCTCCGCTCGCATACCGTTGCAATATTTGCTGCTCGATTTCCCATAGATTCGTCAGTTGGTAGGTCTTGACTCCCCCGATCTGAAAAACCACGCTCTTATCGCTCTTGAAATCGATGCTGAACCCCGCCTCGATTTCCGCAAACGGACTGCCAGCCAGCGGTATTTCGCCCTGTAGCTTGGGTTGGATCGTTACGGTGTCGTTTGACGTGTAGTCAAAGTCGCCGGATGCTTCGTCTGAGCTTATCGCTACCGGAATACCTTCCTTGCCCAGCGAAGTGAAGACGCTAAATACGCCCGCTTTATCGATTTTTCCGACTTGGCCGATTTCCAGTCTCTTGTTGGGCACCCATGTCGCACGATATTTCGTCTTTTGGTTCATGTGGCGCATGTAGAACTTGCTAGGGGAACTCATAATAGGTTGGTTTTAGGGTTAGCGTTGATTGAAGCTATGAATCAAATTTACACATTTCTGGTATATGCAACAATGGCTTCACGAAAATATTTTAACTGGATCAGCGAGGAGAGCCCGGGCTGGTTTCGTCAAGGTCTGCCCATTTCCTCATCGGGGCGTCGGCACATATCGTTTCGTTATCGTCCGCCAGACGTAGGCAAGGAAACACAAGCCGATCAGGAAGCCGATGATCCCTTGAATCAGCAAGGTGGTTTTGACGCCCCATGTCTGTGCCACGAAGCCGATGAGCAAGCTTCCTAAGGGAAAAACACCTTGGAATGCCATGATGTAATAGCTGATAGCACGTGCTCGGTAGGCTGGCAAGCTGTGGGTTTGGATGTATGTGTTGATGCTTGCGTTCTGAATCATCATGCCACCGGCGGCCAGCATGATACAGAGCAGGGCCAGCGGTAGTTTTGCCGAAAGTGACAAAGCCGTAATCCCAGCGCCGAACACCAACGCCGCGGCGATAACACGGAATCGAAGATTGGCGGTCGGGTGCAGCCGCGCCATATAAATGGCGCCGAGAAGCGCGCCCAGCCCTGCGGCGCTCTCAAACCAGCTGAACGTGGTGGCGTCGCCGTTGAACATCTCCTTGGCCACCACCGGCAACAACGTCGTATACGGGATAATAAAGAGGCTCGACAGGGAAAGCACGATAATCAGCGACGATAAATGCGTAGACTTCCGGATATAGTTAAAGCCATCCACCAGGCCTTGCCAGTTGCTCACTGTTTTAACGGGCGTGGGGTCTGCGCGCAGCCGCATAGCGAGCAACGTGCCGAGTACGACAAAATAGCTCAAAAAATTGACGGTGAAACAAGCGGCTTCGCCGTAATTGGCCAACAGGATGCCTCCGATTGCCGGACCGACCATCCGCGCCATGTTGAAGGCGGTCGAGTTAAGCGCGATGGCGTTGGGCAAGTCGGCTTTGTTGTCAACCAGTTGCGCCATAATGGATTGTCGGACGGTCACGTCGAAGGCGTTAATTACCCCCTGTACGAAACTGATCGCCACAATCCAGGTCACCGTGAAGTGTCCCGTGCCGACCAAGAGCGCCAGAATACCGGCTTGCAGCATCATGCCCGCCTGCGTGATCAGCATCAGGCGGTATTTGGGATAGCGGTCGACGAAACTCCCAATAAACGGCGACAGAACGAGTGAGGGGAGCAATGAAATAAACGCTACGAAACCCAGCATCAGCGCTGAATCGGTCAGGCGGTAAATGAGCCAGCTCACCGCAATTCGCTGCATCCAGGTGCCTAGCAGGGAAATACCCTGCCCAATGTAGTGCAAACGATAGTTCCGGTGTGAGAGCGCTCTAAAAATGTACATGGGTCTTGTAGCCGTAGACGTGCGAAAGAAAGCAACTGTACCCTGTGGGCTACGCTAGCCTCGCTTTTTCGGGGATGTGTAGCCCGTGTTTAAGTACAGCAAAAGGTACGCCGCTTTTGCTTGGGCGTCGCCGATGAGGGAGGAAGACGGCGTACTAAAAAAGCCAAAGCCCGCAGATCGACTGCGGGCTAGGGGTCTCACACATTTAACACAAAAAATGGCATGTTCGTCTGCCTAAGATAAGCTTAGACCACGAAAGTGACCGCTATTTTTCGTAGACGGTGCGCGCGAAGAGGTTCCTGCTTAGGAGTTTCCGTACAAGTTTGATTCGCCACCGTCAATCGCAATGGTCTGGCCATTGACGTACCCGTTGTCTTCGCTCAGCAGGAACGAAACGACTTTGGCAACGTCTGCTGGCTGGCCTAGCGCGCGTGTCGGGTTGCGTTGCGCGTACTCCGTTTCGGCAGCTTTCGGGTCGGCCGGGTTTACTTGCCTGAAGGCTTCGGCTACCATCGGCGTCAAAATCGCCCCAGGGGAAATGGCGTTAGTCAGGACACCATACTTAGCGTATTCGATGGCTGCGTTTTTGGTCAGGCCGACCACGGCGTGCTTCGTAGCGACATACGGTGTCTGGTTGAGTACGCCCCGTAAACCGCCCACCGAAGATGTGTTGACAATGCGGCCGTAGCCTTGTTCCTTCATCACCGGGATGACATAGCGGAGACCGTAGTACACGCCCATCAAGTTAATGTCCACGACCTTTTTAAACACGTCCAGATCGTATTCCACGAGTGGTGCTTGGCGGCCTTCGATGCCCGCATTATTATACAGCCCGTCGATGCGGCCGAATTTGTCCACGGCGGCGTCCACGTATGCTTTCACGTCTGCCTCCTTCGAAACGTCGGCAAGAATGGTTATCAGCGAAGCTTCCGGAGTCGTTGCCCGTATCGTCTTTACGGCCTGATCCAAGGCCTCTTTGTTATAATCAACCAGGACCAGTTTGGCGCCTGTTGCGGCCAAATCCTCAGCGACGGCCAACCCCAAACCCATGGCAGCTCCCGTCACGATTATTACCTTATCTTTCATATGTTATCTGTATTTATTCACATTCACTGTATAACAAAGGAACGGCTTATTTTGTTAGGATGTCATGTCATTTATCAGTCAGGAATGTGAGGTTTCTCACTTAGTCAGGAATAGCGGCGATAGCGGCCGGGGTCGGCCGGGAAACCATCTTCACAATTCCCATTGTTCGCACTGGCGGAGGAAGGCTTCGTTCACATCCGCGCCGATGCCCGGATCGTGGGAGACCGATACGTGGTATCCGTCGTATTGCGCTCCCCCGATGACCGGATCTTCGAGGTGCCCGACCAAGCAGGTGTCGAGGTCATAAAACCGAACGTTGTCCGCGGCATACGCAAAATGGACCTTGGCGGCTAAGGCCAACCGGCTTTCCAGCATTCCCCCGATCATGCACGGGACGCCGTGCACCGCGGCTGTGCTTTGTATCCGGAGAGCTTCCTGTATCCCGCCCGATTTCGAAAGCTTGATGTTGATATAATTGCAGGCCTGTTCCCGACACAGCCGTTCGGCATCGTGATGCGTATATACGGACTCGTCAGCCATAATGCGGACGGCTACTTGGCGGCGCAAAGCGGGCAAGAGGTAGTCGTTATGCGTGCGCATCGGCTGTTCGCAAAATTCAATGCCGTAGTGCGCCAATCCGGTCAGCGCTTCAACCGCCTGCGCGAATGTCCAGCCTTGGTTCGCATCGACACGGATTTCCACGGCCGGACCTACCGCTTCCCGGATGGCGCGGATTCGGGCAATGTCGGTTTCGGGTTCCTTGCCTACCTTGATTTTCAGCGTGCGGGCGCCGTTATCCCTTAGTTTGGCGGCCTTTATCGCCATATCTTCCGGCGCGCCGATACCGAGGGTGATGTCCGTCATGATCTCGCGCCGTTGCCCACCCAAGAAGCGGTAAAGCGGCAAGCCCGCGTGTTTGGCCGCCAGGTCGTGCAGGGCCATGTCAAAAGCACTTTTTATTGTCCGGTTACCGGCGATGAACGCATCGAGCTCCGCCAAGCGGCTCGGGATATCCAGCGGATTCCGGCCTTTCCACAGGCAGGCAAATTCCTTGGCTAGGACGAGGCAGGTGTCTTGCGTTTCCCCTACGATCATCGGGAAAGCGGAACATTCGCCTAGGCCGGTCTGCCCGCTGTCCGTATGGATGCGCACCAATACATTCTGGGCATAGTCCATCGTGCCCGTCGCGATGGCGAACGGTTCCATGGGAATCGAAAAACGGTATATCGTGGTGTGCGTAATCGTAATGTCGGGTATCATCGATTTGGGATTTGGGTCTGTAGGCCTACGTTGTAATTTAGGCAGGGAAATCGCTTTTAAACGTCTCTACCCCGAAGAGGGTGCCCTATTATGGCGCGGGGCCAACGGCCCGCGCGAAGCGTGACGGCGACGACGATTTTGGCGCGTATTTTTGTTGCATAGCTAACAAAAAACCGTCAAAATCCAATCCTATACGTTCATAGCGATTTCCGTGGCAATTTAGGGAATAAGTCTCATTTATCTAAAGTGTTGTAACGTATTGATAAATTGTTAAAATAACCATGATAAAATGATTATTCGTCAATATTTCATGAGAAAAATTAAAGAAAAGCAAATTTTATAATATAAAATTACTAATTTTACAATCCGTAAATGAGCTAACAAAACAGAATGACAAATAAAGATTTTCAAAACGAGGGGCTTTACCGAGCTGATTTTGAGCGCGATGCCTGCGGCGTTGGATTTGTGGCGAACCTCAAAGGGCATAAGTCCCACAGCCAAGTGCGCGACGCACTAACTATGCTCGAAAATATGGAACACCGGGGAGCGTGCGGCTGCGACCCCGAAAGCGGTGACGGCGCGGGAATTATGCTGCAGTTGCCGCACGAGTTCCTTTGGGAAGCGTGCATTCCCCTGGGAATACAGCTGGCTGAGCCCGGCTATTATGGTGTAGGCATGGTGTTTATTGACAAGGACGAGGCGAAAAACCGAACCCTCCGTCAGCTCATTCGGGAAGCCGCGGAAGAGCGCGGCATGCGTTTTTTGGGGTACCGTCAGGTGCCTGTCAACCGCGAAGGAATTGGTTCTACGGCACTAGGCGTCGAACCGGATATCGTGCAGTTTTTCGTGTCCCGCCCTGAGGGGATTACCAATACGGAGGATTTCGATCGCAAGCTTTACGTCCTGCGCCGTTTGGTTATCAGGAAACTAGGCCAGCACGACCTTGTGTCGCAAGATGATGTCTATTTTGCCTCTTTGTCCTGCAAAACGATTGTATATAAAGGGCAGTTGACGACCTATCAAGTCGGCGGCTATTTCCCTGATCTCCGGGATGAGCGGGTTACATCCGCCTTCGGCCTGGTCCACTCCCGTTTTTCGACCAATACGTTCCCGTCATGGCGTTTGGCGCAGCCTTTTCGTATGCTGGCCCACAATGGTGAGATCAATACGCTTACGGGCAACCTCAACTGGTTTTACTCCGGCATGCGGTCCCTCTCCTCCCCTTACTTTACTCCGGAAGAACTTGATATTCTGTTGCCAGTGGCGGACGCAGGTCAATCGGATTCGGCTTGCCTAGACAATATTGCGGAGCTTTTACTACATAGTGGTCGAAGCATCGCCCATGTTATGCTCATGATGGTGCCCGAAGCGTGGGACGGCAACACGCAGATGGATCCGCTAAAAAAGGCTTTCTATGAGTACCACGCGACGCTGATGGAGCCTTGGGACGGACCTGCCGCGCTGTGCTTTACCGATGGAAAGGTCATTGGCGCCATGCTGGACCGAAACGGCTTGCGCCCGTTGCGTTTTGCCGTGACGGCGGACGACCGTGTAATCGTCGCTTCCGAAGCCGGCGCACTGCCCATCGATGAAAGTTTGATCGTCAAGAAGGGACGCCAGCAGCCCGGGAAGATTTTCCTGGTTGATATGCAGCAAGGCAAAATCGTCACCGACGACCAAGTCAAAGGCGAGTTGGTTGCTCGCCAGCCGTATGGCGACTGGCTCAACCAGTACAAAATCCGGATGGAAGAATTAGCCGACCCACGGGTAACCTTTACGTACTTATCCAAAGAATCGGTCTTTAGATACCAGCAGATATTCGGTTATTCGCGCGAAGACGTCGACAAGATCATCACGCCCATGGCCCTTGAGGGGAAAGAACCGATCGGCTCTATGGGGACAGACGTACCGCTTGCCGTACTTTCCGAACATCCCCAGCACCTGTCAAGCTATTTCAAGCAATACTTCGCCCAAGTGACGAATCCGCCGATCGACCCGATTCGCGAGCGTCTCGTTATGAGCTTGGCGACCTTCATCGGCAACGCGGGAAATATCCTCGACGAGGACAAACTGCATTGCCATTGTGTGGCACTGGAACATCCCATCCTCACCAGCAAGGAGCTGGAGAAGCTCCGCAGTATAGACACCGGTATCTTCCAGGCCAAGACACTCCAGTGCTATTTCCAAGCGAACGGTAAGCCTGGCGCGCTTGAGGATGGCCTGCAGCGCCTTTGCCGCTATGCCGAGGATGCGGTCAAGGACGGGTTCGAGGTGCTTATTCTTTCTGATCGGGCGATTGACTCCCAACACGCCGCTATTCCATCGCTGTTGGCCGTGTCGGCCGTGCACCACCACCTGATTAATTCCGGTTACCGCGGCGCTGTCGGTTTGGTCGTCGAAGCGGGCGACGTTTGGGAAGTGCACCATTTTGCCTGCTTACTGGCCTTTGGCGCTACCGCCATCAACCCGTACATGGCTCTAGCTAGCATCCGTACGATGAAGCAGGAGAACATGCTGGAGACGGAGCTCAGTTGGCCCCAACTGGCCAAGAACTATGTTAAGGCGGTTTGTGCGGGATTGTTGAAGATATTCTCAAAAATGGGCATATCGACACTACAATCCTATCACGGGGCCCAGATTTTTGAAGTATTAGGAATCGATAAAACCGTAGTCGACCGCTATTTCTGTGGATCTGTGTCGCGCATTGGCGGCTTACAGCTCGATGATATTGCGCGCGAAGTGCTGGCTAAGCACGACCGTGGCTTCGGTAGCTCGCGCACGGCGAAGGCCTTGCTTCCCGAGGGCGGTATCTACCAATGGAAACGCCGGGGCGAAGCGCATTTGTTCAATCCGCAAACGGTACACCTGCTCCAGCACGCCTGCCGCACGGGCGACTACGATACGTACAAAAAATACGCGTCATTAATTAACAACCAGCAAGAACGGATGCATACCTTGCGGGGATTACTCGATTTTGCCCGCCACCGCACGTCGGTGCCGATTGAAGAAGTCGAGCCTGCAGCACAGATTTTTAAGCGTTTTGCGACGGGTGCGATGTCTTTCGGCTCGATCTCCCACGAGGCACACAGTACCCTCGCCATCGCGATGAACCGCATTGGCGGTAAAAGCAATACCGGCGAAGGCGGCGAGGATGAAATCCGCTATCAGTCGCTGCCGAACGGTGATTCCATGCGGTCTGCGATTAAACAGGTGGCATCGGGCCGCTTTGGGGTAACGTCAAATTACCTTACGCAAGCCGACGAACTGCAAATCAAGATGGCCCAAGGCGCGAAGCCTGGGGAAGGCGGCCAGCTACCCGGCCATAAGGTCGATGACTGGATCGCCAAAGTAAGGCACTCCACGCCGGGCGTGGGTTTGATTTCCCCGCCGCCCCACCACGACATCTATTCGATCGAAGATTTGGCGCAGCTGATTTTCGACCTCAAAAATGCGAACCGGGATGCCCGTATCAACGTGAAGTTGGTTTCGAAGGCGGGCGTTGGTACCATTGCGGCAGGTGTCGCCAAAGCCCATGCTGACGTGATCTTGATTGCCGGATACGACGGCGGTACCGGCGCGTCCCCCATCAGCTCGATCAAACACGCAGGCCTGCCTTGGGAACTGGGGCTTGCCGAATCGCACCAGACGCTCGTCAAAAACGGATTGCGTAGCCGCGTCGTTCTGCAAACGGATGGCCAGTTGAAAACCGGGCGCGATATTGCCATAGCCACCCTCCTCGGTGCCGAGGAATGGGGTGTAGCCACGGCGGCGCTGGTGGCGGGCGGCTGTATCATGATGCGCAAATGCCACCTCAACACCTGCCCCGTGGGCGTTGCCACGCAAGACCCGGAGCTTCGCAAGCTGTTTAGCGGCAAGCCCGAGGATATTGTTAACCTGTTCCGCTTTCTTGTGGAGGAGCTGCGCGAGACCATGGCCGAGCTCGGTTTCCGCACCATCAACGAAATGGTGGGCCGCGCGCAATTCCTGAAGAAGCGCGAAGACATCCGCCACTGGAAAGTCGAAAAACTCGATCTTTCCGGCATTCTCCATGTGGCGCATAGCCCCAACGGCGAGACGCTCTACCAGACCGAATCGCAAGACCACGGCATGGACATGATTCTCGACTGGGGCCTGCTCAAGCAAGCCCGTAAGGCGCTGGACAGCAAGACACCTGTATTTGGCCAGTTTTCAGTCAAGAATACCGACCGCACCATCGGCACCTTGTTGTCTAACGAAGTGTCTAAACGATATGGCAGTGACGGATTGCCCGACAATACCATCAATTACAAGTTCGAAGGGTCGGCCGGACAGAGTTTTGGCGCGTTCGCCGCGAAGGGCCTCTCCTTCGAGCTGGCAGGCGAGGCCAACGACTATGTCGGAAAGGGTCTTTCTGGTGCCCAACTCGCGATTTATCCCGCGGCTAACAGCGTGCTTGTCCCCCACGAGAACATCATCATCGGGAATGTGGCGTTATATGGTGCTACCTCGGGCTACCTCTTTGTTTGCGGACAGGCTGGCGAACGCTTTGCTGTGCGCAACTCCGGCGCTACGGCGGTCGTGGAAGGCGTGGGCGACCATGGCTGCGAATACATGACCGGCGGGCGCGCGCTCATCTTAGGGCAGACCGGACGCAATTTTGCAGCCGGCATGAGTGGCGGTATCGCGTGGATCTATGACGAAGCCGGCAACTTTGCCGACAACTGCAATTGCGAAATGGTCGACATCGATCCGCTGGACACCGAAGACGAAACAGCGATCCTCGCCTTGCTTCAAAAACACATTCATTTGACTAACAGCGTGCTGGCTACGTCGATTCTGCAAGGCTGGAAAGCCGAGCGAGCTCGTTTTGTGAAAGTGTTCCCCAAGGAATACAAAAACGTGCTGCGTCAGAAACTACACCAAGCCACTTCTTAACAAAGGAAAAGACCATGGGAAAACCAACTGGATTTAAAGAATACGACCGAGTATTGCCAGCCAAGGCACCGGTGCCCGACCGCACCAAAAATTATAACGAATTTGTCGAGCTCTATCACGACGAAGAACTCCATCGGCAATCGGCACGTTGCATGGACTGTGGTATTCCGTTTTGCCACTCGGGCTGTCCACTGGGCAACGTTATTCCGGAGTTCAACGAGGCGGTGTACCGCGGCAAATGGGAAGATGCCTACCAGATATTGGTTTCTACGAATAACTTCCCCGAATTTACCGGACGCATCTGCCCCGCTCCCTGCGAGTCGGCCTGCGTGCTCGGTATCAACCGCCCACCGGTAGCCATTGAGGAGATCGAGAAGCATATCATCGAGATCGCTTACAAGCGTGACTTCGTGAAGCCGCACGCTTCGCATCTGAAAACCGGCAAGCAGGTTGCGGTGGTAGGAAGCGGGCCGGCTGGCCTGGCTGCTGCGGCCCAATTATCCAAGGCGGGCCACGCGGTGACAGTCTTTGAGCGGGACGATAAGCCGGGCGGACTGTTGCGCTACGGTATTCCCGATTTTAAACTGGATAAATGGGTCGTTGACAGGCGCTTGTCTATTATGGAGGCCGAAGGCGTCGTCTTCAAGTGCAATGCAGAAGTCGGCGGCAACGTGCCCGCAAGTGAATTGGCGAAATACGATGCGGTAGTACTGGCAGGCGGTTCAACCGTCCCCCGCGACCTACCCATTCCGGGACGCGAGCTTAAGGGAGTCCATTTTGCGATGGAGTTCCTCAAGCAGCAAAACAAACGCGTGGGCAACTCCCCTATCAGCGAGGCCGACATTCTGGCTACCGGCAAACATGTGCTCGTCATTGGCGGCGGCGATACGGGATCCGACTGCGTGGGTACGTCAAACCGGCAAGGCGCTGTATCCGTCACGCAATTTGAGCTGATGCCGCAGCCGCCCCAGGCACGGACGCAAGCCATGCCCTGGCCTACCTATCCCATGCTACTCAAAACGACAACCTCACACGAGGAAGGTTGTGAACGTAATTGGGCCATTGCGACCAAGCGCTTTGTAGGCGACGCGGAGGGTAATCTCACGGGCGCGGTCGTCGTCGACTTGGCTTGGGAGGCCGATGCCTTAGGCAGGCCAGTCAAGTTTACCGAGGTGGAAGGCAGTGAACGCGAGATCCCTTGCGAATTGGTTTGCCTAGCTATGGGATTCCTGCATCCACAGCACGAAGGCCTACTGCAGCAGTTGGGCTTGGTGCTCGATGGCCGTGGGAATGTGCAAGCGGCGGAAGGCGCATACCAATCCTCCACACCGAACGTATTCGTCGCAGGCGACATGCGTCGGGGTCAGTCATTGGTGGTCTGGGCGATTTCCGAAGGCCGCGAATGCGCCCGCAAAGTCGACCAATTCCTGATGGGTGGGCATTCCGAGCTGGAAAGCAAGGACGGCATGTACGACTATATGGCGCAATCCGGATAGCGCGATCGCTGTTTTTATTCAGTCGTCAGCAGAACCGGTGTCTTGGGATTGAGGACAATTGCCCTGGCCAGGCTTTTGTGGAATAGCCGTTCGAAAAAGCCAGTCCGGTCCACCAAGGTGAGTAAAGTCAGGTCCGCATCCAGCGTGTCGATGATTTGATCGACCAACTCAACACGCTCGCTTCCGCTCACCAGTTCCGTCGCGAGCCCCACCCAACCGGTTTCTTGTTCCAGGTGGGCTTTCCAGTCATCCATCCGCTGCCAATCCTTTTGGGCTGGTTGTTTATACCCATCCAGAATATGTACCAAGGTGCACTGGACAGCCGTTTCGCCGTGAAGTATATTTTGGAGACCCCGAAGGGTATTGACGTCGCCTTCGTGGTAGTCTGTAAAGAAGACGACCCGCCGGGGCTCGGTGTCCAGCGTGTTTTCGGGAACGACCAACAACGGGGTTGTGATGGATTTAACCACATCATACGTGCTACTCCCAATCGTATTCTGGCCTTTGCCCGATGCACCGTGCGTACCCATAACAACAAGGCTCACGGGGTGGTCGGCGATATGTTGCTGTACCGCCTCCACCAAGTTGGCCGTGACGACGCTATGGCTGATCTTCCCATGGGATATCCCGCCGAGCGTTTCCACAAATCGGAGCAGGTCTTCCTTGGCCTTCGCTTCGGCACGCTGTTCTTCCACCTTGTTGCGCGGTCGGGTCCGGAATGCCAGGCTAAGCGGAAAATGGGCATGCAGGATATGTACATTGTACGCCGAATCATGCGTCAATCGCAATGCATAATGCGCTGCAATCAGTGCGTTACTAGAAAAATCCGTAGGTACCAATATCGTTTTTGCCATTGCCGTAGTTTAAGCGATTGCTGAATTAGGTGTCAACCCACTGGTTGCTGTTATAAAGTTCCAACTATTTCGTGAGAATACGAAATAAATGGCACGAAATACGGGGCGGCTTTTTTTGTGGCTATAAATAGCGGTTTTCGGGGATGGTTAGGCATCCGTGTTTTTCCGAACTTTGGGATACTCGCTGTGTTGGCATACCCAACGTTTATGATGATGCAAGAACCGGAAGACAAACCAAACAACGACATGACGGAATCCGAGACGCCGACGAGCCTCGAACAAGCACTAAAACAAGACAGGCTGGGTGGCTGGCCATCCATTATCGGCGTGGGCGGTACTGCTGCGTTCTTTTTAAATATGGTATTCAGAGGCTGGGACGCGTATATTCATATCGGCGCTTCCAGCTTATACCTGTGGGAGCTTTGCCTGTATTGCTTGGCCATTGCCATCGCTTTTTTGCCGGCATCGATTCAGGATGCCCAATGTTTGGCTGCCGGGGAGCCCAGGCCATCCATAAGGTCATTCAGCAAAGGCATCATTATTCGGCTACTGGTCTCCATACTGGCGATTATCATCATCCATCAAGTGGTTTAACCATGGGAAAGCTACGCGCAATAACGATTTTGGGCAGTATCCTTCTTTTGTCCTCCTGCAGCTGTATGCGAATTTTGGTAGGCATATTAGTCGACCGAGAAACCCAGGAACCGATTCATTTAGCGGAAATCCGGGTTACCAATAAGGGGTATGAGCGTCATTTCGAATCAGACAGCACAGGATATTTTAGGGCGTATATCCAAGGCGGGCCGAAGTGCCCCAGGATACAGGCACAAATATCGGCTGCCGGATATCAAGTTATCAACGTAGTGGAACCCCGAAACGGAGACACCCTAACCTATTACTTGGATAAATTCCCCTAACCGCACGATTGGGTTCTTGAATATCCGCCACGTGCTGTATTACTCTCCCATTAGCTTCTGCCGTCTATGGAGCGCTTCTGTGGCAACGGCTTTACGTACTTCCAAGCGGCACACCGCGGATCAAGTCCGGCGTGACGGGTGCATGAAGCAGCCCAACCTCCCATCCAACAAGTTGCCGAGGAACTGCTTTTCTCTGCATTGCGAAAATTCGTGGGGCGCACGAGTGGATTAAGAACGACCCCGATTTACGGCATTTGATACCCGTAGGATAATTTATCGGTCGGCACCACCGAAAAAAACAACGCTTACATTAATCAAATGATTAAAACATTTGGTTAATCCGAAATGTTGTTTATATATTTGTCCTTGAATCGAATGTTAATGCAAAATGGTAAAAAGCAAACAAACAAAAACCTTAGACACCACAACGGAAGAAAAGATAAAGGAAGCCGCCCGAGTGGTATTCTATAAAAAAGGCTATGCCGCTACACGCACGAGGGATATTGCAGAGGAAGCGGGCATCAACCTTGCTTTGCTCAATTATTATTTCCGCAGTAAAGAAAAGTTATTCAATATCATCATGCTTGAAACGGTAACAGGCTTTAGGAACTTGCTGGCAGCTGTATTGAATGACGAGAAAAGCACTGTGGAAGAGAAGGTAGTGTTGATTACCCACCACTATATAGACTTTATTACGAAAGAGCCAAATATTCCGATTTTTATGTTGAGTGAGATTCGTAACAATTCGGGCGGACTGTTAGAAAAGCTGCCCATCAAACAAATGGTAATGAACTCTGCATTCGCAAAACAACATCAGGAAGCCGTAGCCAAAGGAAAAATTACGGAACCAAGCCCATTGCATTTTTTGATCAACCTGCTCAGTTTAGTTGTTTTCCCGTTTATCGGACAACCGTTGATCCAGGGCGTTAGCGGGTTGAACGAAACACAGTTTAACGCATTAATGCAAGAGCGAAAAAAACTTATTCCGCTGTGGATAAAGGCAATGATGATAGCAAAATAATTTTTTTGCACATAAACTAATCAAATGATTAAAATATTCAATTAAACAAGATGATTAACAAAGTCTTTTTTACAATGAGTTTTTGGCTGTTAGCAATAGGTATTTCAAATGCCCAAACGCTTACACTGGAAGAATGTCACAAATTAGCCAGGGAAAACTATCCTGCTGTCAAAAAAATGGATTTGTTAGCCAAGTCTGCGGACTATACGATCAAAAATGCCAACAAGAAATTTTTACCCCAATTCAACGTAAACGCGCAAGCTACCTACCAGTCACAGGTAATCGACTACAGCGACCTGCTTGGGGGTGCTTCATTTCCTTTTGATGTCGATTTTCCCACGTTCAATAAAGACCAGTACAGAATTCAGGGCGAAGTGGAACAATTGCTGTTCGACGGCGGAAATACCCGTTATCAGAATGAAATAACCAAAGCCAATGCCCAATTACAGAAGCAGCATGTTGAAGTGGAACTGTACACGATCAACGACCGGATCAATTCCATTTTCTTTTCCATTTTCTTGCTCGATGCGCAGTTGGCGCTAAACAACCTAAAAATCGCCAATCTGAAAACCCAGTTGCAAAAAACCGAAGCCGCCTATATCTATGGTACGGCGTATATGAGCGATGTATATGAGCTAAAGGCTGAAATGGAAAACACAAAATCGACAAATATAGATTATGAGGGAAATCGTTCGGCGTTTTTAAAGATGCTCTCCATTTTTATCGGAAAGGAAGTCACTTCTTCTTCTGAATTGGTCAAGCCCGAACCTATTATTCATTCAACAGAAATAAACCGTCCGGAACTGAAGTTATATGATTTACGGAAGAACATCTACGAAGCACAGAACAAACAACTGAAATCGAGCTATCTGCCCACGGTAAAAGGATTCTTTCAAGGTGCGTATGGACGACCAACACTCAATGCCCTCTCCAATGACTTCGGTGCTTTCTATATCACGGGCATCCGCCTGAACTGGTCGCTGGGCAGTCTATATCCAGTAAAGAACCAGCGTGCAATCTATGGTCTGAACAGCCAAATCGCCGATACCGATAAGGACACCTTCATACGTAACGTCCGGATGGATATTGCCCAACAGGATGAAAACGTAAAAAAATATACGGAGATGGTTATTCAGGACAATAAAACGATAGCCTTGAGGGAAGCCATTACGGAGTCTGCTTCAGCACAATTAGCGAACGGTGTCATAACCACGCACGAATACGTCCAGAAAGTCAATAGTGAAAATGCCGCAAAGCAAAATCTCATCCTTCATCAAATCCAGTTGTTGCAGGCACAGTATAACTTACAATTCAAATTAGGCAATTAGGACAGTGGACAGTTGACAGTGGACAGTTGAAAGTTGACAGTTGACAGTGGACAGTTGACAGTGGACAGTTGACAGTTGACAGTGGACAGTGGACAGTTGACAGTGGACAGTTGACAGTGGACAGTGGACAGTGGACAGT
>CAYUIZ010000023.1:0-1889 GCA_964444885.1 uncultured Sphingobacteriaceae bacterium | reverse complement strand
GACAGTGGACAGTTGACAGTGGACAGTTGACAGTGGACAGTGGACAGTGGACAGTGGAGAATGGACAGTGGACAGTGGACAATGTGAAAAAATTACTCAACCATAACAGAATAAAAAATGGAAAATAGGATCAAAATACGCGCAACGATTTTCAAGAAAAAATCCTCAATTGTCAATCAACAGTCCTCAATTGTCAATTGTCAACTGTCAATTGCCTTAGCGGTATTGTTCCTCGGTGCCTGTACACAAAAAATCGACTACGATGCGTCCGGCAACTTCGAAGCAAATGAAACGATCGTATCGGCACAGCAAAATGGAATATTGCTTTCCTACCGGGTCGCGGAGGGCGACCAGTTAGAACAGGGCGATAACGTTGGGCAGATTGATGTGACGATCGTAGCGCTTCAAAAAGAGCAGACTGAAGCCAGCATTGCCGCATTAAGTGAAAAAACGGCCGCAACCAACGACCAAGTAGAACTGGTACGCCGACAGCTTGACGTGCAGAACGCGCAATTGGCACAACAGTTAACGGAGAGAACACGTACGGAAAATCTGGTAAAAGCGGATGCCGCCACCCGCAAGCAGTTGGACGACATCAATGCGGCCATAGACCAGTTGCGAAAACAGATTGCGGTAACTGAACAACAGATAAAACTGAACATCTACAATACCCATACGCAGAACCGTGGCATACTGAGTGAAAAAGCACCGATGGAAAAGGTGGTGGCACAGCTTCAGGAGCAAATCGATAAAGGTCAGGTTATAAATCCTACCACCGGTACCGTACTGGTAAACTACGCTTTGCAGGGAGAAATGCAGACCGTTGGTAAACCGCTTTATAAAATAGCCAACATCGACACACTTGATTTACGGGCGTACATTACGGGGACACAACTGCCGGAAATAAAAATAGGACAACCGGTAACAGTAAGGATTGATGGCGGTAAGGATGCCTACAAGGAATACCCCGGTACGATTACCTGGATTTCAAGCAAGTCTGAATTTTCTCCCAAAACCATTCAAACCAAGGACGAAAGAGCCAACCTGGTCTATGCGATTAAAGTAAGGGTAGCGAATGACGGTTACTTAAAAATCGGCATGTACGGCGAAGTTTTGTTTAATTGACAGTGGACAGTGGACAGTGGAGAATGGACAATGGAGAATAGACAATGTAGAATGGATAGTGGACAATGGACAATTGAGTCGGGAAATGGCTTTCAGAACGTCTCGAACATCGAAGGGATGTCCTATTTCTATCCCCGGGTTTCAACCCGGGGGGATAGAAATAACGGACCAGAAGATTTTGGCGTGTGTTTTTGTTGCGTAGCCGACAAAAAACATGACAAAATCTAATGAAATCGTTAAGTGTGATTTCCCTGCTGGGAATGGATAATGACTTTTTAATCGAATGAATTTTAAACCAAAAATTGAAAGTGGAAAACATCAGAAAAATTAATTGTCAACTATCCATTTTCAATTTTCAATTAAATAAGTATGGAAATGTAGTTGCGGCTAAATCTTATGCTTTTGCGATACGAATTGTGAATTTATACAAACACCTTTCTCACGATAAGAAAGAGTTTGTGATATCCAAACAAATGTTGAGAAGCGGAACAGCAATCGGCGCGTTAATCAAGGAAGCGGAGCACGCTCAATCAAAAGCAGACTTTCTCCATAAAATGAGTATTGCTTTAAAAGAAGCGAACGAAACTGAATATTGGCTGATGTTGCTGAAAGACACGGAATACCTGAATGAAGCGGAGTTTGAATCTATAAAAAAGGATTGTTCCGAAGTACTATAACTTTTAATCAGCATTGTCAAAACCACGAAAACAACACTAAAAAAATAACCGTCAACTGTCAACTTTCAACTGTCAACTTTCAACTGT
>CAYUIZ010000022.1:24452-31627 GCA_964444885.1 uncultured Sphingobacteriaceae bacterium | reverse complement strand
CGTCGTGCACTCGGAGGGTTTTCCAACAAATAATTTTGGCTATTTTTGTGGCATGAATTTCTCCTCCAAGTTATTGGAACAAGCCGTTGCCGAGTTTGGCCGCCTCCCCGGGGTTGGTCATAAAACCGCCCTGCGGCTGGTGTTGCATTTGCTCAAGCAGCCCGACGCCGACGTGTCCCGGTTTGCCGATGCGCTAACCCGGCTCAAGTCGGAAATCAAGCACTGCAAGACCTGTCACAACATATCGGATGACGTGCAATGCGAGATTTGCGCATCACCCAAACGCGACGCCGGCCTGATTTGCGTGGTCGAAGACATGCGCGACGTCATGGCCATCGAAAACACCAACCAATTCCATGGCGTGTACCATGTGCTAGGCGGACTGATCTCGCCGATGGACGGAATTGGCCCCAGTGATCTGACGATCGACAGCCTGATAGCGCGCCTGCAGGAAGGCGGCGGTGCGGAGATCATTTTGGCGTTGAGTGCAACGATGGAAGGCGATACGACCATTTTTTACCTGTATAAGAAGCTGCGGCATTTCGGCATTCCAATCACCACTATCGCCCGTGGTATCGCCTTCGGAGGCGAGCTGGAGTATGTGGACGAAGTGACGTTAGGACGGTCTATCGCCACGCGCGTACCCTACGAACGCAATATTGCCTAAACCTTTGACGACACGAAAACCATTGAACGACTTGAAGAACAAAACGGTAGTCATCACCGGGGCTTCCTCCGGCATTGGGTTGGCCCTTGCCGAGGCCTTTGCTAGCCAGGGAGCGAATATCGTATTGGCTGCGCGCCGCTATGTCGATTTATGCGTGCTGGCGCAGGATTTGGAAAAACGCCAGGGCGTGCGCGCGCTCGCCGTGCAATGCGATGTCAGTATCGAATCGGATTGCGAACAGCTCATCAATCAGGCAATGGGCGCCTTTGGACGCATCGATGTACTGGTCAACAATGCGGGTATAAGCATGCGGGCATTGTTTGCGGATGTTGAGGTGGGGGTGCTCAAGCGATTAATGGATGTCAATTTCTGGGGAACGGTATATTGCACCAAGTTTGCGCTGCCACATTTAGCGCCCGTTGGCGGATCCGTCGTAGCCGTATCGTCCATCGCGGGCTACCGCGGTTTGCCGGGACGCACGGGATATTCGGCGTCTAAGTTTGCGATGAATGGCTTTATCGAATCGCTTCGCGTTGAGAACCTCAACACGGGACTGCATGTGCTGTTGGCTTGCCCGGGTTTTACAGCTTCCCATATCCGGGAAACAGCGCTGAACAAGGCGGGCCAGCAGCAGGGTGAAAGCAGCATGGACGAGCAAACCATGATGTCTGCGGAGGAGGTCGCCCAACGAATCGTGACGGGTGTACGCAAACGCAAACGGACGCTCGTGATGACCCGTCAAGGCAAATTGGCCGTTTGGATGAATAAATTATTGCCCGCTTGGGTAGACAAGCAGGTGTATCGGCTGTTTGCCAACGAAAAAAATCCGCTGATTCGCTAGCGAGGGGGCATTGCAACAGCTATTTTACGCTTAATTCTGTGTTAAATAGCTTTCGCATTCCGAAAAGCTCTATTTTTGGCGTTGTTTCAATACGTGTCTTATTCACTCTTCAATATGATTAGAAAATACCTATTTCTTACTGGCATCGCCGCGGCTTTGGTATACACCGCGCCAGGATGCTCTTCGCGCAAAGCCGCAACCGCGCCCGCCGTGGCGCAGGCACCGAGCGCTGCTAGCGCCACGACAGACACCACCAAGCGCGACAGCGGCGCCCGGGCAGGTGGCCCGGCACGGAAAACCGAACCGAAAAAATTCGATGCCTTTATCAATGAAAAGGCGGTCATCGACTCCGGTTTGCTCAATGTCTATTTCCAGGACGACAAGTATTTTTTCGAGCTGGCTGATTCCCTTATGGGGCGTGAGATACTGGTCGTGAACCGTATTTCTAAATCGGGTGCGGGTCTGCGTACCGGTACCCAGGGCTTTGCAGGCGATCAAATCAATCGCAATGTTATTCAGTTTGAAAAAGGGCCAAACAACAAGGTCTTCCTGCGGCGTATTTCTCATTCCGAACGTGCCGACAGCACCCAGGACATGTACCTGTCTGTCCGGAATTCCAATATCCAGCCCATAGCGAACAGTTTCGACATCGCCGCGTTCGGCAAGCACGGGAATAGCGTCATTTTTGACGTCACGTCCTACCTTGAGGGCGACAATGACATTCTGTTTTTCAGCCCGTCGTACAAGAATGCGTTGCGCTTAGGTCCGCTTCAGGCTGATAAATCCTATGTGGAAAGCGTCCGGGCGTATCCCATCAATACGGAAATCAAAACCGTGAAAACCTATAACCGGACGGCGGGCTCGCCGACGGGTAGCAATGCACCAGCCCGTCCAGGAGCCGCACCAACCGGAACGGCGACGCTGGAACTTAACAGCTCCCTCGTGCTATTGCCCGAAGTGCCCATGCAGCCCCGTTATTACGATAATCGGGTTGGTTACTTTACGGTCAACTACACGGATTTTGATGCCAATCCGCAAGGGGTGAAGCGTCAGTCACTCATCACGCGCTGGCGCGTGGAACCGAAAGAGGAAGACATGGAGAAATACCGCCGGGGCGAACTGGTGGAGCCCAAGAAGCCGATTGTTTTTTACATCGATCCCACGACGCCAGAGAAATGGATTCCTTACCTCATTCAAGGCGTCAACGACTGGCAGGTAGCTTTTGAGCAAGCCGGTTTTAAGAATGCGATTATCGGCCGGCGCGCACCGACGCCTGAGGAAGACCCGGAATGGTCCATTGAAGATGCACGGTACTCGGCTATCGTGTATAAGCCGTCGGACGTACCCAACGCGAGCGGCCCCCACGTGAACGACCCGCGAAGCGGCGAAATTATCGAGAGCCATATCAACTGGTACCACAATGTGATGAGCTTGCTACGCAATTGGTATTTCATTCAGGCAGGGCCCTACGACCAGCGGGCGCGCCGTTTGGTATTCGAGGACGAACTCATGGGCGAACTGATCCGGTTTGTGTCGGCCCACGAAGTTGGCCACACGTTAGGCCTTCGCCATAATTTTGGTGCCAGCTCGACTTACCCCGTCGAGAAACTCCGCGATCCGCAGTGGGTGAAGGAGCATGGCCACGTCACTTCCATCATGGATTACGCGCGGTTTAACTACGTGGCGCAGCCCGGGGATGGTATCGCCGAGGAGGACATGATTCCGCGGGTGAACTATTACGACAAATGGGCCATCGAGTGGGGATACAAAATGATTCCGGATGCCAGCAGTGCAGATGAGGAAAAACCCGTTCTGAATGCCTGGCTTATGGATAAGCTGCAGGATCCCATTTTCTGGTTCGGTCATGAAAGCAATCCCGACGATCCGCGCTCGCAGAACGAAGACCTGGGCGATGATGCCGTACTGGCCAGCACCTACGGGATCATGAATTTGCAGCGTATCGTACCCAACTTGCAGGAATGGACGAAGGAGCCCAATGCGCAATACGCCGGGCTGTCTGAGCTGTACGGGCAGGTTTTCGCCCAGTTTGGCCGTTATGCCGGCCATGTCGTCAAAAACGTAGGCGGTATACAGCAAACGTATAAAACCCAGGAAGAGGAGGGAAGCGTGTATGCCTTTACCGAAAAGCAACGCCAGCAAGGGGCGATGGACTTCCTGAACAAACAGGTCTTCGAGACGCCTAATTGGATACTCAGCGACGACATCGTAAGCCTGACGGGCGACAATACCGCCGAACTGCTGGGCCGCGTGCAAAACGCGACCCTCACGCGTTTGGTGTCACCCCGCGTGATCCAAAACTTATTGCGAGCGGAAAACAGCTTGGGCAACGAAGCGTACCGCGTGACGGATATGTTCGACGATTTAAACGCAGGCCTATGGGCCGAATTGCGTAGCCGAAAGGCCATTGACCTGCACAAGCGCAACCTACAAAAGCATTACGTCAGTACGTTGGAAGGATTGTTGGTTGCGCCGCCACCGGCATCGGGAGGGGCCAGCCCATTCAGCGCACCGCGCATAGACCCCACGACGTCCGATGTGAGCAGCATCGCCCGCGGCCAGCTCTTGGCCTTGCAACAACGCATCAATGCTGCCGTGCCCGGCACGTCGGATGCCCTCAGCAAATATCACTTGCAGGATTTGTCTGCCCGGATAGCCCGCGCGCTAGACCCAAAATAAGAGATGAAACAACATAGGGCCATGCAAGCGGAAGGCGCTCGGATTATACCGGGCGCCTTCCGCTATTTAATCCCCTTGTGGTACGTTTTCGGATGCCGTAAAAAAATATCACGGGCTGTTTGATATTGCTATATTTTTTCGTACTTTTGCATATCTTGGAAGAGAGGGGACAAAAATGGTCCCCTTTTTTCATGGCTGGTTTTTTGGTTTCGCCACACAAAGAGGGTAATAGTTTACGATAAGGCATGGTACAAGTCAAATCAAGAGTAAGGGAATTAGTTGCCGAAAAGATAGCGGACCGCGATGATCTTTTTATCGTGGACGTCAAGATGCGTGGCGACGGTAAGCTGCTCATCTTTGTGGACGGAGACCAAGGCATCAGCATACAGGATTGCGTAGCGATTAGTCGGCATGTCGGTTTCCATCTTGAAGAAGAAAACGTGATCGACAAAGCTTACAACCTGGAAGTGTCCTCGCCAGGCACGGATTATCCGCTGTCCAGCGAACGGCAATACCGAAAGAATGTCGGGCGGACGCTACGGGTCAAGCTACAGGATGGAAGTGAGGTTGAAGGTCCGTTGCGGGATGTGGCCCCGCAGCATATCGTAGTAGAAATTACAACAAAAGAAAAAGGGAAAAAGGCGGTTACTGCCGCCACCGAAATCCCTTTTGATAACATTGCAACTAGTAAAGTGTTAATTTCATTTAAGTAAAATGAGCAACAACATTAATCTGATAGACTCTTTCCAAGAATTTAAAGAGTTTAAGAATATCGATCGCCCCACGGTTATTAGCGTACTGGAAGAAGTCTTTCGAAGCATGATCCGCAGGCGGTATGGCACGGATGAAAACGTCGATGTTATTGTCAACCCAGACAACGGAGACCTGGAGATCTGGCGGACGCGCGTCGTAGTCGAGGATGAGTTTTCGGAGGATGACGACCTGGAGATTGAGTTGGCCGACGCCCAGAAAATCGATCCTGATTTGGAGGTGGGCGACGAGCATATCGAGCAAATTACGCTGGAAAGCTTCGGGCGGCGGGCTATCCTGGCGGCGCGGCAGACGCTCGTATCGCGTATCCTTGAACTGGAGAAAGACGAGGTGTTCAAGAAATATAAGGACCGCGAAGGCGAACTGATTACCGGCGAGGTTTACCAAATTTGGAAAAAGGAGACCCTGGTACTGGACGACGAAGGTAATGAGCTGATCATGCCGAAGTCCGAGCAGATTCCGGCAGACTATTTCAAAAAAGGCGACAACATCCGGGCAGTCGTCCACAAAGTGGACATGCAGAACAGCAACCCGAAAATTATTATTTCGCGTACGGCACCCGAATTTTTGCAGCGCCTATTCGAACTGGAAGTTCCGGAGATTTTTGACGGACTGATTACCATTCGCAAGATTGTCCGCGAACCGGGCGAGCGTGCGAAAGTGGCCGTTGAGTCGTATGACGACCGGATTGACCCGGTGGGTGCCTGCGTGGGTATGAAAGGGTCGCGTATCCACGGCATTGTCCGTGAGCTTCGCAACGAAAATATTGACGTGATTAATTTCACCAATAACAGCACGCTTTATATCCAGCGGGCACTAAGCCCAGCCCGGATTAGCTCCATCAAGCTAGACGACACGACGATGACGGCAGCGGTTTACCTCAAGTCCGATCAGGTGTCTTTGGCCATCGGGCGTGGTGGCCACAACATCAAGCTGGCCGGCAAGCTGACAGGCTATGAAATCGATGTCTACCGCGAAACCAATGAACTGGAGGAGGATGTGGATATCGAAGAATTCGCAGACGAAATCGAAAGCTGGATTATCGATGAACTCAAGCGTGTTGGGCTTGATACGGCTAAATCGGTACTGGCCCTGAGTGCGGACGACCTTGTGCGCCGGACGGACTTGGAAGAGAGTACCATCCAGGAAGTGTTGCAAGTACTGGCCGCCGAATTCGAATAATCGAGGAGCTATCGGCCTGAATGTCACGGGGACGTTGCAGATTTTGAAAAGTTTGTCGACAAACCGTTTTAAAAAGCATATTTTTGTAGCAAACCATATAGGGGAACAACACGTTAGATGTCAGAAAAGAAAAGCATAACATTACTTAAAGCAGCGAAAGAGTTAAACATCGGTATTGGTACTGCTGTCGATTTCTTGGTAAAGAGTGGTTTTGAAGTAGAAGCAAAACCAGCTTACAAGCTTGACGGTGAGATATACAATGCGCTCTTGCGCGAGTTTCAGGGTGACAAAATCGTCAAGGAGGAGGCTAACCAAATCGTGATTGGCAAGATCCGTCGTGAAGAAACCGTACCTGAGACAGCTTCCCCTAGACCGCAGCGGGACCACGACAGCGAGGAGATTTTGATTAAAAATGCCGGCGTGCTTCCTACTGTTCCAAAAGAACAGCCGGTCGAAACCGAAAAAGAACCTGAGGCAGAAGCATCGCCTGCCGTGGAAGAAGTGCGCAAATCTACCGTGCCCGGCATGAAAGTCGTGGGTAAGGTTGATCTGGACAGCCTGCGTGGCGACCGTGGCGCAGACAAGAAGGCAAAACCTGCTGCTGCTCCCGTTGAGGAAAAGCAGCCTGAGGCACCCGAGCCTGCACCTGCCGAAACCCCAGCGCCACCAGCGCAGCAAGAAATTGCCCCCGAACCAGCGGCCAAGCCCGAGGTTCCGGTAGCGCCCGCGGCTAAAGCACCCGAACCGGAGATCAAATTGGCACCGGCCAAGAAGCCCGAGCCAGTGGTTATCCGAGCAAAAGCCGAACGCCTGACCGGGCCGAACGTCGTTGGACGTATCGACCTTCCTACCCGTCCGCAGGCAGACAAGCCTGTGGCTTCATCGTCCAACCCGGCGGGTGCGCACGACCAGAAGCGTAAACGCAAGCGTAAGGAACGGCCTGGAGGCGGTAGCCCAGGCCAGCCGGCAGCCGGAGGAGCAGCACGTGGCAAGTTTGATAATAGAGGCCGCGGCGGC
>CAYUIZ010000022.1:0-24352 GCA_964444885.1 uncultured Sphingobacteriaceae bacterium | reverse complement strand
AACCTGATGGGCGTCCCCGTTACGCAGGTTATTTCGACTTGTATGAGCTTGGGGCTGTTCGTTTCCATCAACCAGCGCCTTGACGCCGAAACCATCACCATCGTCGCCGATGAATTCGGTTACGAAATCGAGTTCGTGCGGCCTGACGATGAGGAAATGACCGAACTGGAAGAGCCGGACAACGAAGATAACATGTTGCCCCGTGCGCCGATTGTTACCGTCATGGGACACGTTGACCACGGTAAGACTTCCTTGCTCGACTATGTCCGAAAGGCCAACGTGATCGCTGGCGAGGCTGGTGGCATCACCCAGCACATTGGTGCGTATGAGGTGACACTGGAAAACAATAAAAAAATCACGTTCTTAGATACACCGGGCCACGAAGCGTTTACCGCGATGCGGGCGCGTGGTGCGCAGGTTACGGACATCGCCATTATCGTTATTGCAGCGGATGATAGCGTGATGCCGCAAACCAAGGAGGCAATCAACCACGCACAGGCGGCGGGTGTGCCGATTGTGTTTGCATTTACCAAAATTGACAAGCCAGGGGCGAATGCCGACCGGATTCGCGAACAGTTGTCAGCGATGAATATTCTGGTCGAGGACTGGGGTGGCAAGTACCAAAGTCAGGAAATATCCGGAAAGACGGGCTTGAACGTAGACCAGTTGCTTGAGAAGGTTTTGTTGGAAGCCGAACTGCTCGACTTGAAGGCAGATCCGAATAAGCGTGCGGTAGGCTCCGTGATTGAAGCGGAGCTGGATAAAGGGCGCGGAATTGTCACCACGGTTCTGATTCAGTCAGGCACCTTGCGCGTAGGGTCACCGATTTTGGCGGGTTCCTATAGCGGACGTGTGAAAGCATTGAACAACGAACGCGGCCAGCGCGTGAATGAAGCAGGGCCGTCTACGCCGGTGCAGATTCTGGGTATGTCCGGTGCACCGACGGCAGGTGACAAGTTTTATGAGATGGAGAGTGAGGCAGACGCACGCCAAGTGGCTAACCAGCGCCTGCAGCTGCAGCGCGAGCAAGGCATGCGTACGCAGAAACACATTACACTCGACGAGATTGGTCGCCGTTTAGCCATTGGCAACTTTAAGGAACTCAACATTATCGTCAAAGGCGACGTGGACGGTTCCATCGAAGCGTTGTCCGACTCCCTGCTTCAGTTGTCGACCGAAGAAATTCAAGTTAATATCATCCACAAATCGGTGGGACAGATTTCCGAATCGGACGTGTTGCTCGCTTCAGCATCGGACGCAATTATCATCGGTTTCCAAGTGCGGCCGTCTACTGGTGCGCGCAAGCTGGCCGAGCAGGAGCAGATCGACATTCGACTGTATTCGATTATCTACGACGCCATCGAGGAGCTGAAATCGGCAATGGAAGGCATGTTGGCACCGAAATTCGAAGAGAAAATCGTGGCCAACGTGGAAATCCGCGAAACATTCAAAATCAGCAAGGTGGGTACCATTGCAGGTTGTATGGTGCTGGATGGGAAGATCAACCGGAACCACGATATCCGCGTTATCCGCGACGGCGTAGTGGTGTTCACCGGCAAGCTCGCTTCCTTGAAACGCTACAAAGACGACGTGAAAGAGGTGTCGGCGGGCTACGAATGTGGTTTGAATATTCATAACTTCAACGACATTAAGGTGGGTGATATCGTTGAAGCCTACGAGCAAGTCGAAGTTAAGCGCAAGCTCTAATGCGTGACGCGTAACGCTTACGCGACGTATCGCAGCCTACTTCATGGGATACTCGATAAAGCCTGATAACTACGGTTATCGGGCTTTTTTATTGGGCCAAGCGGTTGGGGTGATTTCTTGAATTTTAAACCATTTTAGGTATAGGGACGTTTCAGCCACCTTTTTAATCACACGAAGCTCGGGAGCTGGTTGAGGAATATTCCGAGATCCGTATTGTTCGTGTCGGTGCCAGCGAGGTTGTTAGTGCGACGCAAAATCCAAGCAGCACGTTGCCGGATATTGATTTTACCGACTATCAAGCCGTTGCCCGGTATTATAATTTAGAACAATAGGTGAACGTGAGCTTCGTGCTGAATCGCGGTTAGGACTAGGACTCGTCAGTGCGTTTCTTAGCTCGTTTGGGCAGTCTACTGGTTTTGTTTATTCCAACGCCATAATTTGTTCGGCCAGCCTGTCCCAGTCGCGTTGCAATTCGCTTAGGGCAGCTTTATGCGTGTCGTAGGCTTCGGTGGTATTGGCCAGTTTGCCCGAATCCTGGTAAATACGCTCGTCGGCAAGCTCGTTTTCCAGGTTTCCTAACGCGGCTTCTTTGGCGGAAATCTCTTGCTCAAGCTGTTCTAATTCGCGGTTGAGCTTGCTGATTTCCTTTTTTTTTCCTTGGTCCGCGTCGGCTTTGATAGCAGGGGGGGTAGTCGCTTCCTTTTTGTTTTTTTTCGGGGTAGCTTGCCCTTTCGTTTTGGCTAGGCGCTTTTGCTGCCAGTCCTCGTACTCTTGGTACGTGCCGGGGTATACTTTGATTTGGCGGTCCTCAATGTACCATATCTTGTTGGCGACGTTGTCCAAGAGGTAGCGGTCGTGCGATACAACGATAAATGTACCTTCGTACTGCTGCAGTGCCTGGATGAGGATATTTACCGACTGGATGTCGA
Source organism: uncultured Sphingobacteriaceae bacterium (assembly GCA_964444885.1). Taxonomy (GTDB): domain Bacteria; phylum Bacteroidota; class Bacteroidia; order Sphingobacteriales; family Sphingobacteriaceae; genus CAYRGQ01. The sequence continues at coordinate 21,716 of CAYUIZ010000022.1, read as the reverse complement.
GGTGGTTCGTCGGTTCGTCGAGAACGAGGAAGTTCGCATCGGCCGTCAGTGCCTTGGCAAGGGCGACCCGCGATTTTTCGCCACCAGACAACACCCTGATCTTTTTGAAGACGTCGTCACCCGTGAAAAGAAACGAACCCAGGATAGAGCGCAGCTCAGTTTCGGTGTGCTTGGGCGCAAACGCTTGCAGTTCTTGCAGTACTGCGTTGTCGAGGTGTAGGGCTTCGAGCTGGTGCTGGGCAAAAAATGTCTGCGTCACGTTATGGCCTGTTTCGGCGGTACCGCCGAAATCCTTATCGGTGCCGGCGATGATACGCAATAGGGTAGACTTTCCTTTTCCGTTTGCCCCAATCAACGCGATTTTGTCACCTTTCTCAATCACGGCATCAGCATCCTCCAGGATGGGAATGCCCGGGTAGTTCTTGGATAATTCCTCCAGCTTAACCACGTGACGGCCGGATTGCTTGGAAAACCTAAACTTAAAATTGACCGACGGGTTGTCGTCGTCAACATTATCGACCTTTTCCATCCGGTCCAACGCCTTGATACGCGACTGTACCATCTTAGCCTTGCTTGCTTTGGCACGGAAACGCTCGATGAGTCGCTCTTCTTGCCTGATCTTGGCCTGCTGGTTTTTGAATTGGTTGCCTTGTATTTCCTCCCGCAAAGACTTTTCTTCCAGGTAAAAGCTGTAGTTTCCGGCATAGGGAATTAGCTTTCCTTTGCGTGATTCGACCGTTCTGTTAATCACCTTGTCTAGGAAGTAACGGTCGTGCGAAACAATGATAATAGCGCCCTCAAAGGCTAGGAGGTAATTTTCCAGCCATTTGATGGAGGGCAAGTCGAGGTGGTTGGTCGGCTCGTCGAGCAGGAGGATGTCGGGTGCTTGCAAGAGAATGCGCGCTAGCATGACGCGCATGCGCCAGCCCCCCGAAAACTCGGAAAGACGTCGCCGCTGTTCGTCCTCGCTAAAGCCGAGGCCAGCTAATATTTCGTGCGCTTTGAATTCGATATTGTAACCATCCAGCGCTTCAAATTCGCTTTGCTTGTCACTGAGCTTGTCAATCAATTCAGGCGAATAATCGGTTTCCAGTTTTTCGAGCAATCTTTCGATTTCGGTATGCAACTGGTTCTGGCGTTCGAAAGCCTCCATGGCGACATGCAGGATGCTCTTTTCGGACTCGTAGGATAGCAAGTCCTGGTTGAGGTACCCGATTTTGAGTTCCTTGGCCATGGAAATCGTGCCCGACGTTGGCGTATAGTCGCCCACAATCAGTTTCAGCAAGGTGGTCTTGCCGGTGCCGTTGGCACCGATTAGTCCGGTCTTATCGCCGGGTTTGATGTGCCAATTGGCCTCATCATACAGTGCTCGCGCACCGATCTCAAACGTCAGGTTATTTATCGAAATCATTGCAGGCGCAAAAGTAAGAAAATAAATCGTCAAGGTCACTAGGGAATGGAACAAGGTTGCACGACAAATCCTCACAAACCCGTGGTTGGTGTTGTCACCGACCACTTTCCCGGGTCTGGCGGTTGGTCATAAGACACAACCGCAAGTGAGACGGGAAATATGTCGTGCACCCATGGAACCATGGAACGTTAGTCCGGCAATCGCGTAGCGAACCGAACGATGACTGGGCTAGGCTTTTTGATTCGGCTGGTGCGTTTCCGTATGTTTGTATATGGAATGGCACGAGATTTCCCCGCAAGATATCCCCGAATCGGATGGCGTTCGAAAGTGCCGCATTCGTGGAAAGTCACTGTGTATCATCCGGCAAGGGGATGCGCTGCACGTTACCGGGAGTAAATGCCCACATGCAGGGGCGGACTTGTCAGGCGGTTGGTGCGATAATGGGCAGCTGGTGTGTCCACGTCATCGCCATACCTTCGACTTAACAACGGGAAAAGGAGCACGCGGACAGGGCAATTACATCCGCGTGTATCCCACGCGGCAGAAGGGCGGTGCTTGGTTCGTGGGAATAGCGGAGGGGTGGTGGAAGAAGATGTTCGGCTAAGGGGATAATAAAAATGGGCCAAGTGAAGACTAGGCCCATTCATTGGCGTGTATTTGTCGAATACGATTACAAGTGGATAACCTCGCCGTATGCATCGGCAGCTGCTTCCATAATCGCTTCGCTCATCGTCGGGTGCGGATGCACGGACTTGATGATTTCGTGTCCGGTTGTTTCCAGCTTGCGTGCCACGACGACGCTCGCAATCATTTCAGTCACATTGGCCCCGATCAGGTGGGCCCCCAAGAATTCGCCGTATTTGGCGTCAAAGATAACCTTGACAAATCCGTCTTTAGCGCCCGCCGCGCTGGCTTTGCCTGATGCAGAAAATGGAAACTTGCCAACCTTTATCTCATAACCGGCTTCCTTCGCTGCTTTTTCGGTGTATCCGACGGATGCGATTTCAGGCGTGCAATACGTACAGCCCGGGATATTGTTATAATCGATAGGCTCCACGTCTAATCCTTTGATTTTCTCGACGCAGGTGATGCCTTCGGCTGAGGCAACGTGTGCCAGGGCCTGTCCTTTGACAATGTCGCCGATCGCGTACACGCCGTCGATATTCGTTTTGTAGAAGTCGTCAACGAGAATACGTCCTTTTTCGGTTTTCACGCCCACTTCTTCCAGCCCCAAGTTTTCAATGTTGGGGGTGATGCCGACGGCCGACAACACGACTTCCGCTTCGATTGTTTCGGTTCCCTTAGCGGTTTTGATGGTCACCTTGCTCAATTTTCCGGCTTCAGCCACGGCGGTTACTTCCGCGTTGGTTAAGATGGTGATGCCGGACTTCTTCAGACTGCGTTCGAGTTGTTTGGAGATTTCCTCGTCTTCTACAGGAACGACCCGGTCCATAAACTCGACGATCGTTACTTTGGTGCCGATGGCGTTGTAGAAGTAGGCGAACTCCACGCCGATAGCGCCTGATCCGACGACAACGAGGGATTCAGGTTGTTTTTCCAAGCTCATGGCTTGGCGGTAGCCGATCACCCGTTTGCCGTCTTGCTTGAGGTTTGGCAGTTCGCGAGAGCGGGCCCCCGTTGCCAATATCGTGTGTTTAGCTGTATATTCCTTGGTTTGGCCTTCTTTGGATGTGACGGAAACCTTGCCGCCCTTCTTTACGCGGCCTTCACCCATGATGACATCAATCTTGTTCTTTTTCATCAGGAACTGTATGCCTTTGCTCATTCCGTCGGCTACGCCGCGGCTGCGCTTGATAATGGCTTCGAAGTCCGCTTCACCGCCGCTGACTTTGATGCCGTAGTCCTCGGCGTGGTTAAGGTATTCAAATACCGAAGCGCTTTTCAACAGGGCTTTGGTCGGGATACAACCCCAGTTCAGGCAGATGCCTCCCAATGACTCGCGCTCGACAATAGCGGTTTTAAAGCCCAATTGAGAGGCGCGGATCGCGGCTACATAGCCACCCGGCCCGCTACCTATTACGATGATGTCGTAGTTCATAATGCTTTTTGTTTTCCGGATTGTTAATATAAGTGCCCCATAGTCCGGGCACGACAGACGGTTGCAAACTTACGTAAAATTTTCATTGTACGCGTGCCTGTGCACGGTCTTTATGCCAAGGATTTGCTGCATTTCCCTAGGGAATATTCATGAATTTATGGGTTTGCAAAGAAACCTCCCATTTGGGGTTTTCCATGACGTAGTCGACGATGAGCGGCGTCATCTCGGCCGCTTTCGACCATTCGGGTTGCAAGTAGAGTTTGCAGCCGGGGTGCACCATAGCCGCATGCTGTTCGGCCCAGGCAAAATCGCTTTTGTTGAAAACGATGACTTTCAACTCGCCCGCCGCCGCGATGACGCCGGGTGTTGGTGCCTTGAATTTCTTGGGCGACAGGCATATCCAATCCCAATAGCCGCTCAGGGGATAGGCCCCCGAGGTCTCCATGAAGGTTTGTATCCCTGCGTCGCGGAGGCTTCGGGTGAGCGGTTCGAGGTTGTACAGCAACGGCTCGCCGCCCGTCACAACCACCGCTTTGGACGGGTGGAGCGACGCCGATCGTACGATTTCTTCGATCGCGGTGAGGGGGTGCAGTTCAGCATCCCAGCTTTCTTTGACATCACACCAGTGGCATCCGATATCGCAACCGCCTAAGCGTATAAAGTAGGCGGCTTTTCCCGTGTGGTAGCCCTCGCCCTGTATTGTATAAAATGCTTCCATCAACGGCAATAAACTGCCGTCTTCAGGAACTTGATTCGCCATGCTTTTTCCTTTCCGGATACAAAGATACGAACATGAGGGGGAATTGTACGGCTAAAAAGCGACTTCCCTGAGGTCATTCCGGGGTAGTTGCACGATAACCGAGATATTGCGTACTTTTGGTCTCAGCATGCACGCGCATGCGATTATCTGACACATAAACTCCCCAAACCGATTATGAACAGCAAACGATTGAAACCTGCTCTTTCCATTCTCTTCCTCGCGTTAATCCATCTTGGTTTGCATTGCAATGCACAGCAGCATAATGATTTAAGTCGTAATAACTTCGCCTTGTCGTTTCGGGTGGAACCGGTACCGGAATGGACGCAAGGATTCACGCGGAATCACGGTTGGATAGGAGGGGACGGGTTGTTTTCAATCCCGCGCCGGGCGGCTGATACAGTCGGCGGTTGGCAGTCCACCGAAACGATGCTGGTGTTTAGTGACAGCTTTTGGGGGAGTAAATCGGGTGGAAAATTGGAACCGGGCGCGCGGATGACGAATAACGTTGTAGCTATGCTTCCGGCGGGGACACGTGAAGTTGATCAGGTGGAGTTTTATAGTGGGCCGGAGAAAGACGGTCAGCGCACTTCCGTATTCGTCCCATCGACACCTGCCGCCAAAGCAGGGCAATATTATTGGTTAGGCGACGGATTTGTCAACCCCGACCGGGCCAACACCACATACATATTTGCCTACCGGATGGAAAATACGGGCGAGGCGGTTTTTGGCTTTCGCGAAGACGGGAACGTGCTGATTGCAATCGACGCGAATGACCAGCCTCCTTTTACCGAGCACCGCCAAATGGACACGCCGCTGTATATCGAAGCCGATGAAGCAACGCACGGTGCCGGTTATTCGTTTGGCGCAGCAATCATGGCCAACACCGCCTGGGCCGGAGCGCCGCATGCGGATGGATTTGTTTATGTGTATGGTGTGCGGGGGCCGACCAAGGAACTACTGGTCAGCCGGGTTTCGCCGGCAGATTTCGAAAATTTTTCACGATGGCAGTACTGGGACGGGGAGGATTGGCAATCCGACATCCGCAACGCGAAGGCGACCACAACCAATGTTTCCAATGAGCTGAGCATGATGCCGTTGGCAGACGGAAGATACCTGTTGGTCTTTCAGCAAAATGGCATTGAACCCCATATTGGTCTGCGGGTGGGATTGAGTCCGGCAGGCCCATTCGGACCGATTGTGAACGTCTACGACTGTCCGGAGCCGTTGGCGATAGAGAGCTTGTACGCGTATAATGCAAAGGCCCATCCGCACCTGTCCCAGCCCGGCGAGCTGCTGATCAGCTACCACGTCAATTCATTTGATTTCCTTAGTGATTTTGGGAAATATCCCGATATGTTTTCGCCTAGGTTCGTTCGCCTCGTGTTCGAATGACGCCGGCGGGGACTTGGCAATTCGCAATTTTTACGTAAGTTTAGCCATGCGAAAACTAATAACCATCATCATGCTGGCCTGCTTGTGCGGCCCAGCTGTAGCACAGGAGCGTACTCCCTCCGATGTTTTCTGGGAGAAGTTGAAAAAGCACTGCGGCCAGTCTTACGAAGGACAATTGGCTGCAGGTATCGAACCGGGCGATTTTGGCGGCCAGCGGCTCGTGATACACGTCCGCGCCTGCGATGACGATACCATCCGGATTCCGTTTTTTGTCGGCGATGATCGATCGCGCACCTGGGTACTGACCCGGCCGGACGGCGTGGTCAAGTTAAAACATGACCACCGCCATGCCGATGGTACCGAGGAGGAAGTCACCCAATACGGTGGCACAAGCACCAATACCGGGTTTGACAGCTTGCAAGTGTTTCCCGCCGATGCTGAAACCGCCGCACTTATTCCTTATGCAGCCGGCAACGTATGGTGGATAACGGTGGACGACACTTCATTTACCTATAATCTGCGCCGCATCGGTACGGATCGGCTCTTCACGGTCGTATTCGACCTGACCAAGCCTGTGGCAACACCCGAAGCGCCTTGGGGTTGGGTAGACTAACGATTCGCTAGTAATCGTATTGCTCCACCCGTTCGATTTGGTTATTTCCGACGGTGAAGACAAGCGTAGGGCGATACTGGTCGGCCTCTTCTTCGGTCATCCGGCAGAACGCTAAGATATGGATAACATCACCCACGTTGGCGTGCAGGGCGGCACCCCCGTTCATGCACACTTCGCCGCTTCCGCGTGTTCCGGGCAGCACGTAGGTCATAATCCGGCTGCCGTTGACGGTGTTATTGATGTAAACTTGTTGGTACTTTTTAATCAGGGCAGCGTCGAGCAAATCTGCATCGACCGTAATAGACCCATTGTATGCTACATTAGCTTCGGTGACTCTCACCGTGTGGATTTTGGATTTTAAGATTTCTATTTCCATGAATTTTTATATTGCAAATGCGTGATTGTTTTGGGCTGTCGCCTGGTCCGTGACCAACGATAACCTGACGGTCTTTCCGCCCTGTACCAATGTCACATATCGGTATTCCGTATGGTGTGTCACATGGTACGATGCATCGGGATTCCATCCGATGTCAGACACATATCGTGCCGTATAGTGCCGTGCGCCCGCCGCATCATAGCGCGTTACGAGGCAGTTCCTGCCCTTGTCGCCCGTCGCCTCTACCGCGTACCAAGCACCTTCGCCGATGCCGCCCAGCCACTGCGCATCCTGAGGTATGGAAGGAACCCTTGGGGGTTGCGATACATGGCCGACGATATGGTCGGGCGGAAAGGCTACGGTTTTGGCGTTCGACAAACTTTCGCCGATGAGTTGGGCTTGGAAGGCAAACGACCTGAAACGGGACATCTTGCGCGCCGAGAGTGCGTGTCCGTCAAATGCGTAAACCTTCCGATCGGCACGGGCGTTCACCACATTGCTCATCGGGCTGGGTTTCATTGATTCCGGAAATAGCAATTGTCTCCGGCTAGCGTGCCTGGCGGGAAGGCCAGCGAGCAGTATTTGCGCTACATAGCGCGAACAGCTGTTGCAATCGCTGGCAATGGCGCCGTACTTGATGGGGCCTCCGCTTACCAAGCGTTCGGCGAAGGCCGATGCGCGGTCAAACGAAATGCTGTCGGCAATGGAGAAGTACATCGTGCCCGCGCCGTGGGTCGCTTCGCGTTTGACGTGCATCTCGTCAAGCACCATTCGGAGGTTACTGATTTGGGGTGGTGCGTCAATCCGCGCTTTGGTCGTCAGCTCCAGCCGTGGATCGGACTGGGCGGAACGAGCGCGCCCATAGCCTAAAGGCGTCACGTACCTTCCGAAATCGTAATACGCCAACGCGCCGGTATCGTGGTTGACAAGGACGATGGCCGCATGCCCCACCTTAAAATGCAGGTTCTTCACTAATCCAATGCGTTTGAAGAATTTCATCCATCGTTCATCGCCACGCGTAGGTATCTCAGGCCAAGCGATGACGATCGCGAGGTCTTTATCGTGTTCCATTTCGTATAGGTAAGTAATTCGTTATCGGGCACTGTTGGCGCATGGTGGACGCGTAGGGCAGGGTACGTAACGGGAAACGGCTTGTCTGGTGAGCTAACTTAATCAATGATACTGGTTTGCTATATATACGCGAGCCCCATAACGAGCGGCTATCTTAATCCTTCTTGGTATACGTTTATTAACGCCAAATTGTTTGCCGTATTGCAGTCCTCCGTCCTAGGGGGAGCTACAAAACCGGTTTCCAAACACAGCCGTCTTCCTTAATGAAATAAAAGACGGATGCTGCCTTAAGAATTCGTACTTTTGCAAGTAACGAAAAATAATAGAAAAAAGCTTTGACATTTGAAGATTTCAATTTTCACCAGAACCTGAGCGAAGGGCTGGACGCGATGGGCTATAAATCGCCGACCGCCATTCAGGTGGAAACCATACCGCTTTTGCAGGAAAACCAGGATTTAATTGCTTGCGCGCAAACCGGAACCGGAAAAACAGCTTCCTATCTGTTGCCGGTGATTGATGCGTTGTGCAAGATGGAACAGCGCCCGGCTATCAGCGCGCTGATATTGGCGCCTACCCGCGAATTGGCCGTACAGATCGACCAGCAGGTCGAAGGCTTGGCGTATTTTACGGGCGTCAGCTCCATTGCAATCTACGGCGGTGGCGACGGGATTGGCTACGAACAGCAACGCCGCGCCCTGCGCGAGGGCGTCGATATCGTGATTGCCACCCCCGGTCGACTGATCGCCCACCTCAGTTCGGGGGTTGTGCGCTTTGGCGAGATCAAATTCCTCGTCCTGGATGAGGCCGATCGCATGCTGGACATGGGATTCAAGGATGATATCAACCGGATTGTGCGCGAATTGCCCGCCGAGCGGCAGACCATGTTGTTTTCGGCGACCATGCCGCCCAAAATACGCGCCTTTGCCAAAGCCTTGCTTGTTAACCCCAAGCAAGTCAATATCGCTATCTCCAAACCCGCTGAAGGCATCCGCCAGATTCAATACCGGGCCTTTGATGATCAGAAATCACCATTGCTGAAACAGATTCTCCAAAGCGGGGATTACAAAAGCGTGATTGTGTTTTCCTCGACAAAGGATAAGGTGAAAGACTTAGCCCGTTCGCTTAAGCGTGATCAAATACCCGTTCGGCCATTTCATTCGGACCTAACGCAGGACGAGCGCACCGACATTCTGTTGCGTTTTAAAAACAAGCAAATCCCCATCCTTATCGGTACTGACGTGCTCTCCCGGGGGATCGACGTGGTGGGTATCGACCTCATCATCAATTACGACGTGCCACCTGACCCGGAAGACTATATTCACCGGATTGGACGCACGGCCCGTGCGGAGAAAACGGGGACCGCCATCACGTTTGTCAACAACCGGGACTATAAGCGTTTCCAGTCGATCGAGGAACTGATGGAGCGAAAGGTGGAGGAAGTAGCTTTGCCCGAAGGGTTTGGTCCGTCGCCAGTATTTGGTCAGAAGGACAGCAAACCCAGGCACCCGACACGGGAAGGCGATAGTCAGAAGCAGCGGCCAAAAAAGCGCTTTCCGAAAAGGCGCAAACCAAAGCAAGGCGATGCAGCCGCGCGGTCGCCTCAGCAAAAGCCGTAGGTGGACAAACATGGAGGTTGCAACACACCAACGACAGTTTCAACCAAGGAGGTTCTCCCCAATGAAGAAATCGTCATCCTGAACGCCTCACTGCCGACAGGTACGTGGCTCAGGGTCTGGTAAGATGCTATTAGCGTGTTTTTGTGATGAGATGCTGGACTGAATTCAGCATAACGGGATACTTTTGACACCCTCATTGTTTTAAGCCATCGTCATTTATAAAGGTCTCCATCTGCATTGTTGGGGATTTTTTTTTGAAATACTGCAGAGAGGCTTCGTGCTAATTGGGTGCAATGTTTTCTTTTTTTTGCGTATTCTTGTTATCCATTTATCCAATTCGTTTGTAACCCGCCAAAATTTTGAAACCATGAATGCTAGAAAGACACGCGTATTCCCTTTGCTGTATGCACTTGCGTTGGGGACTTTGCTGATCGTATCATGCACGATTAACCGGCCGCCCGCGGAAGAGCGTCCTCAGGGAGCGCCGCCGCCAGCGCCGATGCGTGAATTTCGGGCCGCATGGGTCGCTACGGTCGCCAATATCAATTGGCCGAGCAAGCCGGGATTGCCTACGGCTACGCAAAAGCAAGAAGCACTGGCTTTGTTGGATTTTTTAAAGGACCACCATTTCAACGCCGTCATTTTCCAAGTGCGCCCTCAAGCCGACGCGCTCTATGCAAGCGAGCTGGAGCCTTGGTCGTATTACCTGACCGGAGCACAAGGCAACGCCCCCGATCCGTACTATGACCCACTGGCTTTCTGGACGGAGGAAGCACATAAGCGCGGGTTGGAGCTTCATGTATGGCTTAATCCGTACCGTGCCCACCATGTGTCGGCAGGGGAGGTTGAGGATGCCTCCATCGTGCATAAAATGCCCGAATCCGTCGTTCATCTCGCGGAAGGATATTGGTGGTTTGATCCCGCCATGCAAAGCACGCAAGACCATTCCGCGGCCGTGGTGATGGATATCGTTCGGCGGTACGATATCGATGGCGTACATTTCGATGACTATTTCTATCCCTATGAATCCTACAATGACGGCGCCGATTTTCCGGATGACACGTCCTGGACTGCGTACCGCGAAAGTGGCGGTATGCTTAGCCGGGGCGACTGGCGCCGGGAACATGTCAACCGGTTCATCGAACGGATCTACAACGAGATTAAAGCCGAAAAAAGGCATGTGAAATTCGGGCTTAGCCCGTTTGGTATCTGGCGTCCGGGTTATCCGGAAAGTATTGCCGGCTTGGATCAATACGACAAGCTCTACGCCGACGCGAAGCTGTGGTTAAACAACGGGTGGATTGACTATTTTACGCCCCAGTTGTACTGGCCAATCGCCCAGATTCCACAGAGCTTTCCGGTCTTGCTGGGCTGGTGGCAACAGGAAAATGCGCAGGGCCGGCACTTGTGGCCAGGCATGAATGTGGGGCGCGGCGGCGATGAAGCCAACCTCAAAGAAGTGACCAATCAAATTATGATCACCCGCGGCATGATGCCTGACAGTAAAGGCGCCGTGCACTGGAGCATATCATCGCTGACACGGCATCCCATGCTCGCCGAGGGCCTGCTGGAAGGGCCATACAAACGGCAAGCCCTCATACCATCCAGCCCCTGGCTGAACAGCACCCCGCCCCAGGCACCACGGACGACGGTTACTAACCTCAACTGGAACGCGACGGTCCGCTGGACGCACCCAGACCCGGATCAGGTTGCACAATGGGTTTTGTATACGCGCTATGGGGAGGTCTGGGATTACCAGATTCTCCCGAGAAATACGCGCGAAGCCGCTTTGCCGGCCGTCGGGCCGGATGGGGAAACCAAACTGGATGCCGTGGTGGTCACTGCAGTTGATCGGGCTGGAAATGAGAGCGACCAAATTGCTCGGAAAGTCACGTTTTAAGTACGGCCGCTTCAGATACTGTCGTGTACTATGCTGTAACTTCTTACACGACACGCACAAAAAGACTTGACAGAGTGTATTAAGTACACTATATTTGTTGCATCATAATTTAGGTTTATAATTGGTTTATTGAAGGCCTCCATTCTCCCCGTTTGGAGGCTTTTTTTATGCCTGTTTATGACTTTTCGTGCTACTTCTACCTTGTCGGAATTTGTCCTGTCACTGCAAGGCATCGTTTTCAGGGCTTCGGGAAATTGGCATCCGCTTTAATCTCCTCTATTTGCAGGGTATGGCGTGCCGTGTGCCCGGCTAGAAATAACAGGGATTGGTAGGCATCGGAAGCACCCGAAGGCGAGTCAGACACGTGGTTGCGAAGTTCGTCCGTTGGCGTACTGTCGATGTATGCAATGATTTCGGTCCGTTGAGTCGCCAAGTCCTGCAAAGCCTCTTCAGCATTACCGTATTTTCCGGTGGCCAACAGCGCTTGCGGCGCTGGGTACTTCTCGCTGCGGTCGACCACCATCGACAGGATTTGTTCGTCGGAGAACTGAATTTCCGTGCGCCGTTGCGGATTAGCTGGCTGGGCCATATTTTCCTTCACCATACCAAAGATCATATTTTCGGTGAGAACGATGTGTTCCAGGCATTGGCTGATGGACCAAGCCGTCGCTGTCGGCTTGAAATGCAGTTGCTCGGTGGTGAGGGACGAAACGTTCCTGCGGAGTGCGGCTAAGGTTTCTGCGTAATAATTGCGGATAAACGAGCGTTCATCGGCTATTTCTTCGTTTTCCAAAAGCGTTTTTAGGTTCTGAAGACCTTCCGCGAAATCATCGCCGATATCAAAAAAGAGCCCCATCAGGTTGAGCGGATACGGCGACCGACCAGCTATACCCCACGTGACCTTGGTCTGGCTCGGACCAGTAGCTTCCGTCAATATATACGAACGTGCGGGCTCGCCGAAACCGAAATCCAGCTCGGTTTCGACTTTCTCGTCCTCGACTAAGCCCGTAATGGTCTGCGAACCCTTGCCCACCTTGTCGCCGTCCCAGCGGTACGTAAAGCCGACTGTTCCGTCGGTGCCTTCCGACACGAGTTTTGCTTCGGGATCCGACAATTGCCATTTTCCGAAATTGTCTTGGTTTTGGACGTATTTCACGTAGTCGTACACCTGGGACACAGGGCGGTCAATGATGATTTCCCGTTCGCTGGTGAACTCCTTCTTTACAAATAGCGCGATGATCAGCGGTATGGCGATGATGGCTAAAAGGACAATCAGGATTTTTTTAAAGGTCTTCATGGTTGTTTTTTTTCGTTTAGTTAGTTGAAAATCGGATATTTCAGCCGTTCTAGGCGACCCTTGCGCTTGACAAGGTTTTTGTAATCCCATTGGATATCGCGGGCCTTTCGAAGCCAACGGGCTAATGCGGGCAGGTCGACTTCTGAAGAGACTTGGTAAAATACCGAAGCGTCTTTAAACTTGATACCCCGGATGGCCAAGCCGTCTTCGCCGAAATCCGCGCCGCTCCAGAACATTAGCCGGATGCCGCGTTTTTCCTTGCTGTAACCTACGATCGGGTTGCCATCGAGAAACCAAACCGGGTGGCCGTGCCAGATTTTATTCGTCGCGTCAGGAAGACCTTCGGCGATGGCACTGGCCAGGGTGTCGCAAATGGCTTGGTCTTCCGCCGTTTGGCTCCCGTTATATTGCACCGTTTCTTCGGCTATTGTGTTGTGCATAGTTCGTTTAGTTTTTTCAGCGCTAGAGGAAATTGTTTGTTGAAAGAAGCGACGTAGTCGGCATGGGTGTCTACTTCGCCGGTGACGGTCGTGTGGCCGTCCTGCTCGTCAAAATTGTAATTTTCCAATGCGTCAATCCACGGTTCCGCCGCAGGGGCGGGACTCGTCGTGCTGAACTTCAGTCGTGGCATAACTTTCTTATCAAGGATTTTTCAATCTACCCTAGTATGCCGACCGAGGCAATGGCCGGCTTTGAATCCGTGTCGCCGGAGGCCATTAAGCCACGTTTATCTCCCTTTAGTCTAACGGTGTATCGCCATACGGAAGGGTGGTGGACTGCCGTTTACCCTTTGTGGTGACTTTTACCTCGATCGTATAATGGGGTCTTCGGAGTCAAAAGTAGGCGGCTTTTGCTGGGTTGTACTTGTCCTATGGCAAGAAATTCGCGCGCGGGTCTTTCGTGGGCCGCGGACATGTCCGCCACGAACGCAAAGGCCGATTTAGCACCTTACGAGACCAAAAAAACCGCGGTCCGACGTGGCTTAGCGTCTCGACTGCGTTAATTCCGGAAACCAAAGGGCGTTTTTGATGGTGTGCTGCACGCGTTCGCGTTGGTCGTACGTAAAGGTATTGCGGGAGCCGCGGTAGTCCATAAAATTTTCATTGGCAACCCTCGTCCCCTTATTGTCCGGGCAGGGCTGGTTTGGGCTTGGATAGTTATAGGAGTACGTGTCCTCGCAATAATCCGACGAAGCGCAGTTGTTTTCGGAGAACGTATGCCGCAAGCCCAAGGTATGGCCTACCTCATGGGTGATCGTTGCGATCATTCCCGCGCGGTGTTTGGTATTGATGCGGGGAGCGGGCATGTTGAAATGGTTGGTTGTAAAGTATGAGCGGCGCCCGATTTCGAACCCCGTGATGCCGGCCAAGGGCTGGTCTGCGCGAATCGAAGGGTAATTAGCCAAGCCTGCCCAATTTTCTTCAGCTGGATAAAGCCATATATTGTAATAGGATGCCGGGTGGAGGTAGTCCGCTTCTTGCCAGGTGCGCCATTCGGCAAGCCCCAGGGCACCGTTGGCTGCCGTATTGTTTCCGGTTCCGTTGTCGTATTTGCCTACATGGGTACGGATAACGCCCGGCTCCGCCAGCGGTTTTCCCCGTTCGTCGGTAAGCGCTAGACGGAAACGCACGCGCATGTCCACGGCGTTGGGATTGGTAGACCCCAGTTCATTCGCGTATCCGCGATTCAGTTCGTCGAGAATTTCTTGTACAAGGGCAATAGGGATGTTTGCTCCCGAGCCTACCGCTTCGCCAAAGTGACCAACATGAAATACGATCGGGATAGTGACCACTTCATAGCGCTTGTCTTGCCGGGCGGTTATAAGGATTTCGTTGGATACCACGTCACCGATTTTAGCGACGACCCGGTGTTCGCCTGGCGTGGCGGTGGTCAGGCGTTCGCCCGGTAAGGCACTGCCGTTTGCATATAAGGTCCAGCTGCCTGCGGGTTCGACCTGCTGCCCGTCTGCACCATAGCCGATCGCGGTAAAGGTAGCTGCGGATTTTCCGTCAGCGATGATCAGTTGGGTAGAAGCCGAAATCTCCATGCGCACGATGGCCGCGATGGGGACGTCGTCGCGACGCGCTTCGACCGTGAGCGTGTCGGACGACAACTGGCCTAGCCGGGCCACGAATGCATGCTTGCCGGTTTCCGTCGTAGCAAAATCCTGCTGGGTGATCCTGCGGTTGTTATGGTAAAGTTCAAAACCTGCTGTGTCTATTCGCAAGCCGTACCGATTGTAGGCCATGGGCGATAGCACGAGCGTATCCATGCCGTTGGCGGTGATGTAAGACGTGCTCGCTTGTAGTTTTATCGATACAATACGCCCGTCGGTTTCGCCTACGGCCACCTCATTACCCGTCGTCGGAACACGGGGCTCAACGACGAGGTGCTTGTCTTGCGTACACTGTTGCAAGAACGGCAAGGCCAATAGCATGAGTGCCACGAATAGTCGTGACAACCCACTCTTGGGTGTTTTGTTTTTCATAAGTATGTAGTAGATGCGTAATCGATGCGCAGAGCGGGGAGCTCGCGCATGGATACGGGTTGAAATTAGGTATTGCTCGGCATACAACCTAATATTTTGTAGTAAAAAAACTACAAAATTTTTGCGTCGCGTCGCGGATCACTACCTAGCTAACCCGCTGATGATGTGAGGTGGCGGAGACCTTACCGCTTCTTTTGTGCTCGTTTGTTAATTCTAAGGAAAACTTGTTATATTTGATTGCCTAGTTTGCCAAAACTATGGCGAATGAGTTACGAACCGTCGCTTGATGAAAACGGCTGACCAACGCATAAACCGAGGGCATGTCCCGTTCGTGCGCTTTCTGCTCGCCCTGCTGTTAGGCGTGGGTGCCGGCATCGCTGTGGCACCGGATCCGGGCACGTATCGTATCCTGCAAGGGATGGCCGGGTTACTTGCGGTTGGGTTCGTGGTGTTGTTTTACGTGCGCTCCCGGCGTTCGCCAGATTCGCTGGCAGGGCTGGGTCTGGTTTGGCTGGTTTTCCTCACGATTTGTGGCTGGATTTTGGTGTGGCATACGAACCCCAAAATCGATCAACGGCATTTCAGTCGGCACCAGCACGCCGTGCTAGTGGGCTACGTCGCCGATGAGCCCGTTCTGCGGGGAGAGCATGTTCGGTTTCCGGTGTCGGTAACCGGCGGTTATCGCAACGACACGCTGGAGGCACTGACCGGACAGTTGTTGTTGACGATTCGGCTGGATTCTTCCCTGCAGTACGGCTTTCATTATGGACGTATGGTGGCGATTCCAGCGCATTTCGACGAGGTAGCACCCCCGTACAATCCCGGCGAACTGGACTACCGGCGATTCCTGGCGAATAAGAATATCTGGCATCAAGCGTATGTGCGCGATGGGCAGGATGTTCGTTTGCTCGAAGGTTTTCAGGGCAAGCGGATAATCGCGTTTGCGCTAGCGCTTCGCCAGCAGATGGTCGCCAAGTTTGGCCAGTATCTCGCTCATCCTGATGCCCGTTCGATTGCTTCCACCCTGATTTTGGGATACCGGGCCGATCTGAGCCAGGATTTGCTCAGCGCCTTTTCGGCTACCGGAACCATCCACGTACTCAGTGTGTCAGGTATGCATGTCGTGATCGTGTTTTGGTTGCTTTCCAAGCTGCTGTGGTGGATGGGCGCCACCAAAGGCTTGCGTTTCGGCCGATGGGCGGTCATGCTGGTGTGCGTTTGGGCTTATGCGCTTATCACGGGTTTTTCACCCTCGGTACTGCGGGCGTCCATTATGATCAGCTTTGTCATCACGGCTACGCATTTCAGCAGGCAGGCGAGGGTCTATAACAGCATCGCGGCCTCGGCGTTCTTTCTCTTGTTGTACAATCCAAAGTTTGTGCTCGATGTAGGATTTCAGCTGTCGTACCTGGCCGTTCTTTTCATCGTCTTTCTTTTGCCTTTGTTGCAGCAGGCCTTTCCGGTTCAACAGCGCTTGGTCCGCCCGGTTTGGGATTATTCCTTAATGTCCATCGCGGCGCAGGCGGGCGCCTTTCCATTAGCAACGTTTTATTTCAACCAGTTTCCCGTCTACTTTTTGCCAGCAAACCTGCTTATAGTTCTCCCGGCGTCTTTTATCATGTACCTGGGTTTTGCGTTGTTGCTCATTCCTTTTGATGCCATTTGCCAATGGCTGGGCATTGCGCTTGAGCGCCTGATTCTCTTTATGAACGAGGCATTGCTGTACATTGAGCATCTGCCGTTTTCGAGTATGCGCGGTGTGTGGCTCGATTCGTGGGAATATATCGTGATGTACGCGCTGATGCTTGCGATCGTCTTTTCCGTGCTCCAGAAAAGCAAAAAGCTGGTCTATGCCGCATGTCTTTGCTTGGTTATGCTGTTTTCGTCCTCGTTTGTTGCCAATACTCGAAAACATACGGAACAGCAACTGGTTATTTATAATGTTCGCAGTAATCTGGCGATTGGCCTGATGCATCGAGGAAAGGTATTGCTTTATACGAATCTGCCTTCCCTTGACGACCGTACCATTCAATATTCGGTCATGCCGCACTTGGAGTTCTACACGGCCGCAGACAAGATTTCGTTCGTGCCGCAGGACAGTTCGTACCAAAAAGGGGCTGTCGTTATACAGTCGGGCGTGTTGCAATGGGATAACAAGCGCTTGTTTGTCTATGCGGGCGACCCGGAGTTCGGCAGCAGGTTGCCGGTGGACGTGTTGCTCTTGCGCGGCAATCCCCGCCGGCCATTGGCGGAAATTATGCAGTCGCTGCCTTGCCGCCTGCTCGTTCTTGACGGTTCAAACTACGACAATACCATCCACCGTATCCGTGCCGAAGCCGAAACATTGGCCGTGCCGGTGTACGTGCTGAAAAATAATTTTGCGTATGTTTGGCGATACAGCGAATGACGTATGGACAGTTTAGGGATTCTGCGGAAATATTGGAAGTATGAATCGTTTAGGCCGTTACAGTCGGACATCATCGCCGCTGTGCTGGCCGGGCGCGATACGTTGGCCCTGATGCCCACGGGCGGCGGCAAATCCCTTTGTTTCCAAGTTCCGGCCATGCAGTTGGACGGGATCTGCGTGGTGGTTACCCCTTTGATTGCCTTAATGAAAGACCAAGTCGAAAACCTCAAAGCGCGCGGCATTGAGGCGGAGGCTGTGTTTTCGGGGATGAGCAAGCGGGAGATGGACATCGCGTTTGACAACTGTATTTACGGCCCGATTAAGTTTCTTTACCTGTCGCCGGAACGCTTGGCCACCGAATTGGCGCGCGAGCGTATCCGGCACATGAAGGTGAATCTCTTTGCGATTGACGAGGCGCACTGCATCTCGCAATGGGGCTACGACTTTCGGCCGCCTTATCTCCAGCTGGCCTCATTGCGGGAACTCCACCCGCAGGTGCCTTTCCTGGCACTCACCGCGACGGCCACCGCCAAAGTGGTGGACGACATTCAGGAAAAGCTAGGCTTTCGGGAACATCATGTATTGCGCAAAAGCTTCGTGCGCGAAAACTTGGCCTACATGGCCCTCGAAGAAGAGGATAAGCTGGGAAGAATGCTACGGATTATCCGCAAGCTGGGGGGGAGTGGCATCGTGTATGTCCGCAACCGACGTGAAACCCAAGAAACCACCCGCATGCTCGTCAATGAAGGTGTGTCGGCTTCGTTTTACCATGCGGGACTGGAGGGTCCCGAACGTAGCAAACGGCAGGAAGACTGGAAGAACAATTCCACCCGTGTGATCGTGGCCACCAATGCTTTTGGCATGGGCATCGACAAGCCCGATGTGCGGTTTGTCATACACCTCGATATCCCGGACTCACTGGAAGCGTACTATCAGGAAGCCGGCCGCGCCGGACGGGACGGCAAGAAATCCTACGCGGTCATGCTCTATCACGAAAGCGACAAATTGGCCCTGCGCAAGAATTTAGCGCAGAGTTTTCCGTCGGTGGCCGAGATCAAACACGTCTACCATTTGCTGGCCAATTTTTTCCAGCTGGCATACGGGGCGGGCGAAGGACTGGTGCTGGATTTCAATATTGGGGAGTTCTGCAACCGTTATAAGCTGGACGCGGTGAAAACCGTCAATGCGTTGAAGTTTTTAGAGCGCGATGGGTGGATTAGCGTCAGCGAGGCGGTTTACATTCCGTCGCGCCTGCAGTTTGAGGTGGATATGCCTACCCTGTATAAATTTCAAGTAGAACACGCCGCCTATGACAGCTTTATCAAAATGGTTTTGCGTGCTTACGGCGGGGCGTTCGGTCATTATGTTCCGGTGCGTGAAGGCGATTTAGCGAAAAAGTTAAGCCGGCCCTACTTGGACGTAATCAAAACACTGGAGCACTTGCACGAGCTGGGAATCATCAGCTATCTTCCGCAGACGGATAGTCCGCAACTGCAGTATCTGCGGCCGCGGGTAGATGCTAAGCACTTGTATGTGGATTCTTCATATATCACTGATCGTAAGCAAACTAAAACCGAGCAGGTGAACCAAGTGTTAGCGTACGTCGAACGCCGGGAATGCCGGAGCAGGCAGTTGCTGGCCTATTTTGACGAGCCGTCGAGCCAAGCCTGTGCAATATGTGATGTCTGCCTCAAGTCCCAAAGCCGGGACATTTCCGACCGCGCCATTGGCCAGCACGCCGAACGGGCGCTGGCTGGCGGACCGTTGACCATACAGGAGTTGGTGGATGCCGTGGAGTTGGGCGATGAAGAAACGCGCCTGCGGATCATTCGCGAAAAGATCGATGAAGGGAAGATTGTCATCCAAGGCGACCAGTATGCGTTAGCGGTCCGAAAATGACGAAGCGCTTATAATACGCGCCTTTTTAATGCCGCGACAGCTTGTTAAATCAGCCGTTTTTTGGTAAGTTTGTGGCCCACGAAATCAAACATTTGAATCCATAAAACATGTCAAACAAAGCAAAGATTCTTTATACCAGGACGGACGAAGCCCCGGCATTGGCTACCTATTCTTTTTTGCCGATTGTGCAAGCGTTTGCGGCACCCGCGGGCATTGAAGTTGAAGAAAAGGATATTTCACTGGCCGGCCGGATTATCGCCAACTTGTCCGATTATTTGCCTGAAGAACAGCGTTCTGAGGATATTCTTAGCGAACTGGGTGGGGTAGCGACCACGCCAGAAGCCAATATCGTTAAACTACCCAATATCTCCGCGTCGATTCCGCAGTTGAAAGCGGCGATCAAGGAACTGCAAGGCAAAGGATATGCGCTACCCGAATATCCGGAGGAGGCGAATACCGACGAAGAAAAGGAAATTAAAGCCAAATACGCCAAGGTGTTGGGTTCGGCTGTCAATCCGGTACTTCGTGAGGGAAATTCAGACCGCCGGGCACCCAAAGCGGTCAAGAATTATGCGAAAAAGCATCCGCACAGCATGGGCAAATGGTCCAGCGACTCGAAAACAAAAGTAGTGTCGATGACCGAGGGGGACTTCTACGGCAGTGAAAAATCCGTCACCCTGGCGGAAGCGACAACCTATACGATTGAATTTGTTCATACCAACGGCGATAAAACCACGCTGAAAACCGCAGCCCTGCTGCAGGCCGGCGAAGTTGTCGACTGCTCGCGCATGAGTTTGGCCAAGCTCAAAGCATTTGTGGCGAAGGAAATTGAAGCCGCTAAGGCGGCTGGCGTGTTGCTTTCGGCACACCTCAAGGCGACCATGATGAAAGTCTCCGACCCAATCATATTCGGCGCCATCGTGGAGGTTTACTTCGCGGGTGTATTCGAAACTTACAGTAAGTTGTTTGAGGAGCTCGGCGTAGATACGCGCAATGGTTTGGGCGACGTGTATGCGAAGATTGCGGGCCATGCCCAAGAAGCCGAAATTCGCGCAGCCCTCGACCAAGCGATGGCCGACGGTCCGGATTTGGCGATGGTCAATTCGGATAAAGGGATTACAAACTTGCATGTGCCCTCAGACGTTATCGTCGACGCGTCCATGCCGGCGATGATCCGCAGCTCCGGACAGATGTGGAATAGCGATGGGCAGCTTCAGGATACGATTGCGCTGATTCCCGACCGCAATTATGCGGGCGTGTACGTGGCCACGATCGAAGATTGCAAAGCCAACGGCGCATTGGATCCGGCGACCATGGGTTCTGTGCCGAACGTGGGGCTGATGGCTCAGAAGGCTGAGGAATATGGCTCGCACGATAAGACTTTCCAAGCGTCGGAAGAAGGCACCATCCAAGTTGTGGGCGAAAATGGACAGGTTATTTTTGACCAAACGGTAGCGCCTGGCGACATCTTCCGTATGTGCCAGACCAAGGATGCACCGATACGCGACTGGGTGAAACTGGCCGTGACCCGGGCCAGGCTGTCCGGCACGCCTGCCGTGTTCTGGCTGGATGAAAATCGCGCGCACGACCGCGAGATCATCGCTAAAGTAAACACGTACCTCCAGGACCACGACACAACCGGTCTCGACTTGCGTATCATGGATCCGATCGCGGCGACCAAGTTTTCGCTTGAGCGTATCCGCAGGGGAGAGGACACCATTTCCGTCACCGGCAACGTACTGCGCGATTACCTGACCGATTTGTTCCCGATCTTGGAATTGGGTACTTCAGCTAAGATGCTCTCGGTGGTGCCGTTGATGAACGGGGGCGGTCTGTTCGAGACCGGTGCGGGCGGTTCAGCGCCTAAGCACGTCGAACAATTCGTTTCTGAAGGCTACCTGCGTTGGGATTCGTTGGGCGAGTTCCTGGCGCTAGCCGTTTCGTTCGAACACCTCGGTCAAACCCAGGACAACCCCCAAGCGACGGTGCTAGCCGAAGCGCTGGACACGGCTAATGGGCGGTTCCTCGATAACGACAAGTCGCCCGCGCGCAAAGTGGGGCAAATCGACAATCGCGGTTCGCATTTCTACGTGGCTCGCTATTGGGCGGAAGCCTTGGCTAGCCAAGAGAAGGATGCCGCGTTGAAAGCGGTATTTGCGCCCGTGGCTGAAGCACTGGCCAAAAACGAAGAGGTGATTAATCAGGAGCTAATTGGCGCGCAAGGCAAGCCACAGGATATCGGCGGGTACTACGCACCGGACGATGCCAAAGCAAGCGCGGCCATGCGCCCGAGCGCTACACTCAATACGATTATTGATAATATAGGCAAGTAAGCCTGACGCTGGGCGGCGATTAGCCGTCCAGCGTTGCCATCAGCCCCGCCAGATCGAGCGGGCGCGTGTACATATGCAATGAGCCGTCCGGATG